>NZ_BCRA01000009.1 GCF_001552355.1 Microbacterium resistens NBRC 103078
ACGCGCGTCCGAGCCCGACGCCGCCGCCGTCCGGTGACCGCGGCCGTTCCCCCGACCGGGCCCTCGGGCGCCGATACGATGGGCGGATGACCCGTACCCCGAACGCCGCCGCCGACCCGGGATGCGGATGCGGGTGCGGGACGCCCGGCCGCTCCTCGTTCCTCAGCCTGAGCACGACCGCCGCCGCTCCGGCGCCCGCCCCGGCGTCCGGACGTCACACGATCCCCCAGGCGCGGATCCCGTCCGGGTCGTTCACCATGGGAGACTCGTCCGGGGACGAGAACCCCGCCGACGGCGAGACCCCGCGGCACCGCGTCGCCGTCACCGGGTTCGACATCGATGAGACGAGCGTCACCAACGCGGCGTTCGCGCGATTCGTCGCGGACACCGGCTACCGGACCGAGGCCGAGACCTTCGGGTTCTCGGCTGTGTTCCACCTCGCCCTCGCCGCCGAGCCGTCGGACGTGATGGGTCCGGCCGGCGGGACGCCGTGGTGGCTGGGGGTGCGGGGCGCGGACTGGGCGCACCCGGGCGGCCGGCTCTCGGACATCGAGGGCATGGAGGAGCACCCGGTGACCCACGTGAGCTGGAACGACGCCCAGGCATACTGCGCCTGGGCCGGACGCCGCCTGCCCACCGAGGCCGAGTGGGAGTACGCCTCGCGCGGCGGCCTCGACGGCGCCAAGTACCCCTGGGGCGACGACGAGGTCGACGAGGGAGGATGGCGCGCGAACATCTGGCAGGGCGTCTTCCCGCGGATCAACACGGCCGAGGACGGCTACCTGACCACGGCGCCCGTGCGGACGTTCGCCCCGAACGGATACGGCCTGTGGCAGACCGTCGGCAACGTCTGGGAATGGTGCGCCGACGGGTTCGATCCGCGAGCCTACCGCCGCGGCGACGCCGTCGATCCCGTCGGACCGCTCACGGCGGGCTCCCGCGTGCTCCGCGGCGGCAGCTACCTCTGCCACATCTCCTACTGCAACCGCTACCGCAACTCGGCACGGTCGTCGAACACGCCCGACTCCTCCATGGGCAACGCCGGGTTCCGCACCGTCTCCCTGCGTGCCGAGGAGGCCGCCGAATGACGACCCGACGCTTCCCCTCCCGCGTCTACCGCGACGGCGAGGAGCCGGACCCGCGGTTCAGCCTCGCCAACGAACGGACGTTCCTGGCCTGGCTGCGCACGGCCCTCGCCATGTACGCCGCCGCGTTCGCCCTCGAAGCCCTCTCCCTCCCGGAAGCGGCCGGATGGCGCATCGCGGCTGCGGCCGTCTTCCTGGTGCTCGGCACTCTGGCAGCCCTGCAGGCCTGGTTCGGGTGGATGGCGACCGAGAAGGCCATGCGCCGCAACGCGCCGCTGCCGGGGCTGCCGATCGGGGCGATCCTCGTGGTCGGAGTGATCCTCGCCGTCGCGCTGATCGCCATCGGCCTGTTCCTGTGACCGCCGAGCCGGCTCCCGGCCTGTACGACCCGGGTCTCCAGCCCGAGCGGACCCTGCTCGCCTGGCGACGGACCTGCCTGGCCTTCGCGGTGGGGAGCCTCGTGGCGATGCGGTTCTCCGCGGAGGCGCTGGGACTCGTCGCGGTCCTCATCGGTCTCGCCGGCTCCGGGCTCGCGGTGGCGGCCTACTTCGCCGCGACGGTCGGGTACCCGGCGGGCCAACGCCGCGTTGTCGCGAGGCGGGACGCTGACCCACTCCGCCTGGCCCATGGCGCTCGCCACGGCGGCGGCACTCGCCCTGGGCGGCGCGGGGGTCGCGCTGCTGATCGCGGATGTCCTCTGATCCCTGCCCCGCCCCCGGCTCCTATCATGGCGCTATGGACGAGCTCGATCGCCGCATCCTCGCGGTCCTCGCCGAGGACGGCCGTATCAGCAACGCCGAGCTCGCCGCACGGGTCGGGCTGACGCCGTCGCCGTGCCTGCGCCGCGTGCGCCGCCTCGAGGAGTCCGGCGTGATCCAGGGGTACCGGGCCGTCATCGAGCCGGCCGCGATCGGCCGCTCGCTCCGGGTCTTCGCCGGCGTCCGGCTCACCCGCCACGCCCGCGCCGACGTCGCCGCGTTCGAGGCCGCCGTCGCCGCCCTCCCCGAGATCGCCCATGCGCACCACGTCACCGGCAACTACGACTATCTCCTCGACATCGAGGTTCCCGACCTCGCCGCATACGAGCGGTTCCACTCCCAGCGGCTGGCGTCGCTGCCCGCCGTGGGAGCGGTCAACAGCTACGTCACGATGAAGACGCTGTCGTCGCGCCCCTGATCCCGCCACGACATCGACGCGGGGCGGATCCTTGCGCGGCCGAGCATCGTCTCCGTCGCCGGAGACCCTCCGCACGCATGGTCCTGCCGTTCTCCCTTCCGCCGCTTGGCCCCGCGTGACCCTCTGGCTCACCCTGAGGGAACGTCCGACCGACAGAGGGAGCCGACCGTGAGCACCACCAGCACCGCCGCCGTGCACGCCGACAAGCCGCTGGCACCGGGACCGTCGGTGGCACGACCGATCTACCAGACGTCGACGTTCTGGGCGGATTCCGCCGAGGAGTTCGCGGCCGCGGCCACGACCCCGCGCGGACACGACTTCTACACCCGGTACGGCAACCCGAACCACGCGCAGGTCGCCGCGGTCGTCGCCGAGTTCGAGGGCACCGAGGCCGCCATGGTGACGGCGTCCGGGATGGCGGCTCTCACGACGGCGGTGCTCGCCCTCGTCTCGGCCGGCGACCACGTCATCGGCCAGCGCTCGACCTACGGGGGCACCGCCTCGGTCCTGATGAACCTCCTCCCCCGCTTCGGCGTCGAGGTCAGCCAGGTGGACCAGACCGACACCGCGGCGTTCGCCCGGGCGATGACGCCGCGCACCCGCCTGGTCCTGGTGGAGACGCCGAGCAACCCGCTGCTGCAGATCACGGACCTGCGCGCGGTCTCCGACATCGCGCACGCGCACGGCGCGCTCGTCCTCGCGGACAACACCTTCGCCACTCCCGTCAACCAGCGCCCGACCGAACACGGCGCGGACGTCGTGTGGCACAGCGCCACGAAGTACCTCGGCGGGCATTCGGACGTGTCCGCCGGGGTCCTCGCCGGGCGCGCGGAGATCCTGGACCGGATCTGGGACGTCGGCGTCCTGACCGGCGCGACGCTGGGCCCGTTCGACGCCTGGCTGCTGCTGCGCGGCATGCGCACACTGCCCCTGCGGATGCCGCGGCACAACGCGAACGGCCTCGCCCTCGCCGAAGCGCTGCATGATCACCCTGCCGTCTCCCGGGTCCACTACCCGGGGGTGCCGACGCACCCGCAGCACGCCCTCGCCTCCGCGCAGATGTCCGGATTCGGCGGGGTGCTCGGCGTCGAGTTCGCGGGCGGCTACGCCCCGGCGGACGCGTTCCTGTCCCGGCTGCGGTACTTCCGGCGCGCGGCGAGCCTCGGCGGCACCGAGTCCCTCGCCGTCCACCCCGCCTCCATGTGGCGCGGCATGATCGACGACGCGCAGATCGCCGCCTCCGGCGTGCCCCTCGGCCTGGTCCGGCTGGCCGCCGGCATCGAGGAGAGTGACGACCTCGTGCGGGACGTCCTCGCCGCCGCGGAGGCGGTGCACGCCGGATAGGCGCGCCGACGTCCCCCTGCGGGGTATCCTCGGTTCTATACCCCCCTGGGGTATTCGGACGCGCGAGCGACCGACCATTCGACCGAAGGAGAACCCCATGTCCACCCAGAAGCTGTTGATCGCCTTCGACGGCTCCCCCAACGCGCAGAGCGCGATCGACGCCGCCGCCGACCTCTTCCCCGGCTCGGAGGCGATCGTCTTCTACGCCCGCCAGCCCGTGGAGGCCTTCGCCGCCCACCTGCAGGGCCACCCCCTGATCGAGGAGCTGAAGGGGCTCGACGCCGCCGCCCTCGACTCCTCGGAGCAGGTCGCGACCGAAGGAGCGCGGCGCGCACGCGATCGGGGCCTGGACGCGACCCCCATGGTGGCCTCCTCCCTCTCGACGGCCTCCGAGGCCATCATCGACGCCGCCGAGGAGCACGGCGCGACCCTCATCGTGCTCGGCTCCCGGGGCCTGCGCGGCGTCACGGCCACCCTCCTCGGAAGCACCTCGACCAACGTCCTGCACCATGCGACACGGCCGACACTGGTGATTCCGTCGGACGCGGTGGCCGCTGCCCGGCGAGAGTCCCGCCGGGCCTGACCGCACGCGCACCGGGATTCTCCGGAATACCCCTCCCGGGTATAGTGTTGTCAGCGAGGAACGTACCCGCACGGGGTACCGGCAGAAGGAGATTCCGATGACGTCGACCGAGTACCAGGTGACCGGCATGACCTGCGGCCACTGCGAGCTGTCGATCCGTGAAGAGGTCGGCGAGATCGCCGGTGTCGAGGACATCCAGGTCAGCGCGCAGACGGGCCGCCTCGTGGTCACCTCCGCGGAGGAGATCGACGACGCACAGATCCTCGCCGCCGTCGCGGACGCCGGCTACTCGGCGGTGCGCTCGTCATGAGGGCCGGAGCACGACTGGCGCTCTACGGCGCAGGAGTGGCGGCGGCGTTCGGTGCAGCCTTCGGGCTCGCCGGCGTCGTCGTGCCGGACTCCGCCGTCGCCGCCTGGGAGAAGGGCGCCTCCGACGCCCACGTCACGGCGTCCGACGCCGCACACGGCGAGGGCGACGCGACCGCCGGGCACCTGCCCGGCGGTCTGTCCGCGGAGCAGGGCGGGCTGCTGCTCTCCCCGATCGAGGCTCCCGCCGCGCCCGGCGAGGACGGCGTCCTGAGCTTCCGGGTCCTCGACCCGGACGGACAGCCGGTGACCGACTACACGACGGAGCACGACAAGGATCTGCACCTGATGGTCGTGCGCACGGATGGCCAGGGCTTCCGCCACGTCCACCCCGCGCTCGACGACACCGGGACCTGGTCCCTGCCGTGGGCCTGGGAGCAGGCGGGCGCCTACCGCGTGTACGCCGACTTCACCCCCGCGGACGCGGAGGACCCGGTGACCCTGTCGCGCACCGTCACCGTCGGCGGCGACGTCGTCCCCGTCGAGACGTCTCCACAGCGGACGGACGAGGTCGACGGGTACACCGCGACCCTGACCGGGGAGCTGACCGCGGGAACGCCGGGCGATCTCTCGATCGAGATCACCCGCGACGGGGAGCCGGTGACGACGCTCGAACCGTACCTCGGCGCCTTCGGCCACCTGGTCGCGCTGCGGGAGGGCGACCTCGCCTTCCTGCACGTGCACCCGGAGGGCCAGGAGCCCGACGCCGGGCAGAGCGGCGGGCCCGAGATCCGCTTCGCCGCCACGGCGCCCACTGCGGGCCGCTACCTGCTGTACCTCGATTTCCAGATCGACGGACAGGTCCGCACCGCCGAGTTCGTCCTCGATGCCCCGCACGCGGACGCCGACTCGGCAGAACACGACGATTCGCCGTCCGAGGGCCACTGACCCCTGGTCGGCCACGGAGAACGGAGAAGGAAGAGGATGAGCACATCAGCGCCCCCCGCGGGCGGAACCGGCATCGAACTCACGATCGGCGGGATGACCTGCGCCTCCTGCGCGAATCGCATCGAGCGCAAGCTCAACAAGCTCGACGGCGTCACCGCGGCCGTGAACTACGCCACGGAGAAGGCGAAGGTGACCGTCCCCGACGGGTACGACCCCGCCCTGCTGATCGCCGAGGTGGAGAAGACCGGATACACCGCGGCGCTTCCCGCGCCGAAGGCCTCCGGCTCGTCCGCCCCGGCGGACGGCGGAGAGGACGACGCCGATCCCGAGCTCACCGCGCTGCGGCACCGGCTCATCGGGTCCATCGTGCTGACCGTGCCGGTCATCGCGATGGCGATGATCCCGGCGCTGCAGTTCACGTACTGGCAGTGGGCGTCCCTCGCCCTCGCGGCGCCCGTGATCGTCTGGGCCGCGTGGCCGTTCCACAGGGCCGCGTGGACGAACCTGCGTCACGGCACCGCGACGATGGACACGCTCATCTCGATGGGCACCTCCGTCGCCCTGCTCTGGTCGCTGTACGCGCTGTTCTTCGGCACCGCGGGCACGCCGGGGATGACACACCCGTTCGAGCTCACGATCGCGCCGTCGGACGGCGCGGCCAACATCTACCTGGAGGTCGGCGCCGGGGTGACGATGTTCATCCTGGCCGGGCGCTACTTCGAGAAGCGCTCCAAGCGCCAGGCCGGCGCTGCCCTCCGCGCGCTGCTGGAGCTCGGCGCGAAGGAGGTGGCCGTCCTCCGCGGCGGCGCCGAGGTCCGCATCCCGATCGAGGAACTGCAGGCGGGCGACGAGTTCGTCGTCCGCCCCGGTGAGAAGATCGCGACCGATGGCGTCGTCGTCTCCGGCACGTCCGCGGTCGACGCGTCCATGCTGACCGGCGAGTCGGTGCCGGTCGAGGTCGGCGAGGGCGACACGGTCGCCGGGGCGACGGTGAACGCGGGCGGACGCCTCGTGGTCCGCGCCACCCGCGTAGGCGCGGACACCCAGCTCGCCCAGATGGCGAAGCTGGTGGAGGACGCCCAGACGGGCAAGGCCGAGGTCCAGCGCCTGGCCGACCGGATCTCCGGCGTCTTCGTCCCCATCGTGATCGTCATCGCGTTCGTGGCCCTCGGCGCCTGGCTCGGCGCCGGGTTCCCCGTCGCCGCCGCCTTCACGGCCGCCGTCGCGGTCCTCGTCATCGCGTGCCCGTGCGCGCTGGGCCTGGCGACGCCGACCGCACTGCTGGTCGGGACCGGCCGGGGCGCGCAGATGGGGATCCTGATCAAGGGGCCGGAGGTCCTCGAATCCACCCGCCGCGTCGACACGGTCGTGCTCGACAAGACCGGCACGGTGACCACCGGCAAGATGACGCTCGTCGACGTGGTGACCGAGCCGGGCGTGGACCGGGCGCAGCTGCTGCGTCTGGCCGGAGCCCTCGAGGACGCCTCCGAGCACCCGATCGCCCAGGCGATCGCCAAGGCGGCCACCCAGGAGGTCGGATCGCTCCCGGTTCCCGAGGACTTCGCCAACATCGAGGGCAAGGGCGTCCAGGGCATCGTGGAGGGCACGTCCGTCGTCGTCGGGCGGGAGTCCCTGCTCGCCGACTGGTCGCTCCACCTCTCCCGGGAGGTGGCGTCCGCCAAGGCACGCGCCGAGGAGGAGGGCAAGACCGTGGTCGCGATCGGATGGGACGGCGCCGCCCGCGGCGTTCTGGTCGTCGCTGACACGGTGAAGCCGACCAGCGCCGACGCGATCGCTCAGCTCAAGGAGATCGGGCTCACCCCGGTGCTCCTGACCGGCGACAACGAGGCGGTCGCGCACCGCATCGCGGCCGAGGTCGGGATCGAGCACGTGTACGCCGAGGTGCTTCCGCAGGACAAGGTCGACGTCGTCACCCGGCTTCAGCAGGAGGGCAAGGTGGTCGCGATGGTCGGCGACGGCGTCAACGACGCCCCGGCGCTCGCCCAGGCCGACCTGGGCCTGGCGATGGGCACGGGCACCGATGTCGCGATCGAGGCGTCCGACATCACGCTGGTCCGCGGAGACCTGCGCAGCGCCGTGGACGCCATCCGGTTGTCGCGGAAGACGCTGAGCACTATCAAGACGAACCTGTTCTGGGCGTTCGCCTACAACGTCGCGGCGATCCCGATCGCGGCCCTCGGCATGCTCAATCCGATGCTCGCAGGAGCGGCGATGGCGTTCTCGAGCGTCTTCGTCGTCGGCAACAGCCTGCGCCTGCGCGGATTCCGCAGCGTCGCGCAGTGACGCCGCGGATCCACCCACCCCTGGAAGAACACGAAAGGAACCCCCGATGACCGAAGACCTCCAGCCGACGTCGAGCTGTTGCAGCACCGGAGCCGGCGGCGCCGCGCGCGTCGAGCTCCTCAGCGCACCGGCCGACGACATGACGACCTGCCCGGTGATGGTCGGCAACCCTGTCAGCAAGAAGGCCGCGGAGGCGGCAGGGCTGTTCCGCGACTACGAAGGCGAGCGGTACTACTTCTGCTGCGCCGGGTGCGGCCCGGCCTTCGATTCGGCCCCGGCCACCTACGCGGCCAACATGGCCTGAGCACGCACGGCAGGGGGCGAGGCCGCGGGAGACACCGCGCCTCGCCCCCCTGCCTTTGTCGTCCCCTCACCCTTTCCGGTCATCCACACCTGGGAGAACCCATGACCCCCGTTCCCCGCGTCGCCGTCCTCGGGGCCGGCGCCGCCGGAGCCGCCGCGGCCCGCACGCTCGCCGCCCGCGACGACGTCCGCCTCACCGTGTTCACGCCGGCCGGCGAAGGCCCGCTCATCCGGACGCTGCTCCCCTCCGTCGCCTTCGGCCCGCTCGCCCCGGAGCTGGTAGCGATCGGCCTTCCCCAGACCGAGATCGTCGCCGACGCCGCCGTGCGGGTGGACGGCGAGCGGCGCGAGATCGAGCTGTCCTCGGGCCGAACCCTCACCGCCGACGCGATCGTCGTCGCCACGGGAAGCACGGCACGGGAACTCCCTCCGGACCTTCCCGGCCGCGATCACGCCCTCGCCTCCGGGCGCCTGTACACGCTGCACGGGATCGCCGACGCGGTGCGCATCCGCGACCTGCTCAGCCGCCACCCGGACGGCGCGGACGTCGCCCTCCTCGGCGGCGGCGCGATCGCCGCGGAGACGGCCTCGACCCTCCACCGCGCGGGGCACCGCGTCACGCTGATCGCGCGCAGCGACGTCCCGGGGCGGGCCGCATTCGGCGACGAGATCGCCGAACTCCTCGCCCGGGTACACCGGGAGCGCGTGCGGACGCTCCTCGGCCGCATCCTGGTCCGGCTCGACGCCGACGTCGAGAGCGTCATCCTCACCCTCGACGACGGGACCACCGTGCGCGCGGATCTGGTCTTGGCCGCGCTCGGGTCCGTCCCCTCCGCCCCCTCGCCGTGGACCGACGGGGTCGATGTCGACGCCGGTCTGCGCACCCCCTATCCGGGCGTGTACGCGGCCGGCGGGGTCGCTCGCCACCACGACGATCTGCCCGGCCCCTGGCGGATCGATCACTGGGAGGAATCCGCGGCGCAGGGCGCCCATGCGGCACGTGCCGTCCTCGCGGACCTGGGCCGGGGCGAGGATCCGGGGCCCTACCGCCCGCGGAGCCCGTTCACCGCCATGGTCCACGGGCTCGCCGTCTCCGGGGCCGGGCTGCTGTCCTCTCCCGGAACGCGCGACGCGGGCGACGCGTTCGTCATTCGACACCTGCAGGGAGGTCGCCTCATCGGTCTCGGCGCCGTCGACGCCGTGGGCGCGGTCTTCGCCGCGGCGCCCACGCTGCACGAGGAGCCGGAGCGGTGACGCTCCGCGCGCCCGGATCGCCGGATTCGGGAATACCCTACCCCCCTAGGGTATTATTCTCTGTCGGGACCAATCCGGTCCGCACCCTCGTCAACGAACCGAACGGAGTTCGCCGTGTCTTCCCCAACCACTAAGAGCACGACGCGCTGGTGGGGCCTCACCATCATCGCCCTGGCGCAGTTCATGGTCATCATGGACGCGTCGATCATCGGCGTCGCGCTCCCCCAGATGCAGAAGGACCTCGGCTTCACGCCCCACGACCTCTCCTGGGTGTTCAACGCGTACGTCATCGCCCTCGGCGGCCTGCTGCTGCTCGGCGGCCGCCTGTCCGATCTGTTCGGTCCGCGGAGGATGTTCGCCGCGGGCTGGGTGATCCTCGCCATCGGCTCCCTGGTCGCCGGCTTCGCCGGGGACGTCCCCGTCGAGCTCATCGGCCGCGTCCTCCAGGGCGTCGGGTCCGCACTGATCGCCCCGGCCGCACTGACGCTGCTCATGATGCTCTTCGGATCGGATCCCCGCGAGCTCACGAAGGCGATGGCGTTCTACGGCGCCGCGGCTCCCGCGGGCGGCACCGCCGGCGTGTTCCTCGGCGGAGTGATCACCGAGTTCGCCTCCTGGCCGTGGGTGTTCTTCATCAACGTCCCGATCGCCGTGCTCGTGCTGCTGCTGATGTGGCGCGCGCTGCCCTCCGGCAAGGTCGGCGCCCGCGGGTCGGTCGACGTGATCGGCGCGCTGACCGTCACTCTCGGCCTCGCCGCGCTCGTCTACGGGATCGTCCGGGCCGAGGTGGCCGGGTGGGGATCCGCCGAGACGTGGATCGCGATCGGGGCCGGCGTGGTGCTGCTGGTGCTGTTCCTCATCATCCAGCGCGTCAAGCGCGAGCCGCTGATGCGGCTGTCCATCTTCCGCTCGCCGAACCTCGGCGCCGCGAACCTGGCGCAGGTCCTCCTCGGCGCCGCCTGGGTGCCCATGTGGTTCTTCCTGAACCTGTACCTGCAGCAGGTGCTGGGCTTCAGCGCCTTCCCCGCCGGCGCCGCGCTGCTGCCGATGACCGTGCTCATCATGCTGGGCATGATCGTGCTCGCCCCGCGGATCATGGCGGCGTTCGGTCCCAAGGCCCCGATCGTGGTGGGCCTGCTGATCCTCTCCGCCGGCCTGGTGTGGATGGCCTTCATCCGCCCCGACGGCAACTACTGGGTGGACGCGTTCGGCCCGTCGCTGGTCGTCGCGTTCGGACAGGCGCTGGCGTTCATCCCGTCGCTGCAGATCGCCATCTCGGCGGCCCCGCCGGAGGAGGGGGGCCTCGCCTCGGGCATCGTGAACACCAGCTACCAGGTCGGATCCGCGATCGGGCTCGCCGTGGTCGCGGCCGTCGCCGCGGGGTTCGGGGCGGGGCAGCTCGGCGACCCGGTGGCGCTGACGGGCGGATACTCGGCCGCGTTCGTGACGGCGGCGATCATCGCCCTCGCCGGCGCGCTCCTCACGGCGATCCTGTACCGGACGCACCGCCAAGACGCTGCCCTGCGCGGCTGACACGCACAGCGGTCGAGGAGGGGACCGGCGCGCCGGTCCCCTCCTCACCGTCCGGAGCCGGAGGCGCTACATCCTGGCGTACCGGGCGCGTGCGAGACAGAACAGCCCGTATGCGACCAGCCCCGCCCCGACGGCCCACAGCAGCGCCCGCCCGAACGGCAGCGCCGCGATCCGATGCAGCGCGCCATCGAGGCCGGACGCCTGGGACGGATCACGCGTCAACGCCGACATGACGAACAGCGCGCCGGTCGCCGCCACGGCGACCCCCTTGGCGACGTAGCCCACCACGCCTACGGCCACCGTGATCCTGCGAGCGATCCGGCCGGCGGGCAGGCGCATCGTCTTCTCGAACCCTCGAGTGACGCCCGCGACGCCGAACCCCACCCCGGTGGCGAACACCCCTGCCCCGACGAGCACGAGCAGCACGACGCCGCCCGGCGTGGACAGGACCCCGGCGCTCACTCCCTGGGACGTCTCCTCCGACTCCGCGCGCCCTCCGAGCGCGATCACCGCGGCGGTGGCGGCGATAGCGAGGTACGCGACGGCGGCTGCCACGAGGACCACGCGCCGAGCCCAGGTGCGGGCCTCGCCGTCCCGGACCGTCACGACGGCGGAGACGAGCTGCCAGACCGCCAGCACGACGAGCCCGGCGGCGACCGCCCAGAGCAGGAGCCCGCCGATCGGGAGCCTTCGGACCCCCTCCAAAGCGCCGTCCTGGTCGGCGTCGCCGCCCGCGCCGACCGCGACGGACAGCGCGATGGCACCGATCATGAGGTGCACCAGTCCCAGCACGACGTATCCGGCGCGGGCCGTCCGCCGAAAGGCCGTCGACCGGCGAGCGGCGCGGGCGGCGCCTCGGGGAGTCTTCACGGGGGCAGGGTACCGGGCGCCGTCGCCGCAGGCAGGGCCCTTGCGCTCACCGGAACGGGGCCTCCCGCGTGCTCAGCCGGAACCGGAGGCCGTCGAGCACGAGCGCGAGCGAGGTCTCGAACACCTCGTCGTCGCCGATGCCCACCAGCTGCGGAGCGGCCGCCGCGAGGTGCGGATACTCCGCGGGCGAGGCGCGCAGGTAGTCATGGCCGAGGGCGAGCCGATCGCCCGCACGGGACTCCGGATCCAGCAGCGAGGCAGAGGCCTCGTAGGCGCTGACCGCGAACACCAGATCCGTGAGGACCCGGTAGAGCACCACGGCCTCCCTGCCCCGGAACCCCGCACGCTCCAGGGTGGCGAGGACCAGGTCGGCGCCGCGGAACTCCGCGGGGCTGCGCGTGATCCGTGTGGCGACGAGCACCGCGACGGCCGGCTGCACGAGGCACGCGCGGCGCAGGCGACGGGCGAGATCGCGAAACGTCTCTGCCCAGTCCGGCCCCGGCACGACGTCGGCGATGGCCCCGTCGAGCATCCGCTCCGCCATCGCGAGAACGATCTCGTCCTTCGACGCGAAATGCCGCAGCACCGCGGTGTGGTCGGCGCCGAGCACGGTCCCGAGCCGGCGAAGCGTGAGGGCCGCCGGCCCGCCGGCCACGACGATGCGCGTCGCGGCGTCGAGGATGCCCGCCCTCGTGAGGGTCGCCCTCGCCCGACGCCCCGGCGCCCGGCCCGACGCCCCGCTCATCGTCGCTCCACGGCGGCGACCACCGCGGACAGCGCCGCACAGGTCTCCCGGTCCCTGGCGGCGTCGTCGGGGTCGTTCCACGCGCTGGTCTTGACGATCACGGTCTCCGAGTCCGGGTCGACCCACAGGTACTGCCCGTGCACGCCCAGGCCGGTGAAGGCCCGCCGTTCGCCTCCGAGCGTCCACCACTGGTTGGCATAGCCGTAGTGCGGGTATCCGCCGCCGTCGTCGATCGCGCCGACCTGGAGCGCGGGCAGCTCCGAGCTCCGGCTGCGCGCGACCCACTCCGCGGGGACGATCTGCTGACCGTCCAGGCGCCCCGCCGAGGCCATCACCGTGCCCACCCGCGCCACGTCGCGGACCGTGGCGTTCAGCGAGCCCCCGCCGAGCGCCGTCCTCGGGCGACCCCGGGTGAGGAAGTAGAAGGCATCGGCCTCCGCCCCGATTGGCCCCCAGAGCCGCTCCTCCGCATAGCGCGCGAGCGTCTTCCCGGTCGCCGCCTCGAGGATCCAGCCGATGACGTGCGAATCCAGCGTCGAGTACATGAACGACGCGCCCGGAGCGCGAAGACGCGGGGTAGAGCGGATGACGTCGAGCACCGATCCCCCCGTCGTCACCGCGGCCTCGAAGCGGCGGACGGGCGCGTCGGGGACCGTCCAGTCCTCCAGGTCGCCGACGCCGCTGGTCATGTCGAGGAGATGCGCGAGCGTGACCCCGTCATACCCGGATCCCCGCAGCTGGGGCAGATGATCCACCACCTGGTCCGTGACGGCGCCGATCTCGCCGCGCTCGAGCGCGATCCCGACGAGCATCGACGTCACGGACTTCGTCAGCGAGAACAGCTGGAAGCGGGTCTTCGGACCCGCCCACGGCCCGCAGTACTCCTCGTGCAGCACCTCGCCGCGATGGACGACGAGGAATCCCCTGGTGTGCGTGCGGCGGTGCAGATCGTCGAGGGAGTACGTCGCGCCCTCGTGCCGGTAGCGCAGCGCCCGCGTCGGAAGACCGACCCGGGCCCGCGGCAGCGGCCGCACCCTGTCGCTCCGGCGCACGAGCTCGCGGGGCATCAGTGTATCCATGTGCGTGAACGTCCACGAGTTCAGCGGGCGACGCGCGGCGATCTCCCCCTGGTGGCGCCACAGCCACGCTCCCCCGGCCGCGGCCGCCGTCGCGACGCCCAGCGTGCCCATCACTCTGCCGATCGTCATCCGGCTTCCCCTCCCGTGCGGGTCGTGGACCCAGTGTATGTCACCGCTGGTGACACCGCCGTGGACTGCTTTCCCGCAAGGCCGGATCCGACACGATGGGGAGATGACCGAGGGCTACGATGCCGAGTTCCTGACCGCCGCCGTCCCCCTGCCGTCGCCGCCCGTCCCGGTGCGCCGCCTCGACTACCCCCGCTTCACGGTGCTGCTCGCTCCCGGGCGCCGCCTGGCCGCCGTGACCGGCGTGAACATCGACGGTCCCCGCCTCCAGGACCTGCCGCGCGACGGCGACTGGCATCTCGATCCGCGCCTGCCCGCCCACGAGCAGACGGGGGCGGAGGTCTACTCCGGCAATGATCTCGATCGCGGCCACCTCGTGCGTCGTCGGGATCCGGGATGGGGCGATGCGGATCAGGCGCGGGCAGCGATGCGCGCGACCTTCGCCTACCCGAACGCCGCGCCCCAGGCCGCCGGCTTCAACCAGTCACCGCTGCTCTGGCTGGGCCTGGAGGACCACGTGCTCCGGTACGCGGAGGCCACCGCTCAGCGGGTCTCCGTCTTCACCGCGCCGGTCCTCGCCGACGACGACCCGCCGTACCGGGGCATCCGCGTCCCGCTGCGGTTCTGGAAGATCGCCGCGTGGAGCGGACCGACAGGACTCGCGTCCGCGGGCTTCGTCCTCGATCAGTCCGACCTCGTCGACACCACGGATGCGAGGATCGCACCGCCCGCCCTGGGCGCCTTTCGCACCTTCCAGGTGCCCGTCGGGGACATCGCCGCCCTCGCCGGTCTCGACGCCGGACCGCTGACCGACGCGGACGTCCTCACTCGGACGACGACCCGCCCGCTGTCCTGGCGCCCGCTCTCGGACGTCCGCGACATCAGGCTCTGACCGCAGGATCCCGACGTCGGACGCGTCCCGACTCCGTCTCCGGGATCATCGCGCGACGCCCCGGAGGACGACGGACACGGCCCGCTCGGCCAGCGTGTCGGGCATCTCCCCCTCGAACTGCGTCACGTACAGATGCACGACTCCCCCGAGCATCGCGATCACCAGCCGCGGGTCGGTGTCGGGCCGCAGTCGGCCGGCCGCGATGCCACGGCGCACGATCTCCTCCGAGGCGGCCATCCGCACCTCCCAGAACCCTGCCCGCGCCGTGGCGACATCGGGATCGTCCGCGAGCGAGCTGCTCCGAACGAGCCCCGCGCCGATCGGCGAGCGACAGAACGCGACGAGCGATTCCACGAAGGTCGTGAGGTCCCGTTCCACGTCGCCGGTGTCCGGGATCGAGATCCGCTCGTCGACCTGCGAGAGCAGCGCGTCCAGCAGCAGCTGCGGCAGCGTTCTCCAGCGCCGGTAGATCGACGTCTCGTGGACGCCCGCCGCCTGCGCGACGTCGGAGATCCGCACCTGGTCGATCCCCTCGCGCTCGATGCGCTCCATCGTCGCGTCGATCACCGCACGACGCAGCGCCTCGCCGCGCTTCTGCTTGGTCGGGAGGGATGAGGTCATGCCCGGATCTTATCGCAAGCTGTCTTGCGTTACCCAGTCGGAACCTCTAGTCTCGCCATAACGCAAGTGGACTTGCGTTGAGAGGAGGGCGATGATGCTTCCCGTCCGCGTGCACCGCGGCATCCCCTACGCCCAGGCGGAGCGGTTCGGCCGCCCCGCGCCGGTGCCCGCCGGGCCGCCCGTCCCCGGCGGGATCTCCGTCGAAGCACCGCAGCAGCCCAGTCGTCTGGCCCTGGTGATGGGTACCGCGGCGCCGCTGGAGCAGCAGGAGGACTGCCTCGAGCTCGCGATCTTCGCGCCCGTCTCCGTCGATCCGACCCCCTTCCCCGTCCTCGTGTGGCTTCACGGCGGGGCCTACCTCACCGGGTCCGGGGGCTGGAACCTCTACGACGCGACCGCGCTCGCGGCGCGCGGCCCGATGGTCGTGGTGGCGGTGAGCCATCGCCTCGGACTGCTCGGCTACGCCCCGGTCCCCGGGATCAGCGCCGGGAACCGCGGCCTGGCGGACCAGATCGCGGCGCTGGGGTGGGTGCAGCGACACATCGCCTCGTACGGCGGTGACCCCCGCCGCGTCACGGTGGCGGGCCAGTCCGCGGGCGCGCAGGCGATCGTGGCGATGCTGGGCATCGATGGGACGCGGGGGCTGTTCCGTCGCGCCGTCGTGCAGAGCGCGCCGATCGGACTCGGCTTCCATTCCGCCGCGGATGCCGCGCGCGTCGCCGCGACCGTCGCCGCGAACGCCGGGACGGATCTGACGACGTGCTCGGTTGAGGACGTGCTGGCGACGCAGGAGCGCGCGGCCGGGGCCCTCGCCGGTGCGGGCCTGCTGCGCGCCGCGCCGCCCTTCCAACCGGTCTGGGGCGTCGACCCCCTGCCGGAACCGGAGGTCTGGCAACAGGCCGTCGACGCACGGATCCCCGACGTCGAGCTGCTGATCGGCACCACGGCCGACGAGGCCGCGGCGTTCGTCGCGAATCCGCACGACCCCGGGACCGAGGAGGCGGACGCCGCGAACCGCCTGCGACAGATGATGACGCAGACGGTCTTCGCACAGGGGGCGACGGAGCTGGCCGATCGCTGGTCCGAGAACGGCGGACGCGCCCACCTGTACCGGTTCGAGAGGCACGGTGACGCCAACCCTCTCGGCGCCTGTCACTGCTTCGAGCTCCCGCTGCTCTTCGGCGCCCCCGAGGACTGGCAGGACGCGCCGATGCTCGCGGGGATCCTGCCGCAGCGGACCGCCGAGGCGCGGGCGTCCGTGCAGACGCGATGGGCCGGCTTCGTCCGCGACGGCGATCCGGGCTGGGACGCGCACGCCGTCGGCCGCCCGCCGCAGGCGCTCTGATCGGAGGCGTGGACGTGTCCGGAGCAGGGACGGCCGAGGTGGTCGGCGGCGGGATCGCAGGCCTCAGCACGGCGATCGCGCTCGCGCAGCGCGGGTGGCGCGTCACGCTGCATGAGCGACAGGACCGGATCCGCGCCGTCGGCGCCGGGATCTATCTCTGGGACAACGGGCTGGCCGCTCTCGAGAGCCTGGGCGCGTTCGACGACGCCACCCGGGGAGCCCGGATCGCGCCGGCGGTCGAAGCACGCTCGCGTCTCGGGCGCACGCTGTACCGCATCCCGATCAACGCCGAGGGACGGACCCGCTGCTTCACGGTGCTGCGGGAGACGCTGATCGACGCGCTCCGATCGGCGGCCGAGGCGTCCGCGGTCGACCTGCGCACGACCTCGACCTGCCTGGACGTCGATCCCGCGGGAACGCTCACCCTGGCCGACGAAGAGCGGCGTGCGGACCTGATCGTCTGCGCCGACGGAGTCGGGTCTCGTCTGCGCGATCGTCTCGGCCTCCTCCAGGAGCGGGTGCAGATGCGCCAGGGAGCAGCGCGCATGATGATCCGCACGACCCCCGGCGACGACCTCGACGTGCACGCCGAGTACTTCGGCCCGCGCCGGCGCGTCCTGGTGACGCCGTGCACGCCTGAGCTCACGTACGTGGCGCTCGTCAGCGAGGCCGGGGACGACGCCGGCGCGGGGTCGGGTCCGGCGCACGGCTGGGAGCGGGACTTCCCGGCGCTCGACTCCCTGCTGCGTGCCGAGCCCGTGGCGGTCGTGCCCTGGTCCCGATTCGAGCTGGTCCGGCTCACCGCGTGGTCTCGGGGTCGTGTCGCCGTCCTCGGCGACGCCGCCCACGCCCAGCCGCCGTACCTCGGCCAGGGCGGCGGGACGGCGATGATGAACGCCCTGTCGCTGGCCCACGCCGTCACCGACGCACCGGACATGCCGAACGCCCTCCGGGTCTGGGAGCGGCGGCAGCGGCCTGCGGTGGAACGCACCCAGCTGACGTCGTTCCGCATGCGCGGCCTCGACCGGCTGCCGAACGCGCCGAGGTCGGCGCTGCTGCGCGCGGCCGGGGTGCTCCCCGGCATCCAGAGGTCCGCCCTGGCGGCGACCAGGGAGCGGCCGGCGATCGGCGCCCGGTCCGCACCCGTCCTCAGAGAAACGACAGGAGACACCCCATGATCACGACGATGCGCGTAGGAGACGTGGACATCGCGTTCGACGACCAGGGCTACGCCCCGCATGCCCCGGCGATCGTGCTGCTGAACGGCTGGGCGCACGACCACCGTGCGTGGACCGGCCTGCTCCCTCTGCTTCGGGACGACTTCCGCGTGATCCGCGTGTGCTGGCGCGGCCACGGCCCCGACCGCACCCCACGGGGCGACTTCGGCGTCGCGGAGCAGACCGCCGACACGATCGGGCTCCTCGATGCCCTGGACGTGGAGAGCTTCGTCCCCCTCTCCCACGCGCACGGTGGATGGGTGGGACTGGAGATGGCGGAGCGGCTCGGCCCCGACCGGGTGCCCGCCGTCATCCTCCTGGACCTGATCATGACCCCTCCGCCGGCCGAGTTCGCCGCGGGGGTCGCCGCCCTGCAGGACCGCGCCAGCTGGAAGGCGGCCAGGGACGGCCTGCTCCAGTCATGGCTCGACGGCAGCACGAACCAGGCGGTCCTGGACCATGTGCGTTTCGACGCGGGCGGGTTCGGGTACGACATGTGGGCGCGCTCGGGCCGTGAGGTGCAGGCCGCGTACGCGCAGTGGGGCTCGCCGATGGGGCGCATGTCCCAGCTGTCCGCGCCACGACCGATCCGTCACGTCTTCAGCCACCCGAAGGACGAGGCGTACGACCGCCTGCACGCGGAGTACGCGGCGGCCAACCCGTGGTTCAGCTATGCACGGCTCGACGGTGAGACCCACTTCCCCGGCATCGAGCTGCCCGGGGAGGTCGCCGCCCAGACCCGGGAGGTGCTGCAGAGCATCGCCTGACGAACGGTGCGGTCGCCTCCGGGGGCCGCACAGGGGACGGACGCGCGGTCCGGCCGGGAGAGCCCGACTCCCGGCCGGCACCGCGCGTCTTCTCGTCCTCGCGGGACGGCTCCCCCGATGGCCGGCCCGCGGTCCGGCTGACGGGCGGCGCGATGTCGCGCGAGCAGGTCCCCCGCCGGACGGGTACCGCGACACCCGACGCCGCCGCTACCGCAGACGCTTGCGGAGGAAGACCTGGGCCGTGCCGTCCCCCTGGTCGATCCGCTCGGCCTCCCGATAGCCGCAGTTGGTGTACAGCGCGATGTTGGCCTCGCTGAGACTGCCGGTGAAGAGCTCGGCCTCGGCGCAGTCGGTGTCCGCTTCGATCGCCTCGAGAAGCCGCCGGCCGATGCCCTCCCCCTGGACGTCGGGTGCGACGGCGATCCGACCGATCTGCAGCACCCCGTCCCGCTCACGTGCGCGGATGGCGCCGACGATCCGGTTCGCGTGTACGGCGACGAATCCCTGCGCATCCCGCAGCTCCGCCTCGACCTGCTCCAGGGTCTGGGTCAGCGCCGGCTGATCCGGATCCCGATACACGAGCGCCTCGGAGACGAACGCCGCGCGCTGGAGGGTGAGCACCTCCCCTGCGTCTTCCGGCGTGATGCGTCTGATCTGGATCGCCATCTGGTCCCTTCCTCACGGTGCGCCAGCCACGATATCGAGCGCGCCGAGGATCCGCCCGGGGGTCGACCTCCCCGGTCGTTCGCGATATGCGGCGCAGCCCTCCGCCGGATCCGCCGACCCCCTCCCAGGACCGACGAGCGTGCGGTGACGCCCGCTCAGCCGTTCCTCCCGAGCCCGATCCTTGCCGTGAAGCCGTGAGCGACATAGGGTTCTGTTAACAGAACGGAGGCGAGACGTGCCGGACGCGCTCGGGACGATGCTGCGAACGCTGCGCGCGGACCGGGGCGTGTCGCTGTCCGAGCTGGCACGCCAAAGCGGCGTCGGCAAGGGCACGATCTCGGAACTGGAGAACGGTCTCCGCGGCGCCCGCCTCGACACCCTCTTCGCGCTGACCACCGCCCTGGACGCGCCGCTCAGCGCCCTGCTGCCCGAGCGCGCGGGCGCCGATGCCGTGCAGGTCGCCGGCGCATCGGTGAGCGCGGTCCTCCTCGACCGCTGGGACGACGGCCAAGGGCTGGTCGAGGCGTATCGGGCGAGCCTGACGATGGATCGGCAGGAGAGCCGCGCTCACGCAGACGGCGTCGAGGAGACCGTCACCGTCCTCGGCGGACGCGTCCGCATCGGTCCGATCGGGCACGAACGCGAGCTCGGCGCCGGGGAGAGCCTGCGTTACCGCGGCGACGTCCCGCATCGCTTTCAAGCCCTGGACGCCTCTGCCCGCGTCGTCCTGCTCATGCACTATCCACCCGCCGCCGCACCCGCCAGGGCGACACCGCCCCGACGGACAGAGGAGCACCACGAATGACCGTCGACCAGACGCTGCCCGAGCGCAGCCGCATCGTCCAGCAGCACGTGACCGACGCCGGGATCACCGCGCGCGTCCGCGAGCTTCCCGACTCCGCCCGCACGGCGACGGAGGCGGCGGCGGCGCTCGGATGCGAGGTGGGCGCCATCGCCAACAGCCTGTTGTTCCTCGCCGACGACGAGCCCGTGCTCGTCATGACGAGCGGGCGTCATCGCGTGGATCCGGCGGTCCTCGCGGGCCAGCTCGGGGCCGCGCGCATCGAGATGGCCACGGCGAAGCAGGTCAGGACCGTCACCGGGCAGGCGATCGGCGGCGTCGCGCCGGTCGGGCACCCCGCCCCGGTGCCCACGGTCATCGATGAGGCCCTCGCCGACTACGACACGATCTGGGCGGCGGCGGGGACGCCCCACACGGTGATGCCGCTCACGATCGACTCCCTGTCGGCGCTGACCGGCGGCCGCCGGGTACGGGTCGCCGCGGACTGAGCCGGGTCGCCGAGCTCGCGTCATCGGCGCAGCGCGGCGCACGGTTCGTTGCTTCATCTCATGAGGTGCCGAGCTTCTCCACCGCGAAGTCGAGGAGGGCCGAGGCCCGCGGGGTGAGCGACATGTCGGCGGGCCAGATGCCCACCACATGCGAGACGGTGACCGGCGGGTCCAGCGGGCGGATCACGACGGGACGCCCCTCAGTGCTCATGGGCAGGGTGTTCGGTCGCGACATGAGCAGGCCGTAACCGACCCCGCGTCCCACGAGCGCCTCGACGAGCGAGATCTGGGGAACCCGAGCCTCGATCCGGGGTTCCAGCCCCCGGGCGGAGAAGGCGTCGGTCACGTTGCGCGTGCCGGGGGTCGCGTCGTAGAGGATGAACGGCTCGTCGGCGAGCTGCGCCAGATCCACCGCCAGCGCGGATGCCAAGGGGTGATCGGGATGCAGATGGACCTCGAGCCGCGTGGCGTAGATCCTGCGGCGGCGATACCCCACGGGGAGGGACACGTCGAAGACGAGAGCCACATCCAGGCGCCCGGCCTCCAGACCGGAGAGCAGCTCCTCGTTGGTGCCCACCATGATCTCGAGCTGCACACCGGGATGCCGTTTGGGAAACCCCTCCAGAAGCTCAGGGACGACGTTCGTGGCGAAGCTCGAGTAGCAGCCGAGCTTCACCGGCCCCCGGAGCTCCCCGTCCCGCCCCGCGCCGCGCACGAGCTCCCGGGTGTCCGTGACGATCCTCCGGGCGTTCTCGGCGAAACGCTGGCCGGTCGGTGTCAGGGTGAGACCGCGCGCCTTGCGCCGGACGCACAGCTGCTCCCCGACCGCCTTCTCCAGGGCCGTGATCGCCTGCGACAACGCGGACTCGGAGATGTGGAGATGCGCTGCGGCGGCACTCAAGGTGGAGAAGTCCGGCAACGCGGCGAACAGCTCCAGCTGCCGCAGGCTCACATCCATGTCATGCCTCTTCCGGTCAGCTTCTTCGGTATGACCGAATTATATCCGCGGATTAGTGCGATTTACATGCAGTGACAAGGGCTCCACGATAGGAGGACCCGCTTCCCGATCCCTCCCTCCGGAGGGAGAACAATGACGTTAGGGACAACAATGACCTCCTCCCCCGCCACCGGCGATCCGGCGTCCCAGCGCCGGATCGCGTTCGCGACGATCATCGGCACCACGATCGAGTGGTACGACTTCTTCATCTACGCCACGAGCGCCGGGCTCGTCTTCGCCCAGTTGTTCTTCCAGCCGGCCGGGAAGGAGATCGCGCTCCTGCTCTCCTTCGCCACGGTCGGCATCTCCTTCCTCTTCCGTCCGCTCGGCGCCTTCCTTGCCGGGCACTTCGGCGACATCATCGGCCGCCGCGCCATGCTGGTCGCCACCCTGGTCCTCATGGGCGCGGCCACGACGCTCATCGGCGTGCTCCCGACCTACGCGCAGATCGGCATCGCGGCACCGGTGCTGCTGCTCCTGCTGCGGATCCTGCAGGGCCTCTCGGCCGGCGGCGAGTGGGGCGGTGCCGTCCTGATGGCGGTCGAGCACGCCCCCGCCCACCGTCGCGGTCGCGCGGGATCCTGGCCCCAGCTCGGCGTGCCGCTCGGGTTCCTGCTGGCCTCCGGCATGACCGCGCTCATGACCGGGCTCATCTCTCCTGGTGAGGCCTACCTGCAGTGGGGCTGGCGCGTGCCGTTCCTGGTGAGCGTCGTGCTCATCGTCGTCGGCTTCGTGATCCGGCGCTCGGTGGCCGAGAGCCCGGTCTTCGCCGAGATCGCCCGACGCGGGAAGCAGGAGTCCCTCCCGATCGTGACCCTCTTCCGGCGCCACGGGCATCTCGTCTTCCTCGCTGCCCTGGTGTTCGTGGGCAACGGCACCCTCGGGTACATGACGACCGGCGGCTTCCTCAACAACTATGCGATCAGCGTCCAGAGCCTCGACACCACGGCGGTTCTCCTCGCCGCCGTGTTCGCGGCCGTCGTCTGGTTCTTCTCGACGCTCCTCGCGGGTCGTCTCGCGGACCGGATCGGACGGAGGGTGACCTTCCTCATCGGCTTCGGCATCCAGGCCGTCGTCGTGTTCCCCGTCTTCTGGCTCGTCGACGCCGGAGGCCTTCCCGGCCTCTACGTCGCGGTCCTGCTCATCTCGAGCGGACTCGGCCTCACCTATGGCCCGCTCGCCGCGTGGTACGCGGAGATCTTCCCCGCGTCCGTCCGCTTCTCCGGCGTCTCCATCACCTATGCGATCGGCGCGGTGCTCGGCGGGGCGTTCGCGCCGATGATCGCGCAGATGCTGCTGGGCGCCACGGGCACCACGGCCTCCGTCTCGGCGTACCTGCTCTTCGCCACGCTCCTCGGCGCCGGCGCGACGCTGTGCCTCCGGGACCGCAGCGGGATCCCCCTGGGGCCGGACCACGAGACCGAGCAGGCGCAGGGGGCCACCGTCTTCACGCCGAGGAACGCGACGGAAAGCCTCGCGCCCACCCGATAACCACCGCGCAGTCCGCTGCGACGCCGTCAAGGAGAACCCATGCGAGATCAGGACACCAGGATTGCGATCATCGGCGGAGGGATGGGCGGGCTCACGGCCGCCATCGCTCTCCGCCGGATCGCGGGACTCCGCGCGACCGTGTTCGAACAGGCCGCGCAGCTCGGTGAGGTCGGGGCCGGGGTCACCGTCGCGCCCAATGCCGCGCGGGTCCTCGACCGACTCGGCGTGCTCGACGGCATCCGGCGGGCCGGAGCCGTCCCCGACGGACACGGCGTCTACCTGAACGCCCTCGGCGAGGTCGTCACCGATGCGGCCTGGGAGGACACCTCCCGGCAGTACCGGAACATCGGGATGTACCGCCCGGATCTCATCGCCGCCCTCGCAGCGGAGGTGGACCCCGATACCGTCCGCCTCGGTCACCGCCTCGTGTCCGTCGAGGCCGAGGACACGGGCGTCCGGACGCGGTTCGACAACGGCGCCGAGGAGGTCTTCGACGCCGTGATCGGCGCGGACGGAATCCACTCCGTGGTGCGGCAGGCCGTCGGTCAGCACCCCGAGCCCGTCTACTCGGGGTACATCGTCTATCGCGGCGTCGTCGACGCCGCGCGCCTGCCGGACGACTGGCCCATGATCAGCCAGGTCTGGATGGGCGACAGCAGGCACTTCATGTGCTATCCGCTGCAGCAACGCAGGCTGTTCAACTTCGTCGCCGGAGTTCCGAGCGACCGCCCCTTGCATGGGCCCTGGTCCGGTCCGGCCGACGTCGCGGAGCTCGCCGCCGAGTTCGCAGGGGACGGCTGGGATCCCCGGCTCCATCACTTCATCGGGCTCATCGAGAAGACGTTCTGGTGGGGACTCTTCGACCACGAGCCGCTGACCGACTGGTCGCGGGGCCCGATCACGCTGCTCGGCGACGCGGCGCACACGATGCTGCCCCACCAGGGCCAGGGGGTGAACCAGGCGATCGAGGACAGCATGGCCCTGGCCACGTTCCTCGCGGCAGCGGACGACGTCTCCGACATCCCCGAGGCCTTCCGTCGCTACACCGCCGTCCGCATGCAGCGCACCGCGATCCTGCAGAACGGGTCCCGGCGAGCGGGTGCGATGTTCGACGCGCAGAACGAGTTCGCGGATCTGTCCAAGCGCGACGCGGACATCCGCGTCGGCCGGGACTTCCGCCGCGGCGTGGTGTTCGACTACGACGCGCAGAAGGTCGCCGAGCGCGCGCTCGCCCGATTCAGGAAGGTCCAGTACGCATGACATCGATCAGCATCATCGGAAGCGGCAAGATGAGCGGCGCCATCGCGGAGGTCGCTGCGCGGGCCGGCGCCCGCATCCAGATCATCAAGCGCCGCGCGACGAGCATGTCCGCCGCTCGCCCCGGCCTCGAGTACGGAGTCCTCGGCGACGACCTGACCGGCGACCTCGTCGTCCTGGCCGTGCCCTACGGCGCATATGCGAGCGTCCTCGACCACTATCGGGACCGTCTCGCCGGCAAGATCGTGATCGACATCAGCAATCCGATCGACTTCACCACGTACGACCAGCTGACCTCCCCCGCCGATTCCTCCACGGCCGCGGAGCTCGCCGCTCTGCTGCCCGAAGGCACCGCCGTGGTGAAGGCCTTCAACGTGAACCTCGGAGACACGCTCACCAGCGGCACGAACGGCACGACGCCGACGACGGTGCTGTACGCCGGGGACTATGCGGACGCCAAGATGTCGGTCGCCGCGCTCGTCGAGGCGGCGGGGATGCGGGCCGTCGACGTCGGCCCGCTCACCCGCGCACGGGAGCTGGAGGCCATGGGCTTCCTCCAGATCATCCTGGCCGCCCTGGGGAAGACGCGCTACGAGTCCGGGTTCGCGCTCCTGCCGTGACGCGTGTCGGATCGGGCGGCGTGCCCCGTGTCCGCGGCACAGCGGATCGTCAACCCCGTTTCCCTCCCCCGACCACGGTCGTAGCGTGAACGGCTCATCCGATAGGAGGAGCCCACGATGAGCGACGACAGCAGGACGGGCACGAACCACGACACTCCGGGCCGCGACGACCAGGAAGGGGAGTACACGGATGCGGAGACCGAGACCCAGGACGAGCGGGAGCACGTCCGCTCCGTGGACGGCGCGTACACACGCACCGAGCAGACCGAACCGGACCCCGATCACGAGGGTGCCTACACGGACGCCCAGCACCGTGCCGGCGATGACGTCGAACCCCACTCCGCGCACGGATCGCACGGCACCTACACGCGTCGCGATCAATAGCCCGCAGCGTCAGCGGGCGGTGAGAGCGGCGGCGGCGATGAGCGGAGCGAGCGTCACGACGAGGATGAACACCCGTTCGCTCGCGCCGAACGTCCGGGCTCGAAGGGCCGGGAACACCATCGATATCACGAGAGCGGCGAGGGACACCGCCGCAACCGGGTCCAGCACACCGACGACGAACGCGGGTGTCCCCGAGAGCAGACGCCCGAGCGGTCCGATGGTCGAGTAGGCGAGGGTGAACCAGCCGATCGCCAACAGCAGGTGGATCCGGCCCCGGATCGTCGCGGGCTGCCCGGACCGGTCGGTGGGGACGAACGGCATCGCCGCGACGACGAGGCCGAGGACGATCAGCCAGGCGCCCACGCCGAGGCGATTCGCCCCCAGCGCGGCGTCGCTGAGCACCCCGGCGCCCAGGGCCGCCCAGGCGGTCGCCGCTGTCCAGGACGCGGCCGCCGCGATCGTCCGTGTGCGGGCGGAGGGGGACGCGGCATAGTCGCTGACCGTCTCGCGCAGGGGATGGACCCCGCCCGGCAGGAGATGCAGCGTCGCGAAAAGGACGAGCCGGATCACGAAGAGTCCGGTCGCGAGGAGCAGGAGCGGATGTGCCATGGAGATCCTTCTTCGACGTTCGGTGGCGAGGACTCCTGGAACGCTAGAGACTGAAGCAGGTTGAAGGTCAAGGAGCCCATGAGAATCAGCGAACTCGCTCGGCGGACCGGTCTCGCGCCCTCAGCGATCCGCTACTACGAGCAGCAGGACATGTTCAGCCCGGGTCAGATCGCTCGGCATCCGAACGGATACCGGGACTACGGCGCGGCGGCGGTGCGTCGCATCGAACTCATCGCGGCGGGGCGTGCCGCCGGGTTCTCACTCGCTCAGATGCGCACCAGGATGCGGGACTGGGACACCATGGGCAGCGCGCAGCGGGCCGCCCTGCTCGACGAGCAGCTGCGCGTCCTCGACGAGCGGATCGCGGAGCTGACGCGCGGACGCGACGCGGTGCGCGACGCGCTCCGCGAGCTCGCGGTCGCGCCCGACGAGCCCGAGAATTCCGCGGCGCAGCGAGGCTGACGGGTTCCGAGCCGCGAAACCCGACGGCACGCATGAGGGCTGCGGGCGCTCCTCACGCCGGCGGGGACTCGTGCTCCTCCGTGCGGAATCCGGCGGCCCGGTGCGTGCCGTCGCAGAAGGGCTTGATCGAGGACAGTCCGCAGCGGCAGAGCGCCACGGTCCGCCGCCGACGCTCGATCCTCTCGCCCTCGGGCGAGAGGATCACGGCGTCGCCGCGAACGAGGAGGGGCCCGTCCGGGTAGGGGGTGATGGTGACCGGGTCGCGGTGTCGGCTCATGCCGGCACGGCCTTCCGCAGCGACGACTCCCCGCGCTCCCACTTCTCCAGGAGCTCGGCACCCACCAGACCGTCGATCGTCAGACATGCGGCGGCGCCGAACATGATGTCCGGAAGCAGATCGGGGCGGTCCTCGGCGAGCGCGCCGGCGAGGTCGCGGGCGGCGATCTGCTCATGGACCGCGTCCGCTTCGACGTGCTCGTCGAAGTAGTCCGTGACGTCGTCGGAGAAGCCGAGCCGTCGGAAACCGTCGCCATAGAGCCGGTTCGGGATCGACGAGGTCATCTCGAACGCGGCGAGGTGCCCGACGATCGCGCCGATCAGACGACGGTTGAGGCCGAACAGCGACATCAGGTTGTGCGAGGCGAGCGTGATCGCCGGAACGTGCTCCACGTACGCGGCATACGCGTCGTCGAGACCGACTCCGCGGAGCGTCTTGGCGAAGATCTCGGCGTGGACCCGCTCCGGACGCCCTCCGCCGTACTCGTCCGCCTGGATCTCGACGAGCGCCGCCTTCGCGCGCCCGCTCAGTCGCGGGATGGCCCAGGAATGCGGATCGGCCTCCCGACGCGTGTAGATCGATCGCTGGATCAGGAACTCCCTCGCCTGCTCGGCCGTGGCCCTTCTCGCGAGGAACCGCGACAGGCTCGGGCCGTCGTCCTCGTCGACGAGCGTGAACAGCGCCCGCGCCACAGCGTCCTGCGTGGCCGGCGGCAGCGTCGGCACGGGAACGGCGGTCCGCACCGCCGCCTCGAAGACCTGTTCCAACCGGAGGCGGGTCTCGACGAGCTCCGGATCCCATTCCTGTGCAGGGTCGATCCCGTCGACCGAGCCGTACGCCGAGGCGTAGAGCATCCACAGCGACAGCTGCAGGTCGTCATCGCGGAGTGGATCCGTGCTCTCGTGCGCCGCCGCGCCGCTGAGCTCGCCCAGCGGGGCCGCCGACCGCCCGGTCAGTCGCTCGAGCACGGCCTGGCTCAGCGTTCCGCGAGCGTGGAAAGGGATCGACGGTGTCGGGGTGGTGGCCGTGGTCACGGGGCTCCTCTCGTCCGGACCCCGAGCTTGACCGTCGTCCGTGCTCGCGAGAAGGGCCTTGACGAGCCGGCCTCTCGTCGCCATGCGGACCCGCTGTGAGCACGGAACTCACCGATCGGGCCCCTTCTCGCGTCATGGACCCCGAGAGAGGATAGGGACATGACCCGGATGGACGACGAAACGGCCGAGAACGCGACAGAGTTCCCTCCCTCCGTGGGCCGGGTGGCGCCGCGCTCGTTGGCGCACGCGGGGATCACCACGTACGCGCAGCTCGCGACGCACACCGAAAAGGAGCTCCTCGCCATCCACGGCGTCGGCCCGAAGGCGATCCGCCTCCTCGGCGAGGAGCTTCGTGCGCGCGGCCTGGGCTACAGAGACGCCTGATCGAGTGCCCGTTCCTCCCCGTCAGAGACCCGAGCTCGCGAGTTGAAGGACGCCGATCAGGTTCTCGCTCGGATCGCGGAGCTTCAGGAAGGTGGCGAAGCCCCCGTCGTCGAGGCTCACGATCCCGACCCCCTCGCGAGCGCACCGGTCGGCGAACTCGTCGATCCGCTCCGATCGGAGGAAGAAGACGGGCCTCGGCTCCCCGTTCACCAGGATCTGCGCGGGCCGGTGGTCCATCGCCTCCCACAGCATGAGGTCGGGGCCGCCGTCGAGGCGCAGCATGGCGCTGTCGCCGTAACCGTCCAGGAGCCGGAAGCCGAGGCCGCGGCCGAGGACTCACCGGCCACGCCGCGGGAGCGTCCCGCTTCGCGGGGCAAGCCGGGCCGACGGAGAGGCGGTCACGGCCGGTGGAGGGGACCATGAACCGGCCGTGACCATGATGCGGCACGCATCCTGGCGCGGGGCTGGTCGTGTACACCCTCACGAGCACTCCCGACGAGTGCGCCACCAGCCCCGCACGGCCCAACATATCCGGGCGCTTCGGACCGGGCTCTCTCGGGTAGGGGTTTCACCGTATCCTGCCGCTGCCGCCGGCCGCACCGCCCCGCCTCAGCAGCACTTGGGCGGCTCGCCCGGCGCGCGTTCGTGCCAGGATGATCGCGTGATCGGACAGCGGCACGTGTGGCTGGGCGTCGGGCATCCTCGGGCCGGTCGCGTGCACTTCCCATCGCGCCACGACATCGACGCGCCCGGAATCTGACGCTCCAGATGCCCCCAGATCGCTTGCCGCACCTGAGCGTCGACCGCCTCAGCACTTGCCGACGGTCCGACGGATGACATCCGTCCACTGCTCAAAGCCCCGGAATCCAGCCACTGCCGAGCCGAATGCGGGAGCCGCGATCACCGACGCGAGCGGGCGGGTTCGTCATGGGCGGCCTGTGAGTGGGAGGTGATCGGGCAGATCAGGCAGGAGGATCCACCGCTGTGCGCCAGCGACGACCGACATCAGCGGACCTCCTCGAACGGGTCAACGTGCCGCCACACTCTCCCCAGACCCACTTCTTCTTTGAGATCGAGCAGCGGCTGCCCCGCCTTGTACGCACGTCCGCGCTTCTCCCCCGACGCGATGAGCAGACTCGCTTTCGCGAGCTCGGTCAGGTCACGTGTCGCGGTCTGTGGGCTGACCTCGATGCCGGCATCGGCGAGTGAGGCGATGTACCGACCGCGTGTCACGGTCGCTCCGAAGATGGCGTCGAAGAGTGCGTCCAGCGCCCGGTCGTCGATGCCGGCGGCTTCGACCATGTCGTTCAGCACGGACGCCGCCGTCCCTGCTGCGACGATGCGCGACGCGCGCTCGGCCGCCTGGTTGTAATGGGCTGTGAGGATGAACCGCACCCACGGTCGGACCTGCTCCGGGGTCGCGTCTTCCGGCGACCAGTGACCCTGGCCGACCTTCGCGAGCACGTCGTAGTATGCCTGCGTGTGACGCCCGAGGTACTCCTCGATGGAGTAGAACACCGGTGAGATGTCACCGTCGGCGGCGAGCACGAGGGACTGCAGCACCCGGGCCATGCGTCCGTTGCCGTCCTTGAACGGGTGGATGAGGACGAAGTTCAGGTGTGCCATCGCCGCGTTCAACAGACGATCTCCGCTACGGGGGAGCACGGTGGCGCATAGTTCGGTCATCAGCGCAGGCAGGTCGTCGGCGTCCGCGCCCTCGTGGACGATGTCTCCGGTCGATTCCTGCTGGACGTACACAGGGCTTCGGCGATAGCGACCGGGGCGCTTGGTGAGGTCGTGCGAGGCCACCATGTAGTGCAGACTCCGGATCAGCGTCGAGTCGATGACGACCGGCTCCTGGGCGAGCTGGAGAACGTAGGTCATCGCCAATTGGTAGCCGGCGAGGGCGCGCTCGGTGTCCTCATCAACGGTGGCGGGCTTCTCCCCCTGCGCGATGGCAGCGACGTCGTCGACGCTGGCGTTGATGCCCTCGATGGAGTTGGAGCCCTGCACGTTCCGGGCGAAGGTCATCCGTCGAAGCGGCGCCGTCCACCTGTTGTTCTGGCGCACCTGCAGCGCGAGAGCGTCGTTGTACTGCTGGATGGCAGCACGAACGTCCCGCTCCTGCTCATCGAGCTCGGGCAGAACGAACATGACGCTAAACCTCCGAATGATGATTATTTATCATCATAGCGTCATGCAGGGGGAGCTGGGGCTGTCGCCACGCAACGGCCGCTGAATACTCGACGGCACCGCCCCAGGAGCCGACCCCGAATTCGTTCTTCACACCAGCCGTTGGTGCCCGATCGCTGAAAACCCGCATCTGAGATGCGCGCGGCGCGGAGACCAGAAAGCAAAGCAGCCCCTGGCACTCGAAAAGTGGGCGCATCAGCGGTGTAGGCTACCTCTTGGCGTTGAAGAAAACACCTGATAAACGGTGAAAATTTGGTGGACCTGAGGGGACTCGAACCCCTGACCCCCTGCATGCCATGCAGGTGCGCTACCAGCTGCGCCACAGGCCCAGATGCTGTTCGCGGCCTCCCGCGACAACTCCTTGAGCTTACTACACGCGCCGGACCTCGCGCGAATCCGGACGCCGTTCCGCTCCTCCGGGAGTGTCGCCTCTTACGCACCGGGCCGGATGGTCAGGTCGGTCAGCTGTGCGTCCCGGGGAAGATCGAGAGCCGTGAGGATGCTCGTCGCGACGGACTCCGGGTCGATGAACCGCGTCGGGTCGTACGGCTGTCCCTCCTGCTGATGCACCCGCTCCTGCATCGGGGTCGCCGTCCGTCCGGGGTACACCGAGGTCACGCGCACGCCGTGCGCCTCCTCTTCCGACCGGAGCGCATCGGCGAGGGCACGCAGGCCGTGCTTGGACGCCGCGTACGCACCCCATCCCGCGTGTGCGCGCAGACCCGCGCCCGAGTTCACGAAGAGCACCTGACCCTTCGCCACGCGGATGAGCGGAAGCAGCAGACGGGTCAGCTCGGCCGGTCCGACCAGGTTCACAGCGAGCTGCTGCTCCCAGGACGACGCGGGCGTCTCCCCCACGGGCCCGAGATCGACGACGCCCGCGACGTGAACGAGCGCATCGATCCGCTCGGGCAGGCTCTGCTGGGACAGAGCCCAGGAGATCCGCCCCGGGTTCGCCAGGTCCGCCACCAGCGTGCGCACCCCGGGGAAGCGCTCCGCCAGGGTGCGCGCACGGCCGGCGTCCCGCGCCAGGAGGACGAGGTCGTCGCCGCGCTCATGGAGTCGTCGGGTGAGGGCTTCGCCGATGCCGGAACCGGCACCGGTGAGGAGGGTCAACGGCATACGTCCATCGTCGCACGCCGCGTCGGATCGACCGACTACTCCCCGACGGCCCGGCCGGGCTGGGCGGCTTCGATCGGGACGACCGGGCAGTCCTTCCACAGCCGCTCCAGACCGTAGTAGGTGCGCTCCTGCTCGTGGAACACGTGCACGATGAGGTCACCGAAGTCCAGCAGGACCCACCGCGCTTCGTCGCGACCCTCGCGGCGCACACGCTTGTGTCCCGCCTCGATGAGCCGGTCCTCGACCTCGTCCGCGATCGCGGCGACGTTGCGCTCGCTGTTCCCGGTCACGAGCAGGAAGATGTCGACGAGCGGCAGCGGCTCCGACACGTTGAGGGCGAGCAGGTCCTCCCCGCCCTTGGAGAGCGCGGCCTCGGCGGCGATCTGCAGCATCTCGGTCGCGGACGCCGCCGACTGCATCACGAGAAGACCCCCGTGGTGATCGCGACGATGAGCGCTCCCACGAGCGCCACGGCGAGAGCGCCCGCGGTGATGGTCAACGCGATCATCAGCTTGTTGCTCTTCTCCGGCTCCGGCGGGCGGATCACCTCGCCGGCGGGCTTGATCGTGCTGATCGCGGAGCTCGCCGCGATGGGCGTCGGCGACGACGCGGGCGGCAGCTCCCCGTCCACGAGGACGGCGTCCACCTCCTTCCCGTCGGCGGTGCCGCGCGCGTGCCCCTGCGAGCCCAGGCCCTCGGGCAGCTCATAGCTGCCCGTGACGAGGATCTCCCCCGTCGCCGCGACGGGACCGGAGAGGGAGCCGACGCCGGGCGCCTGCTGGAAGATCAGCGCGTTCGGCGCCGAGTGCTGGGAGCCGCCGTCCGAGGAGAGGAGCTCGTCGAAGGAGCGCTGGGGACCGGACCCGGCATCGTCGGTGGACAGCACGGCCTCGCCGAACCCCCGTCGGACGATCGGACGGTGCGGGCCCTCGTCGGTGTCGGCGCCCGTCTGCGGCGCATCCGAGGCGGGTGCGGACTCCTTCGACCCGGCAGGGGCGGAGTCACGCTCGGGAGTCGGGTTCTCGATCGGGGCAGGCGGCGTCGGGGTCGCTCGGGGAACCTCGGACACGATCGGCTCGTCCGTCGCGCGCGACTTCTCCGCCCCGCCGCGCGCCTCCGCCCGAGTGCTGCGGTGCGGCTCCGGTGCGGTCGGCTCGGGCTTCTGGTCGCTCTTCTGCTCCGGCGCGGGCGGAGCCGGCTCCTCCTCGACCAGGGGGACCGAAGCGGTGCGGACGCGCTCCTGCTCCCGGATCTGACGCCGCGTCAACGGCGCCGCGCCCGAGGCCTCGGCCTGGTCGTGCTCCACCGCGGGCTCCGGCTTCAGCTCCTCCTGGACGGGAGCGGCCTCTTCGACGCCGGCGGCGTCCGTCGCGTCCGGCTGCGGCGTCGCCGGGGCCGACGCGGCCGCCTGTGCGTTCTTCGCGGCGTCCGCTTCCTCAGGGGTGATGACCGTCGTCGCGCCGGTGAGCCGTGCTTCCCGCATCTGCTTGCGGGTGAGGGGGGCACCCCCGCGCTGATCCGATGTGCTCATGCCTTGCTCCGATACAGATGATGCTTCGCGATGTACTGGACGACCCCGTCGGGAACGAGATACCAGACCGGATCGCCATCGCGCACCCGCGCCCGGCAGTCCGTGGACGAGATGGCCAGGGCGGGGACCTCGAGCTGACTGATGTCCTCGGTGGGAAGTCCGTCGGTGCTCAGGACGTGCCCTGGTCGGGAGACGGCGACGAAGTGGGCCAGATCCCACAACTCATCATGGTCCCTCCAGCTGAGAATCTGCGCCACGGCGTCTGCACCCGAGATGAAGAAGAACTCCGCATCCGGCCGCTCGCGTTTCAGGTCTCGGAGGGTGTCGATCGTGTACGTGGGCCCCTCGCGGTCGATGTCGACGCGGCTCACGGTGAAGCTCGGGTTCGATGCGGTCGCAATGACCGTCATCAGATACCGGTGCTCGCTGGCGGTGACGTTGCTCTTCTGCCAGGGCTGACCGGTGGGCACGAAGACCACCTCGTCCAGGCCGAACGAGTGCGCGACCTCGCTGGCGGCGACCAGGTGCCCGTGATGGATCGGGTCGAAGGTCCCGCCCATCACGCCGATGCGCGGCGCTCGCGAGGTCGTCGTCATCCCCGAGGCCTAGTGGCCGTGCCCCGTTCCGTGCCCGTCCTTGCCGTGCGCCGCGGCCCATGCCTCGGCCTTGGCGGAGTGCCGGTTGGCGACGTTGCGGTAGGACAGCGTGACCAGACCCAGCGCGGTGAACGTGACCGCCGCGATGATCCCGAAGATGACAGTGTCCAGCGCCACGTTGCCGTGGTGCTCCGCTTCAGCGGTGGCCATCGCGATCTGTGCGACGAGGTTCATCGATACTCCAAGGGGTGACCGGGCGGATTCCGCCCCTCAGTCTAGCCCTCAGCCGCGCGTCTGACCGGCTCCACGCGCCAACCACTTCGTGCTGGTCAGCTCGGAGAGCCCCATCGGGCCGCGGGTGTGCAGTTTCTGGGTCGAGATCCCCACCTCCGCACCGAAGCCGAACTCGCCCCCGTCCGTGAAGCGGGTGGACGCGTTGGCCATGACCACCGCCGAGTCGACCTCGGCCAGGAAGCGCTCGGCGTTTCGGGCGTCCGTCGTGATGATGGACTCCGTGTGACCGGTGCTGTAGGTGCGGATGTGGGCGAGCGCCTCGTCCAGGGAGTCCACGACGCGCATCGCCAGGTCCAGGCTCAGGTACTCCGTGGCCCAGTCCTCCTCCGTCGCCGGCACGATGTCCGCGCCCAACCGGACGACGTCGTCGTCGCCGTGCACCGTCACTCCGTGCTCGGCCAGGGCGCCGGTCACGAGCGGGACCAGGCGTTCCGCGGCCGGCCGCAGGACCAGCACCGTCTCGACGGCGTTGCACACGCTGGGGCGCTGCACTTTGGCGTTGACCACGATGTCCCGTGCCCAGTCCTCCGGGGCGGTCTCGTCGAGGACGATGTGCACGTTGCCCGCCCCCGTCTCGATCACCGGCACCGTCGACTCCGTCACGACGGTCTCGATCAGCGACGCGCTCCCCCGCGGGACGAGCACGTCGATGAGCCCTCGGCCCTGCATGAGCGCCCGCGCCCCGTCCCGCCCGAAGTCGTCGACGGTCTGGATCGCCTCGGGCGTGAGGCCGTTCCGGGAGACGGCCTCGCGCATGATCGACACCAGCGCGCTGTTCGACTCCCGCGCCGCACTGCCTCCGCGCAGCACCACGGCGTTGCCGGAGCGGAGGGCCAGGGCCGCGATGTCGACGGTCACGTTGGGGCGAGCTTCATAGATCACCCCGACGACGCCGAACGGCACGCGGACCTGCTCCAGGGCGACGCCGTTCGGCATCCGGTGGCCTCCGACGACCTGACCGATCGGGTCCGGCAGCGCCGCCACTTCCCGCACGGCCGACGCCAGGGCGGCGATGCGCGTCTCGTCGAGGCGCAGGCGATCACGCAGCGCGTCGCTCAGCCCCTCGTCCCTGCCGCGCTCCAGATCCCGGTCGTTGGCGGCGATGATGCGCGCCGAGGCGCCCTCGATCCCGTCGGCCACGGCGTGCAGGAGCCGTGCCTTCTCGTCACTCGTCAGCCGCGCAGTCGCGCGCGAGGCGTCCTTGGCCCGCCGCATCCGCTCCTGCGGGCCGTCGGCCGCCGAGACGGCGTCGTCGGGGACGGGGGCGATCACGGCTTCCACGCTCATGCGGTCAGTGTATCGACCCCGGAACGGTGCGGATCCGCGCGTGACGCCCGCCGAGACGAGCGGGACGGCTCAGCGGGAGGCCGGAGCCGCGGGCTCGAACCAGGTGCCGATCTCGTCGCCGTCCAAGGCCCGCCCCACGAGGTCCGCGTTCGTGACGAGCACGCCGATCCCGGACGACGCGGCCAGGCGTGCCGCGGATGCCTTGGTCGCGGCGCCTCCGGTTCCCACGCCGTTGACCACGCTGGCGCCGAACTCCAGCCCCGACAGGTCCGCGCCCGCGGGCACGAAGGCGATCGGCTCCGCGGAGGGGTCCGACGGCGGCTTGGTGTACAGCGAGTCGACGTCGCTGAGAAGCACGAGCGCGTCGGCGCCGACGAGCTGAGCCACGAGCGCGCCCAGCCGGTCGTTGTCGCCGAAGCGGATCTCCTGGGTGGCGACGGTGTCGTTCTCGTTGACGATCGGCAGCACGCGCAGCCCGAGGAGCCGTTCCATGGCCCGTCGCGCGTTCGAGCGCGACGTCGGGTGCTCCAGGTCGCCGGTGGTCAGCAGCACCTGTCCGGCGACGATCCCGTGCGGCTGGAGCGCCTGCTGGTACCGATAGACGAGGACGTTCTGTCCCACCGCGGCGGCGGCCTGCTGCGTGGCCAGATCCGTGGGACGGGCGTCCAGGCGCAGCAGCGGGATGCCGCTCGCGATCGCGCCGGAGGAGACGAGCACGACCTCGGTCCCGCGCGCGTGGGCCGCCGCCAGGGCTTCGACGATCACCGGGATCCGCCACGCCGACTCGCCGCTGATCGAGGAGGAGCCGACCTTCACGACGATCCGCTCGGCCGTCGCCAGCTCGGCGCGGGAGCGAGCGGTCATTCCTCGTCCTCCGCCGGGACCCCCTTGGTCGCACGGCGCTCGGCCTCCAGCTCCGCGCGCGCGGCGGCCTTGGCGTCCATCCGCTCGTGGTACTGCTCGCGACGCTGGCTGGTGGTGCGCCGGGTGTTGGGATCGAAGCGCGGGTCGAGGCCGCGCGGCGTGCCGATCAGCTCGGCCGCCGACGAGATGGACGGCTCCCAATCGAAGACGATGCTGTCGCCCGGCCCGATGACGACGGTCGAGCCCGCCGTCGCTCCCAGTCGGAACAGCTCGTCCTCCACTCCCAGCTTCTCCAGGCGATCGGCGAGGTAGCCGACGGCCTCCTCGTTCTGGAAGTCCGTCTGCTGGACCCAGCGCACAGGCTTCTCCCCCAGGATCCGGTAGACGTTGCCGTAGCTGCCGCCCTCGACACGGATCTCGAAGTCCCGCTCCGCCCCGCGCGGACGGATCACGACGCGCTCGGGAACGACCTCGACGGCCTGCTCGGCGCGGTGCCGGTCCACGATCTCCCCCAGAGCGAAGGAGAGAGGACGCAGTCCCTCGCGCGACACGGTGGAGATGTCGAAGACGCGGAATCCGCGGGCCTCGATGTCGGGACGCACCATCTCGGCGAGCTCACGCGCCTCGGGGACGTCGATCTTGTTCAGAGCGACGAGCTGCGGACGCTCCAGCAGCGGCACCTGGCCTTCGGGGACCTGGTACGCCGCCAGCTCGGCGAGGATCACGTCGAGGTCCGACAGCGGGTCTCGCCCCGGCTCCAGCGTCGCGCAGTCGATGACGTGCAGCAGCGCCGAGCAGCGCTCGACGTGGCGGAGGAACTCCAGCCCGAGCCCGCGGCCCTCGCTGGCCCCTTCGATCAGCCCGGGCACGTCGGCGATCGTGTAGCGCGAGTCGCCGGCCTGCACGACGCCGAGATTCGGGTGCAGGGTCGTGAACGGGTAGTCGGCGATCTTCGGCCGCGCCGCGGAGAGCGCGGCGATCAGGCTGGATTTGCCCGCCGACGGATACCCGACCAGCGCCACGTCGGCGACCGTCTTGAGCTCGAGGACGACATCCCCCTCGAACCCGGGGGTGCCCAGCAGCGCGAATCCGGGCGCCTTGCGCTTCGGGGTCGCGAGCGCGGCGTTGCCCAGCCCGCCCTGCCCGCCCCGGGCAACGACATATCGCTGCCCCGGCTGGACCAGGTCGACGAGCACCTCGCCGGACGGGCTCTTCACGACGGTGCCCACCGGCACCGGGAGCTCGAGGGTCTCGCCGGCGTAGCCGGAACGGTGATCGCCCATCCCGAAGCCGCCGTTGCCCGAGGAGCGGTGGGGCGAATGGTGGTAGGAGAGCAGGGTTCCGGTCTGCGGGTCGGCCACGAGCACGATGTCGCCCCCGTCCCCGCCGTTGCCGCCGTCCGGGCCGCCCAGCGGCTTGAACTTCTCGCGGTGCACGGAGACGCAGCCGTTGCCGCCCTTGCCCGCACGCAGATGCAGCGTGACGGTGTCGACGAACGTGACCATGGCGGGATTCTCCTCGTGCTGTGCGCCGCTTCAGCGGGCGCGTTTCTCGGGCCGGACGGCGGTCGGCTCACCGGCGGATACGCGGACGGGGCGAGCCGAAGCCCGCCCCGTCCGGTTTCTCGCTGTCTGCGAGCGACTTACTCGCCGGCGACGATGTTGACGACCTTGCGGCCGCCCTTCGTGCCGAACTCGACCGCGCCGGCGGCGAGGGCGAACAGCGTGTCGTCGCCACCACGGCCGACGTTCACGCCGGGGTGGAAGTGCGTGCCGCGCTGACGGACGAGGATCTCGCCGGCGTTGACGGCCTGGCCGCCGAAGCGCTTCACGCCGAGTCGCTGTGCATTGGAGTCACGACCGTTGCGGGTCGAGCTCGCACCCTTCTTGTGTGCCATTTCTCAGCTCCTCTTGGTGCTTACTTGATGCCGGTGACCTTGACGCGCGTGAGCTCCTGACGGTGGCCCTGGCGCTTCTTGTAGCCGGTCTTGTTCTTGAACTTCTGGATGACGATCTTCGGGCCGCGGAGGTGGCTGACGACCTCGGCGGTGACCTTGACCTTCGCGAGCTTGTCGGCGTCGGTGGTGACCGTGTCGCCGTCGACGAAGAGAACAGCCGGCAGCTCGATCTTGTCGCCCTGGGCTGCCTGGACGCGGTCGAGCTGGACGATCGTGCCGACCTCGACCTTCTCCTGCCGACCACCGGCGCGCACTACTGCGTAAACCACTTCACACCTGTTTTTCATTGGGGAGCTCTGGGCTCCGTTACTCTCACGGGAAGACTGTGCTGTGCTTCGCGCCACGAGCAGAGGGACCGCAGTGGCGGGCGCGATGGGCAACCTCCGCACGCCCGAGTGGGACAGACGCGCGGTGCACCAAGGAGCTACTTTACCGGATCCGGGCTGCATCGCGCAAAGCAGGCGCCCCGTGTCGCGAGCCGTCGCGCCCGGGGTCCGCCCGCACGCGATCCGCCTAGGATCGGCGCATGGCGATCCTCATCGACGATCCGGTCTGGCCCGCGCACGGGCGACTGTGGGCTCACCTCGTGAGCGACGAGAGCGTCGAGGAGCTGCACGCGTTCGCATCGGCGCACGACCTGCCCCGGCGTGCGTTCGACCTCGACCACTACGACGTCCCGGAGGACGCGCTCCCCCGGCTCATCGCCGGCGGAGCGCGTCACGTCACGGGCAAGCAGCTCGTTCGGGCGCTGATCGCCTCAGGACTCCGCGTCCGCGCCCGGGACCGACGGGGCTGAGCCCTCGTCCGTCCCCGTCGGTGCGCCCGGGGTGTGCACCACGGCCGTGCCGGCGGACAGCGCCGCCGTCGTCACGCGACGACGCGCACGCCCCTGCCCCGGGGCCTTGGGCTCCGGGAGCGCATCGAGCACGGAGTCCAGCAGCTGCTCGGTCTCGGTGCGCGGCGCCTTGCTGCGCTCGGGGCGCTTCTTGCGCGCCTTCTTCGGGCGCTCCGCCTCGACGGGCACGACCGGGGCCGTGTCGGCGACGACCGGCG
>NZ_BCRA01000010.1 GCF_001552355.1 Microbacterium resistens NBRC 103078
CTGCCGTCCCCGCCGAGACGACGGCAGTCTCCGGCTCCGCGGCCGCCGGGACCGGCGAGGCTCCGCGGGCCGCCGCCGTGCTCGACCAGGACGTGTTCACGACCCTGCGTCAGCCGAAGGCGCCCGGTGCGCTCGCGCTGGACGGCGTGTGGCATCAGATCTCGCCGCGGTACGTGACCTCGCAGCTGCTGCAGAACGTGCTCTTCCTCGCCGTGGTCGTCGTCGCGGCGCTCGTCCTGGTCTTCGTGCTGGACCAGCCCTGGGCCTGGATCCCCGGAGGGATCCTCGCGGTGATCACCGTCGTGACGCTGGCGATCCTGCCCCGGCAGGCCCGGGCGATCGGGTACATGCTGCGCGCGGACGACATCGTCTTCCGGCGGGGCATCCTCTGGCAGCGCATGATCGCCGTGCCCTACGGCCGCATGCAGCTCGTCGACATCACCCACGGCCCCCTCGATCGTGCGTTCGGCATCGCGAAGCTGAAGATGGTGACCGCCGCGGCGACCACCGGGGTGGAGATCCCCGGCATGAACCAGGCGGCGGCCGAGGCCCTGCGCGACACGCTGATCGAGGTCGCCGAGACCCGCCGGACCGGGCTGTGAGCATGCTTCCTCCGTCGTCCCCGCCCGCGGGCGGCGAGCCCTCCGCACCCGTGACCACCGCGGACGGGACCCTTCCGTCGGGCGGGTCCTCCGAGCTCGCGGACGGCGAATGGCACCGGATGCATCCGCTGACCCCGCTGTTCAAGGGCGGGCTGGCGCTGATCGTCATCCTGGGTCTCGTCGTCGCGAACCTCCGGGACAAGGTCGTCCACTGGGTCATCGGGCTCTTCTCGCCCGAGGCGTCGCGCGTGGAGGTGGGCGGGGATCCGGTGGACTGGGTGCTGTCGAACAACCTCGCGCTGGTGGCGCTGCTCGGGGTCTTCGTCGTGCTCGTCGTCCTGATCCTCATCTTCTGGATGGTGTGGCGCTTCCAGCAGTTCCGCATCACGGGTGAGCACGTCGAGGTGCGCAAGGGCATCGTCTTCCGCTCGCAGCGGCGCGCTCCGCTCGACCGGGTGCAGGGGGTGAATCTCACGCGGCCCTTCCCCGCCCGCCTGATCGGGATGGCGAAGCTGGAGGTGGTCGGCGCCGGAACCGACGCGAACGTCGCTCTGGAGTATCTGTCCACGCCGAAGGCGGAGGCCGTCCGGATGGACATCCTCCGCCTGGCCTCCGGCGCACGTCGCGCTCGCGAGATCGCGCGCGGCGGCGTTCCCGCCGTCGCCGGGAACGCGCAGGACGCCCGTTCGGCCAGGGCGCAGCTCGTCGAAGGCGTGAACCAGGGGGTCACCGGGATCATCGCGGGCGTCGACATGGACGATGTCGCGCCGGAGAGCATCCTTCGGATCCCGACCGGCCGCCTCGTCGGCTCGCAGCTGCTGTCGGCCGTCATGTGGCTGGTCTTCTTCGCGGTGCTGTTCGCCGTCGTCATGGCGTTCGTGTTCCCCCCGATCGTCGCGAACGAGGGCCCGGCGGGCGCTGCGATCCTCCTCGGCGTCGCGCTCGTGACCGGCCTGCCGATGCTGTTCGCAGCGGTCGCGATCACGTGGGCGCAGATCGCGAAGTCGCTGCGGTACTCGATCGCGCCCACGCCGGACGGCGTGCGGATCACCTTCGGCCTGCTCACCACCGTCACCGAGACCATTCCGCCGGGACGCATCTTCGCCGTCGAGGTGTCGCAGCCGCTGCTGTGGCGCCCGTTCGGGTGGTGGACCGTCAAGATCAACCGGATGTCCGGCAAGAGCGCCTCGGCCCAGCAGTCCAGCACGGCGCAGCAGTTCAACGTGGTGCTCCCGGTCGGTGCCCGCGCGGACGTCGAGCGCGTTCTCGGCCTCATCCTCCCGGACGCCCCGCACGAGGTCGTGCCCCTCATCTGGGAGCACGGCGTGCTCGGCCCCGTGGCGGGCGACCCGTACCGCACCATCCCGGCGCGAGCCTGGTGGCGGCGGCCGTTCTCCTGGCGGCGGCACGGCATCGCGCTGACCGACTTCGCGCTGCTCATCCGCCGCGGACGCATCTGGCGCAAGCTCGCGCTGTTCCCGCTCGCGCGCCTCCAGGGCTTTTCGGTCGAGCAGGGGCCGATCGACCGTGCGCAGCGCGTGGCCAGCGGCCGACCGCACTCCGTCACCGGGCCCGTCACGGGCGATGTCTCCGGCATCGAGCGGGATGTCATGGTCGAGCTGCTCGACGCCGTCAGCCGAGCGGCGGCGCGCGCCGCGGCCGAGGACCGCGGACACCGATGGGCGGAGTCCGGCGCGGGGACGCCTCTCGTCGCCGACGCCGCCGGACCCGCGACGCCGTGAGCCGTGACGGGCGCCTCGCCGTCGGGATTGTCGGCGCGGGGCGCGTCGGGCCGGTCCTGGGCGCCGCGCTGGCCGGTGCCGGGCATCGTCTCGTCGGGATCACCGCGGGCTCCGACCCCGACCGGGTGGCGGCGATCCTGCCGGGCTTGGAGGTGCGTGAGGCCGACGCGCTGGTGCGGGACAGCCAGCTCGTGGTGCTCGCGGTGCCCGGCGAGCAGCTGCCCGGGCTGGTCGCGGGGCTGGCCGAGGTCGGGGCCTGGCAGCCGGGGCAGCTCGTGCTCCACACCGACCCGGCCTTCGGGACCGATGTGCTCGAGCCGGCGGTGCAGCGCGGGGCGATCCCGCTCGCGGTCCATCCCGCGATCACCTTCACGGGGACCACGCTGGATCTTCGCCAGCTTCAGGCGTCCTACGCCGCGGTGACGGCGCCGCCGATGGTCCTGCCCATCGCCCAGGCCCTCGCGGTGGAGCTCGGATGCGAGCCGGTCGTGATCGAGGAGCAGGACCGGGCCGCGTATGCGGAGGCGATCAGCACCGCGTCGGCCTTCTCGCGCGCCATCGTGGGTCAGGCCACGGGCATCCTCCGCGGGATCGGCGTGGAGAACCCCGGCGGCTACCTCTCGGCCCTCGTCTCCTCGGCGGTCGAGCAGGCTCTCCGCGATGCCTCCGATCCGCTGGAGCCGCCGGCCGTGGGCTGACGCGGTCGTCCCCGCCGCGAAGAGCAAGACGAGCGCGACGAGGGCGGCGAGGGCACCCCGCGGAGAGCGGCGGAGGGCGCCGGTAGACTGGACGGCGACTTCCGAGGAGCCCCACCCATGACTGACGCGCCCGCGCAGACCCCCGCCGTCGACCCGTCGTCCGGCACCGACGCCGCCGAGTCGGCCGAGGACACCTTCGAGCAGCGGGCGGTGCGTCTGGCCAAGCGCGAGCGGCTGATCGCCGAGCGCACGGACGCGGCGGGCGGCGCCTTCCCTGTGGCCGTCCCGGTGACGCACACGATCCCGCAGCTGCGGGCGGAGTACGGCGAGCTGGAGGCCGGCGCGGAGACCGGCACCGTCGTGGGCATCGCCGGTCGCGTGGTGTTCAGCCGCAACACCGGCAAGCTCTGCTTCGCGACGCTGCAGGCCGGTGACGGCTCCCGCATCCAAGCGATGATCTCGCTGGCCAACGTCGGCGAGGAGTCGCTGCAGCGGTGGAAGGAGCTGGTGGACCTCGGCGACCACGTGTTCGTGCACGGCGAGGTGATCTCCAGCCGCCGTGGCGAGCTGTCGGTCATGGCCGACGACTGGGTGATCGCCTCCAAGGCCGTGCTGCCGCTGCCGAACGTGTACGGGGAGCTGAGCGAGGAGAGCCGCGTGCGCAGCCGCTTCCTCGACCTGATCGTCCGCGATCAGGCGCGGACGACGGTTCGCGCGCGGGCCGCGGTGAACGCGAGCCTCCGGCAGACCTTCACGGCGCACGGCTTCCTCGAGGTCGAGACGCCGATGCTCCAGGTGCAGCACGGCGGCGCCTCGGCGCGTCCGTTCATCACCCACTCGAACGCCTTCGACACCGAGCTGTACCTCCGGATCGCGCCGGAGCTGTACCTGAAGCGCGCCGTCGTGGGGGGCATCGATCGCGTCTACGAGATCAACCGGAACTTCCGCAACGAGGGCGCGGACTCCACGCACAGCCCCGAGTTCGCGATGCTGGAGGCCTACCAGGCATACAGCGACTACAACGGCATCGCGGACCTGACGCAGGAACTGGTGCAGAACGCCGCGGTCGCGGTGGCGGGGTCCACCACGGTCACGTGGGCGGACGGCACCGAGTACGACCTCGGCGGCGAGTGGGATCGCATCTCGATGTACGACTCGCTCTCCGCCGCGGCAGGACGCACGTTCTCTCCGGCCGACCCGCTGGACGAGCTCGTCGCCTTCGCGCAGGCCCACGGCGTGGAGGTCCCGCCGCAGGCCACGCACGGCAAGCTCATCGAGGAGCTCTGGGAGCACTTCGTCAAGGGCGGTCTGGAACGGCCGACGTTCGTGATGGACTTCCCCGTCGACACGTCGCCCCTCGTCCGTGAGCACCGGTCGATCCCGGGCGTCGTGGAGAAGTGGGACCTGTACGTGCGAGGCTTCGAGCTGGCCACCGGGTACTCCGAGCTGGTCGACCCGGTGATCCAGCGCGAGCGCTTCGAGGAGCAGGCGCGGCTGGCGGCGCGGGGCGACGTCGAGGCGATGCGCGTGGACGAGGAGTTCCTGCGCGCGCTCGAGCACGGCATGCCGCCGACCGGCGGGATGGGCATGGGGATCGACCGTCTGCTCATGGCCGTGACCGGCCTCGGCATCCGCGAGACGATCCTCTTCCCGCTCGTCAAGTAGCGTCCCGCCCGCCGGGCGCTCCGCGCCCGGCGGACCGCTTCGCCGTGGTCATGCCCGCGCTCCGGCGAACGCCCAGTCCGGCAGCGGCGAAGCGTGCAGCAGGCGCCGGAGGAGACCCGCGAACGAGTGCTCCGGGTCGATCAGCAGAGCCTGGTCCAGGTGGTGCGCGGCCGGCGTCGAGCGCCCCAGCGCCCAGGAGAGCCACGCGGCCGCGGCCAGGGCCCCGGGGCGGGCCCGCCGGGGAGCGAGAGCCGCGGCGCTCCGCGCGAGCGAGAGCGCCAGTCCCAGCCGGTCCGGGTCCGGTCGGGCACCGCGTCCGAGCATCACCTCCCCGATGTCTGCCGGGAACGAGCCCGGATCGATGTCGAACGCGATCTGCGCCTCCAGCGCGCGCTCGCCGTGCGCCTTCCCGCGGGCCCACTGGATCAGTGCGACATCGCGCAACGCTGGCCGGGCGAGGACGGCGATCAGCGCGGCGACCGTGAAGGGCGGCAGGTTCTGCGGTGCGTCCAGGAGGTCCTCGAGGAACGCCGGCAGGTCATCGAGCGCGAGCGTCGCCGCGAAGGCGCGAGGGTCCACGCGCGCCGAGGCGCATCGCGGGTGCCCGGACGACAACGCCTCCTCCACGTCCTCCCACGCGCGTCCGATCCGCTCCTTCTCCGCGAGGTCGGCGGGCGGCAGTTCGCCACCCGTCGTCTGGTCGCCGGTGGCCGGCGCGAGACCCGGGACGGCCGGGGCCGCCGGGAGGTCCCCGAGATCGTGGCGGACGCGGTCGGGGTCGAGATAGTCGCCCCAGGCGTCGGGCCCCACGCAGAGCGCCTCGACGATGCGCAGTCCGCAGGCCGTGGCGCGCAGGAGGAGGTCGTCCATGAGCGCTGCGCCGGGAAAGGGGGAGGGCGACGCGTCCTCCCCGGCGGTGAGCGGCTCGTCCCGGTACAGCACGACCGCGAGCGCGTCGGTGTCGGGCACCCGGCAGGCCAGCCCCACCGCCGTGGCGGCGAACCGTTCCCGCGCCTCCGTCGCGACGGGATCCTCGCCTGCGCTCGGGCCCGGGACCGAGCCGGGCTCGGAGCCGCGCTCGGAGCCGGAGTCTCCCTCGGGCAGGTCGAAGCGGATGGCCCCGGCGGTGCGCCGGCCGGCGAACGGGAGCAGGACGGCGCTGCGGCGCGGGGTGAAGCCGGACAGGACGGGGACGAGCGCGAGGAGCTCCGCGGCTCCGGACGCCTTCAGGATCGTGGTCATGTCAGGATCCTCCGCGACCGCGGGATCACGGAGCGGCCCGATCCCGCGATCGGTGGGCAACCGCGTGCCGTCCCTCGGGTGTGGAGGACGAGGAGTCGGGAGCGCGGTCACTCGCAGCCGGAGCCGAGGCGCGGCGCGTACGATGGGGTCATGGACGATTTCTGGGCTGCGGCGGCGTGGTCGATCATTCCGACCCTCGCGGTGCTCGTCGTCTTCTTCGTGGTCCTTCGGGGCATCCTCCGCTTCGACCGCACCGAGCGCCGCACGCACGCGCGCATCGAGGCCGAGGAGCGAGCCGCCCGCGGTCTTCCCCCGCGTTCCTGAGCCGCCGGAACCCCTGAGCCTGAGGCGCGCGGGCCCGGTCCGCCGAGGACACACAGCGCAGCGCCCGAGGCGTGTCCGCGCGGCCCGCTACTGTGAGACGAAGCCGCCGTCGTGCGGCCTGCGTACGGGAGAGCGATGACCATCGATGCGTGGCCCTGGTGGGTGGTGGCGATCGCGCTGGTGGTGGACATCACCATCCGCGTGACCGCGATCATCGTCGTGCCGCGGAACCGACGCCCCACAGCGGCGATGGCGTGGCTGCTGGCCATCTACTTCATCCCCATCGTCGGGGTCTTCCTGTTCCTCCTCATCGGGAACCCGCGGCTGCCCCGGGCGCGGCGCCGCAAGCAGGAGCAGATCAACGAGTACATCGCGGACATGAGCGCGAGCCTGGCCGTCGGCAGCCTCCGCCCGAACGCCCCGGAGTGGTTCGACGCCCTCGTGCGCATGAACAAGCGCCTCGGCGCGCTGCCGCTCACCGGGGACAACGGCGCGGAGCTGATCTCCGATTACCAGGAGTCCCTGGACGCGATGGCCGCCGCCGTCCGCCGGGCGAAGGACTACGTGCACGTCGAGTTCTACATCCTGCAGGCGGATGCGGCGACCGACGACTTCTTCCGCGCCCTGGAGGAGGTGGCTGCGCGGGGGGTGACCGTGCGCGTGCTGCTGGACCACTGGGCCAACCGCTGGAAGCCGCGCTACCGCCAGACGATCGCCCGGCTGGACGCGATGGGCGCCCACTGGCAGCTCATGCTCCCCGTGCAGCCGCTGCGGGGGAAGACCCAGCGCCCGGATCTGCGCAATCACCGCAAGCTCCTCGTCGTCGACGGCGACGTCGCCTTCCTCGGCTCGCAGAACGTGACCGACTCCAGCTACAACCTCCCGAAGAACATCAAGCGCGGCCTGCACTGGGTCGACCTGATGGTCCGCCTCGACGGCCCGGTCGTCGCGAGCGTCAACGCGGTGTTCCTGTCGGACTGGTACAGCGAGACCGGGCACGTGCCGGACGACCTGGACTTCCTGCGCGCCGAGGCGGGCAGCGGCGACCTGGACTGTCAGATCGTGCCGTCCGGTCCCGGGTTCGAGGTCGAGAACAACCTGCGTCTGTTCCTCAGCCTGCTCTATGCGGCCAAGCACAAGATCATGATCGTCAGCCCGTACTTCGTCCCGGACGAGGCGCTGCTGCTCGCCGTGACCGCGGCGTGCGACCGCGGGATCCAGGTGGAGCTGTTCGTCTCGGAGGAGGGCGACCAGGCGATCGTCTACCACGCGCAGCGCAGCTACTACGAGGCGCTGCTGCGGGCAGGGGTGCGGATCTGGATGTACCGCAAGCCGTACATCCTGCACACCAAGAGCCTCACCATCGACGACGACATCGCCGTCATCGGGTCGAGCAACATGGACATGCGCTCGTTCGGCCTCAACCTGGAGATCTCCATGCTGGTGCGGGGAGAGGAGTTCGTGGAGGACGTGCGCCGCGTCGAGGACCGCTACCGCGAGCTGAGCCGCGAGCTGACGCTGGAGGAGTGGATGCAGCAGCCGCTGCGCTCGACCGTCCTGGACAACCTCGCCCGGCTGACCTCCGCGCTGCAGTGACGGCGGCCTCGAGGGCAGCGGTGCGGCGGGGAGCCCGCCATCCTCAGCACCCTCCCAGTGCGGGCCCGGGTGACGCGGGGGCCGCCCGTCTAGCATGGGCCTCATGAGGATTCGATCGGCTCTTGCAGCAGTGTCCCTCGCGGCGGCGGCGGTCGTCCTCGCCGCGTGCTCCGGCGGACCCGGGGGAACCCCTGCCCCGACGACGGTCCCCACCGGGTCCTCGACCCCGGATCCCGGCCCCGACCTGGAGACCGCGGCGACGTGGCTGGACGGCGGCCGGCTCGTCGGACTCGTCACCTTCGGCTCCTCCAGTTGCGTGCCGCAGGTCGGCGACGTCAGCGCCGAGGGGCAGCAGCTGACGGTCGAGCTGGTGTCGACGACTCCGGCCGATGCCGTGTGCACCGCGGACTACAGCCCCCGCGCCGTGGCGGTCGCGGTCCCCGACGGCGTCGATCCGACGAAGGACGTCGTGATCTCGATCACGGGGGACGAGGCCGCCGGACAGGTCGCGCTCGCCGGCGATCCCGCCATGGCCGCGGCCGGCACTCCGACGGACTACCGGCCCAGCGCCGGGTGGTATTCGGACGCCGGCGCCGTGCTGCTCACCTGGGGCTCGTCCTCCTGCGTCCCCGAGATCGAGCGGGCGCAGATCGGCGAGACCGGCGCGACCCTGATGTTCCGGGACCTCGACCGTCCGTGCACGATGGACATGCAGCCGCGGGCGACCGTGGTGGGCCTGGGCGGCACGGCCCTCACGCAGGAGGGCTACGTCCTGACCCTGACCGGAGGCGGTCTCGACGGCGAGGTCACGGTCGGCGGGGCTCTCCCCGGACGCTGATCCCCGTCCGCGCCCGCCCGGCCCGGCATCGCGCCGGAGAAGGGCTGCGTTTCAGAGAGCGCTGACGTCGTGGCCCGCGGGCAGCACCACCAGGAGCGCTCCGGGATCGATGCGGCATCGGATGCGCACGGCCGCGCCGAACTCGTCGCCGTCCAGCTCGATCGGCGCGGGCTCCTGCGCGGCGGCCTCGGCCGCCTTGCCGCTCAGGTACCGGATCGACCGGCTCTGCCCGGCCAGCTCGATCATCCGGCGCCCTGCCTGCGTGCGGCGCAGCACCGAGTTCTGCCACCAGACCGTGCGCCAGACGGCCAGCCACCCGAAGGGGCCGCTGGGCTGGATGACGGCGACGTCCAGACCCCCGTCGGCGATCGACGCGTCCGGGATCAGCGAGATGCCGGCGGGGAGCGTGCCGCAGTTGGCGAACAGCATGCTGTGCACCTTGACCGAGTGCAGCTTGGCGTCGTCCACCGCGTAGACCACCCGGAACGGCTTCGCCCCGGCGAGCGAGCGCGCCGCACCGTCGACGTAGGCCACCCAGCCGACCGACTTCTTGAGATCGGGGCGCGTGTTGGCGATCATGTCGGCGTCCAGACCGATCCCGGCCAGCACGACGAACGCGTGCTCGCTGGTCGTGGCGTCCGGGCGGGTGATCTCGGCCCACCCGATGTCGACCGGGTGGACGTCGCCGCGGAACACGGCCCGGATCATGCCGAGCGGATCGTCGAGCGGGAGGGCGAGGTTCCGCGCGAGGAGGTTGCCGGTGCCGCTCGGGATGATCGCCAGGGGCACGCCGGTCCCCGCCATGGCCTCGGAGACGGCGCGGACCGTCCCGTCGCCGCCCGCGACCAGCACGGCCGACGCCCCGCCGGCGAGCGCCGTGCGGGTGGCCTCCTGGCCGGGGTCCTCGACGCTCGTCTCGAGGATCGCCGGCGGCGCCCAGCCCATGGACGCGGACATCGACTGGAGCATCGTGCGCAGGCGCGGCGCGTCCGCTTTGACGGGGTTCACGACGAGCGCGGCGTGGGAGCGCGGGCGGTCGTCGGTGGTCACAGCGCCAGCATACGTCGCGGGGCGGCGGGGCGGGGCGCGAGGGCGGGCGGCCCGACCGGGCGTCCTAGACTTGAGGGGTGATCGATCTCGCGCTTCTCCGCGACGAGCCGGAGCTCGTCCGTCAGTCCCAGGCCGCGCGCGGAAACGCGCCGGAGACCGTCGATGCGGCGATCGAGGCGGATCGATCCCGCCGCCAGGCGCTGGCGGCGTTCGAGGAGCTGCGCGCCGAGCAGAACGCCTTCGGCAAGCAGGTGGCCGCCGCGCCCAAGGAGGAGAAGGCTGCGCTGGTCGCGCAGGCGAAGGACCTCGCGGAGCGCGTGAAGCAGGCCCAGCACGCGGCGAACGAGGCGGCGGCGACGGCCGCCGAGGCGCTCTCGCACATCGAGAACATCGTCCTGGACGGCGTCCCCGCCGGTGGCGAGGACGACTTCGTGGAGCTGCGCCGCGTCGGCGACATCCCGACGTTCGACTTCGAGCCGCGGGATCACCTGGAGCTCGGCGAGCTGCTGAACGCGATCGACATGGAGCGCGGCGCAAAGGTCTCCGGCGCGCGGTTCTACTTCCTCCGCGGGGTCGGCGCCCGGCTCGAGATCGCGCTGATGAACATGGCCCTGGACAAGGCCCTGCAGCACGGTTTCACGCCCATGATCGTCCCGACCCTGGTGCGTCCGGAGATCATGCAGGGCACCGGCTTCCTCGGGGAGCACGCCGACGAGGTGTACCGCCTCGAAGCGCAGGACATGTACCTCGTCGGCACGAGCGAGGTCCCCCTCGCCGGCTACCACAAGGACGAGATCGTCGATCTGTCCCGCGGGCCCCTCCGCTACGCCGGCTGGTCGACCTGTTACCGCAGCGAGGCCGGCTCGTACGGCAAGGACACCCGCGGCATCATCCGCGTCCACCAGTTCAACAAGCTGGAGATGTTCGTCTACACGACGCCGGAGGAGGCGCAGGCCGAGCACGAGCGCCTGCTGGCGATGCAGGAGGACATGCTGACCGGACTCGGCCTCGCCTATCGGGTGATCGACACCGCGGCGGGCGACCTCGGCTCCAGCGCCGCGCGCAAGTACGACGTGGAGGCCTGGGTCCCGACGCAGGGCACGTACCGCGAGCTGACGTCGACGTCGAACTGCACGACCTATCAGGCGCGCCGGCTCGACGTGCGCCACCGCACCCTGGACGCCGACGGCAAGCCCGGGAAGACGCAGCCCGTCGCGACGCTCAACGGGACGCTGGCGACCACGCGCTGGATCGTCGCGATCCTGGAGACGCACCAGCAGGCGGACGGCTCCGTCCTCGTGCCGGAGGTCCTCCGCCCCTATCTCGGAGGCCTCGAGGTCCTTCGTCCCGAGGGCGCGGACGACGGTGCGGGGGAGACCGCATGACCCGGCCCTGGCTCATCGGCCTCGACATCGACGGCACGATCCTCCTCGAGGACGAGACCCTCAGCCCGGGCGTCGTCGACGCGGTGGCCCGGGTGCGCGACGCCGGCAACGAGGTCACCCTGGCCACCGGGCGCAGCTGGATGGCGACCCACCGATACCTCGACGAGCTGGCGATCACTCCAGAGTTCGTGGTGTGCTCCAACGGGGCGGTCACGATGCGCCGCACGGGGGACGGCTGGGAGCGCTGGCACGTCGAGACGTTCGACCCGTCCAAGGTCCTGGCGCTGCTGGGCGAGCGCCTGCCGGACGCGCGGTACATGGTCGAGCTGGGCTCCGGGCAGCGCCTGTTCACCGAGCACCTCGACGACTGGACGCTCGACGGCGGTCGCGAGGTCGCGTTCGCCGACCTGTCCGCGGAGCCGGTGTCGCGCGTGGTCGTGGTCTCGCCCGGCCAGGACGAGGCGTACTTCCAGCGGATCGTGGAGGAGGCCGGGCTGAACGAGGTCTCCTACGCGATCGGCTGGACCGCGTGGCTCGACATCGCGCCGCAGGGGGTCGACAAGGGGACCGCCATGGAGCGCGTACGGGCACGACGCGGCATCGACGGCGACCGGGTGTTCGTGGCCGGGGACGGCCGCAACGACATCGGGATGTTCGGGTGGGCACGCGACCTCGGCGGACGCGCCGTCGCGATGGGACAGGCGCCCGAGGAGGTCAAGGCCGCCGCCGGCGAGGTCACGGACGACGTCATGCAGGGCGGTCTGGCCCGCGCGCTGTCCTCGCTGGTCGACGCCGCCGCGCCGACCCGGGGGCTGAGATCACGGTGTGACCCGGGCGGGCGTCCAGGGCTCCCCCAGGTGGACCCGCCATCATAAGAGGATCGGTCCAGACCGTCTTCCGCGCGTCGACTAGACTCGACGCCGATCGGTTGTGGGGATTCCCGCAGTCGAGGAGGGTTGTCCGAGCGGCCGATGGAGCTGGTCTTGAAAACCAGTGGGCAGAGATGTCTCGTGGGTTCGAATCCCACACCCTCCGCTGGGTCTGAACGGCCGCCCGGAGGGTGGCTGTTCAGACACACCATGGCTGAGCGGGATTCGGGAGGAGAACCGCCGCAGGCGGGTCACCGGCTCCCACACCCTCCGCAGGATCGAAAGGCACTGAGTGAGCGCGACCTCCCGATCGCGGCGACCCGTCGCCCGGCACGGCCAGCTTCGCCGACCCACCGCTTTGTCCCAGCTGCTGAAGATCGTCGGCGTGGCCATGGCGGTCGTGCTCGTCAGCGGCTTCGGCGTCGCCGCGTACGTCCTCTACGACCTGCAGTCCACTCTCTCCTCGAACGCCGTCGCGCTGGACGGGCAGGAGTCGGTCCCGCCGGACATCGGCGAGCTCAAGGGTGGCATCAACATGCTCGTCGTGGGCACGGACGCCTGTGAGGAGTCCTTCTCCGGTCTCTTCGGCCTCCGCTGCGAGGAGGACGACGGCGGGGAGCGCAACGACGTCAACATGCTCCTGCACATCTCCGACAACCCGCGGCGCGTCACGGTCATCACGCTCCCGCGCGACCTCATGGTCCCGGTGCCGGAGTGCACGGATCCCGAGGGCAACACGACGTCGGCGATGTGGAAGCAGCCGCTGAACTCGACCTTCGAGACGGGCGGGCTCAACTGCGTCGTCAAGACGGTCTCCGAGCTGACCGGCCTGGACATCCCGTTCGCCGCCAAGGTCACGTGGGGCGGCGTGATCGAGATCACCAACGCCATCGGCGGCGTGGACGTCTGCATCGCGAACGGGCTGACCGACGAGTACACGAATCTGAACCTGCCTCCGGGGATCAACACCCTGCAGGGGTACGAGGCGCTGCAGTTCCTGCGCACCCGCTACGGCGTGGGCGACGGGAGCGACCTGGGCCGCATCTCGAACCAGCAGGTGTACATGTCGTCGCTGGCCCGCAAGCTCGTCAGCGACGAGGTGCTGTCGAACCCGGCGACGCTGCTGAAGCTCGCCCACACCGCCCTCGCCAACGTGACGCCGAGCGAGTCGCTGACGAACCCGATGCTGCTCGTGCAGATCGCTCTCGCCGTGAAGAACGTGCCCTTCGAGGACATCAACTTCGTGCAGTACCCGGTGTTCACGGATCCGGACGACCCGAACAAGGTCGTGCCGGACGAGGAGACGGCGGACACGCTCATGGCGGCCCTAGAGGCGAACGAGCAGATCGTCGTGACCGGGACCAACGACGGCGTCGTCAACGCCGACGGGACCACGGGCGAGGCGCCGCCGACCGAGGGGACCGGTGAGATCCCGCCCACGGACGGCGACACCACCCCGGGTGACGGCGAGGAGATCGGCGAGACCGCCCCTCCGACCACGCCCGGCGTCGTCACCCTGCCGCAGGGGGTCGTGGGCCAGTCCGCGGCCGACCAGACCTGCTCCAACGGCGTCGGCTACGCGGGGGAGTGACCCGCGCCGATCAGCGCGGCAGGTAACGGACCGGCCTCGCGGCGGCGGCCACGCGCGCGCGCAGCTCCTCCAGCGAGGAGGCGGACCCGTCGAGCGCACGCGCCTGCACGAGGACGTTCCCGAGCGCCGTCGCCTCGACCGGACCCGCGAGCACCGTCGTCCTCGAGCGGTCCGCCGTCGCCTGGCACAGCAGCGCGTTGAGGGCGCCGCCGCCGACGAGGTTCACCGTGTCGATCCGGCGGCCGGTGAGCTCGGCGACGACCCGGAGGGTCCGCGCGAACGCCTCGGCGATGCTCTCGACGATGCTGCGCACGAAGGCGCCGCGCTCGGCGGGCGGCTCCGCACCGCAGCTCCGCAGCAGGGCCGTGATCCGCGCCGGCATGTCGCCGGGCGCGCTGAGCGACGGGTCGTTCGCGTCGAAGAGGGGGACGGGCGCGGTGACCGCCGCCGCCTCGCTCAGCAGCGACGACAGGTCGAGCGCGGCGTCGTCCTCCTGCTCCCACGCGCGGACCGTCTCGCTCAGCAGCCAGAGCCCGGTGACGTTGTGCAGGAAGCGGATCCGTCCGTCCACACCCAGCTCGTGCGTCATGTTCTCCGTGCGCGCGGCCTCGGTGAGGATCGGCGCCTCGATCTCCACGCCGACCAGGCCCCACGTGCCGCAGGAGATGTATGCGGAAGCCGGCGATGCGAGCGGGGCGGCCACGACGGCCGAGGCGGTGTCGTGGGATCCGACGGCGATCACGGGGAGCTCGGCGGCCCCGATTCGCGCCGCGACCTCCGGGCGGAGCCGGCCGAGCACCGTTCCCGCGTCCACGAGCGGCGGGAGCACGCGACAGGGGATCCCGAGCCGCTCGGCGAGGTCGTGGTCCCACTCCCTCGTCCGCACGTCGAGCAGGCCGGTCGTGGAGGCGTTGGTGCGCTCCGCGACGCTCGCCCCGGTGAGCCGGTGGGCGAGCAGATCGGGGATGAGCAGGGCGGTGTCGGCCTCGGGGAGGCGCTCGTCGGCACGGTACTGGTAGAGCGTCGTGAACGGCAGGAACTGCAGGCCGTTGCGTGCGTACAGGTCCGGGAACGGCACCCGGGCGTGCACCGCCTCGACGCCGCGCGCGGTGCGGGCGTCCCGATAGTGGAACGGCTCGGCGAGCAGCTCGTCGTCGCGGAGCAGTCCGTAATCGACCGCCCAGGAGTCGATGCCGATGCTCTCGATCTCCGGCGCGCGTCGCACGGCCTCGGCGAGCCCGTCCAGCACATGGGCGAAGAGCGCCTCGATGTCCCAGTGCAGGCCGTCCTCGCGTGCGACGGCCCCGTTGGGGAAGCGGGCGACCGGCTCCAGCTCGAGGACGCCCGGCCCGACGCGGCCGATCATCACCCGCCCGCTCGTGGCGCCCAGGTCGACCGCCGCCACCGTCCGCATCGTCATCGCAGGAAGGCCGCGGCGACGCCCGAGTCGACCGGGATGTGCAGACCCGTGGTGCGGCTCAGCTCCGGCCCCGTGAGGACGTACACGGCGTCCGCGACGTTCTCGGGGACGACCTCGCGCTTGAGGATCGTGCGGTTGGCGTAGAACTGGCCCAGGTCCTCCTCCTTGACGCCGTAGGTGGCGGCGCGGTTGGCGCCCCAGCCGGAGGCGAAGATGCCGGAGCCGCGCACCACGCCGTCCGGGTTGATGCCGTTCACGCGGATGCCGTGCTCGCCCAGCTCGACCGCCAGCAGCCGCACCTGGTGTGCCTGGTCGGCCTTCGTGGCCGAGTACGCGATGTTGTTCGGGCCGGCGAAGACGGAGTTCTTGGACGAGATGTAGATGATGTCCCCGCCCAGCCTCTGGTCGATGAGGATGCGTGCGGCCGCCTGGGATACGAGGAAGGAGCCCTTCGCCATCACGTCGTGCTGCAGGTCCCAGTCCTTCTCGGTCGTCTCGAGCAGCGGCTTGGAGAGCGAGAGGCCGGCGTTGTTGACCACGAGGTCCACGCCGCCGAACGCGAGCACCGCCTCGTCCAGTGCGGCCTGGACGGCCTCTGCGTCGGCGACGTTCGCGGCGACGCCGATCGCGACGTCCGCGTTCCCGAGCTCGGCGGCGGCTGCGCGCGCCTTGTCGAGGTCCAGGTCGGCGACGATCACGCAGGCGCCCTCGGCGGCCAGCCGTGTGGCGATGGCCTTGCCGATCCCCGAGGCCGCGCCCGTCACGAACGCGACGCGCCCCTGGTGCGTCTTCGGCTTCGGCATCCGCTGGAGCTTGGCCTCCTCGAGCGCCCAGTACTCGATGCGGAACTTCTCGGCGTCCGAGATCGGAGCGTACGTCGACAGCGCCTCGGCGCCGCGCATCACGTTGATCGCGTTGACGTAGAACTCACCGGCCACCCTCGCGGTCTGCTTGTTGGCGCCGTAGGAGAACATCCCGACCCCGGGCACGAGGACGATGAGCGGGTCGGCCCCGCGGATCGCCGGGGACTCGGCGGTCGCGTGCGCGTCGTAGTACGCCTGGTAGTCGGCACGGTACTCGGCGTGCAGCTCGTGCAGGCGCGCGATCTGCTCGTCGGCGGACGCCGTGGCCGGGAGATCGAGGATGAGCGGCTTGACCTTGGTGCGCAGGAAGTGGTCGGGGCAGGACGTGCCGAGCGCGGCGAGCGCGGGGGCCTTCTCGGAGGCGAGGAAGTCGAGGACGACATCGGCGTCGGTGAAGTGCCCGAGCATCGGGCGGTCGGTGGACGCGATGCCGCGGATGGTCGGTGCGAGCGCGGCGGCCCGGGCACGGCGCTCGGCGGGGGCGAGGGCCTCGAAGCCGGGGCGCACGGCGCCGAACGGCTGAGGTGCGCCGTGCTCGGCGATGTAGGCGGTCGCCGTCTCGATGATCCGCAGCGAGTTCGCCTCGGCCTCCTCGGAGGACGCTCCCCAGGCGGTGATGCCGTGTCCGCCGAGGATGCACCCGATCGCCCCCGGGTTCTGCTCCTTGATCGCCGCGATGTCCAGGCCCAGCTGGAAGCCCGGGCGGCGCCACGGGACCCACACGACCTCGTCCCCGAAGATCTTCGCAGTCAGCTCCTCGCCGTCGGCGGCCGTGGCGATCGCGATCCCGGAGTCGGGGTGCAGGTGGTCGACGTGGGCGGCGTCCACGAGCGCGTGCATCGCGGTGTCGATGGACGGCGCTGCGCCGCCTTTGCCGTGCAGGCAGTAGTCGAACGCGGCGACCATCTCGTCCTCGCGATCCACGCCCGGGTAGACGTCGACGAGCGCCCGCAGGCGATCCATGCGCAGGACGGCGAGACCCTGCTCGGTCAGCGTGCCGAGGTCGCCGCCCGAGCCCTTGACCCACAGCAGCTCGACGGGCGCGCCCGTCACGGGATCGGTGTCGGAGCCCTTGGCGGAGGTGTTCCCGCCGGCGTAGTTGGTGTTCCTCGGGTCCGCGCCCAGGCGGTGGGACCGGGCGAGAAGGGCGGCGGCGGTGGGGTTGGTCATGAGGGCTCCGAACACGTGATGTTAAGTTACGTGAAAACTAACATAAACCGACGTTGCGCGGAAGGGGGACGGCAGGCGGCGCGCTCGCGTCAGAGGATCTCTCGATCCGCCGTGCGGAAGGGGTCCAGGCGCGGGTCCGAGGGATCCAGCTCCGTGACGAGGGCCGTGTACTCCGCAGCTCCCAAAGCGCGAGCCACCGATCTCCTCCCGAGCTTGCTGGAGTCGATGCAGAGCACGATCGTCCGCGACTGGGCGGCCATGACCCGCTTCGGCTCCGCCTCCTCCGGGGACACCTCCGAGGTGCCGTCCGCGGGATCGGCGGCATCTGCGGACGCGAAGAACGCGTCGTAGTACACCGAGCCGAGGCTCTGTCGCGCGAGTGGTCCGATGAAGCTGCCCGTGGTGGGCTCTGCCGTGCCGCCGGAGAGCACCGCCGTGATCCCGTCGAGCGGGAGGAGCGTCTGGAAGGTCTCCAGCCCGTTGGTGTAGACGGCGAGGTCGGCGCGCGGGCCGAGCGCCGATGCGAGGGTGCTGATCGTCGTCGAGGCGTCGAACGCGATGGTCCCGGTCTCCGGGACGAGCGCGCGCGCCTTCTCCGCGATCACCCGCTTGGCCGTGGCCCGGATGGCGCGCCGGGCGTCGAACGGCCGGGCGCGGGGGGCGGCGGTCGCGCCGCCGCGCACGCGCCTGACCAGTCCCTCGGCCTCCAGCTCGAGGAGGTCCCGACGGATCGTCATCGAGGACACGGCGAACATCTCCGCGGCGGCGTCGATCATGACTCCGTGCGGCCCGGCGGCCATTTCGACGAGTTCGTCCCTGCGCCGTTGCGCGTCGAGGTTTCCGGAAAGGGCCATGTCAGGAAATCTAGCCGCTGCGACGGCGGCGCGACGCTGAGCGCCTTACCGCGCTGGCGAGACGGCGCCACCCGAGACGTGCGAGGCGATCGCGGCCGCGAAGATCCGGTGCGTGAGAGCCGCCTCCTCCGGTCGCACCGTGCCGAACCCCCCTTCCAGATCGCCGTGGCGCTCGGCGAGGAACGCCGCCCACATCTGCAGGATCGCGTCGGAGAACCCGGACTCGAAGTGGGGGCCGGTGACCGTCGGCCAGACCGACTGGCTGCCGGCGTCGATGCGCTGCCAGCTCTGCTCCCTGCCGACGCCGGGGACGTCGACCTGGGCGAACACCTGCACCTCCTTCGGGTTCTTGGTGCTGAACCGTACGCCTCCCTGCATGCCGACGGCCTCGAACTCCCAGGTGTTCTTCTCACCGGGGGCGATGCGCTTGGTCGCGGTCGTGAGGGGGAACCGATGGCCGTCGTGGGTCGCCCAGGAGTGGATCACGGCATTGTCCCAGGTGTCGCAGGGGCGGGGCGCGCCGTCAGGTCCGGGGCGCTCGGTCACGATGTCCTGGAGTGCGCCGAACACGCTCTCCGGCGCCCAGCCGAGTCGCAGGGGGACGTGCCAGGTGTGCATGCCGAGGTCGTTGAGCACGCCCGCCTCCCCGCAAAACCGCTGCTGGCGCTTCCAGTTCAGGGGTTTCGCGGTGTCGAGATCGCTCGCATGCAGGAACGAGCAGGACGCCTCGACGATCCGGCCCAGCGCCCCCGAGCGTACGTACTGGATCGCCCATTGGGCGCCGGGGAAGTACGGCATCTCGCTGGACACCCGCACGAACGATCCAGGCGTCTCATCGATCGCCCGCACGATCGCGTCCGCCGCGTCGGCGTCGATCCCGAAGGGCTTCTCGGCGAGGAGCGCCTTCCCCGCCCGGATGGCATCGATGTAGAGCCGCTCGTGGAGGTCGTGGCGCACGGCGATGTACACGACGTCGATCTCGGGATCCGCCAGGAGCTCGTGGTGGTCCGTGGTCGTCATCCGCACGGTGTCGATGTCGTCGAACCAGTCCAGTGCCGCCGGATTGATGTCGCACACGGCGACGAGTCGCGGGTCCGCCGGGTGGTCGACGAGCGCCGGCCACCGCCGCAAGGCTGCCGCGACCTCGCGTCCCATGAGACCGCCGCCGATGATCCCCACGTTCACCCGTCGCCCGCTCATCGGGTGCCTCCGATCAGGCCGAGTGCGTCGTCGACCGAGGCATCGTCGTGGACGACGGCCATGAGCGCCGCGGTGATGCCGGCCGGGTCCCGGTGCTGGATGACGTTGCGCCCGTACACGATGCCGCGTGCGCCCTGCGCGAGCACGGAGACCGTGCGCTCCAGGAGCGTCCTGTCGTCCACGCGGCCTCCCCCGCGCACGAGGACCGGGGTGTCGCCGGCCGCCTGCACGACGCGGTGGTAGTCGGCGATATCGTCGGTCGGGTCGGCCTTGATGAGGTCGGCGCCGAGCTCGCGGGCCTGGCGCACGAGCGTGACGATCCTCGCCGTGTCGCCGTCGACCGCGTACCCGCCCGAGCCCGGTCGGGTACGCATCACGAGCGGTTCGATCATGAGCGGCATCCCATAGCGCTCCGCGTCGGTGCGCAGGGCGAGGATCGAGCGGATGCACTGCGCGCGCACCTCGGGGTGCCCGGGCAGGTCGAGCAGGTTCACGCAGACGGCGACGGCATCGAGGCGCACGGCCACCTCGATCGCGTCGGGCACGTGGATGGAGTGCAGGGGCGACTCCAGTGGGTCGTTGTAGACGTTCGCGATGTCCGTGCGCAGGACCAGACCGGGCTTCTGCTTGCCCGGAACCGACTGCAGCAACGGCGCCTGCCCGAGGCTGAGCTGGACGGCGTCCGGGCCGGCCTCGATGAGCGTCCGGATTGTCGCCGCCATGTCCTCGATCCCGGCGAGGAAGGAGTGCTCGTGGAAGGCGCCGTGGTCGACGGCGACGTCGAGAGCGCGGCCCGATCTCGCGTGGAAGAGGCGGTGGAGGCGAGGCTTCGTCATCGAGATCTGCTCCTGCGTGCGGGGGTGCGCGGCGGTGCGCAGGATCAGTATGCAGATCCGCGACAACGTTGTCAACGAGAGGGCGGGAACGTCGGTGTGGGGATCACGGGTGAATCTGCGAGATTTGCTTGACAACGTTGTCGAGCCCGCGCATGATGTTTGCAATCCGGACCACGATGGGCGTGGACACGGGGATGACAACGATGTCGAGGTGGCAATGAGGCACGCAAGCGACCCGTCTGAGGCGCCGACCGGCAGCGGTCGTGATGGTCGGCACCGCGCCCGCATCACCGACGTCGCCGCGTTGGCGGGCGTCAGCATCAAGACGGTCTCCCGCGTCGTCAACGGCGAGAGCGGCGTCCTGCCCGACACCCGCGAGCGCGTGGCCGCAGCCGTGCTCGAGCTCGGCTTCGTCCCCGATCGGCGGGCGCGCTCGTTGAAGCGCGGGGACACCGACACCATCGGGATCCTCATCGACGCCATCTCCGACCCGTTCTTCGCCGCGTTCGTGAGCGCCGTCGAGGAGCTCGCCGTGGCCGAGGGGCTCAACGTGATCTTCGCGAGCACGGTCCACGACGCGGCCCAGGAACGCGAGCAGCTGGAGCGCCTGACCGGCGACCGCCTGCGGGGTCTCGTCATCGCCCCGTTCGCGATCGAGGCCGCAGAGCTCGCGACGCTGCGCCGCCGGTTCCCGGTGATCTGCGTCGACCGCGCGCGGGAGGGAATCGACTCGATCGTCGTCGACGACTACGGGGCGACCCTCGAAGCCGTGCGCGGGTTCCTCGCGCGGGGGCACCGGCGCATCGGGTTCATCGGCGAGGAGACGCCGTACCCCACGGTGTACGAGCGGCTGCGGGCCTTCCGCGACGCGCACGCGGAGGCCGGAGTCGAGATCGACGAGTCGCTGATCATCGCGCAGGGCCGCCACCGCGAGGAGCGGGCGATCAGTGAGCTGCTCACTCGCGAGGACGCTCCCACTGCCGCGTTCTGCGCGACCAGCCCCGCCGCGATCGCGACGATCCACGCCCTCAGCGCAGACCGCATCCCGATGCCCGCGCTGATCTCGTTCGGCGACTTCCAGTTCGCCGACGTGTTCACACCGGGCATCACCTGCGTCGACCAGGATCCTCGGCTGATCGGGGAGGCGACGTTCCGTCGACTGATGGAGCTCGGTGCAGATCCACAGGCCGAGCCGGCGCACATCGTGGTGCCCACGCGCCTCATCGCCCGCGGGTCCGGGGAGATGACGCCCGACGGCGAGACCCCGTCGCGACCGATCGGCGATCTGCGATGATTCCCGTGCTGCTCCCGCCGAACCCCGTCCAGCACTTCTACCGGGGAGGCGATCGCATCGCCGCCCTGCGCGGGATCGTCCCTGAGACGGACCGCCAGCCGGAGGAGTGGCTGGGTGCCACGGTCTCGCGCTTCGGCGATCCAGACACGGGTCCGGCGATCACGGAGGCGGGCGCGCTGTTGCGCGACCTCGTGATCGCCGATCCCGCGGCGTGGACGGGGCCGGCGAGAGGCGCGGACGCGGGCGACGTGGGCATCCTGGTGAAGCTGCTCGACGCGCGGCAGCGGCTCCCCGTCCATGTCCACCCCGACCGGGGGTTCGCGACGAGGCATCTGGATTGCCCCTACGGCAAGACGGAGGCCTGGTTCGTGCTGGACACCGAGCAGGACCGTGCTGTGCACGTGGGGTGGAGCACGGACATCGACCCTCTCGAACTCGACCGCCGGCGCGACGCGCAGGACAGCGAGTGGATGCTCGCGCACATGAACCGCGTCGTCGTGCGCGAAGGCATGGGGATCCTCGTCCCGGCCGGGACCGTGCACGCCATCGATGAAGGCGTCTTCGTGGCCGAGGTCCAGGAGCCCACCGACTTCTCGATCCTCCTGGAGTGGTCGGTGACGACCTCGACCCGGGAGGAGTCGCACCTCGACCTCGGTTTCGACCTCGTCATGCCCGCGGTGTCGACGGACCGTCTCGCCCCGGAACAGCTCGCGGGGCTGATCAGCCAGGCCGGGACCGCGCCGGCGAGACCGCGCTTCCGCTCGCTGCTTCCCTCCGCGGCCGACCCGTACTTCCGGCTCTGGGACGCGACCGTGCACGGCGAACGCGCCGATGCACGGCCCGCAGGGTTCGCCGTCGTCCTGGTGACGGACGGGGAGGGGGAGATCGTCGGAGAGTCGGGGGGCGTCCCCGCGGCACGCGGACAGGCGTTCGCCGTCCCGCACGCCTTCGGCCAGTGGAGCGTCCGGGGGGATGTCTCGGTGCTCGTCGCCGAGCCCGGGGCCGGGTGGCCCGCCACGCTCCACGGAACGGGACCTCGATGAACGAGTACATGGTCGGGGTCGACATGGGCTCGACCAGCATCAAGCTGCTCGTCGCCGACCCGGACGGGCGGCAGGTGCTCGTCGCGAGCAGGCGCTCGCCGTGGACGAACAGGGAGCACGGCCGCACCGAGATGCCGGCGACCGTCGCGGTCGACACGGTCCGGGAGCTCGCGCGCGAGGCGGACGCGCTCCTGTCCGCGGACGGCCCGTACCGCGTGCGTGCGCTGGGCGTGTCCGGCATGGCCGAGGCGGGCGTGCTGCTCGACGGCACCGGCCGCGCCGTCGCCCCGATCATGGCGTGGTTCGATCCGCGTGGCGCCGAGGAGATCGCCGCGACGCCCGAGACCTTCCGCGCGGAGTTCCTCGGCCGCACCGGACTCCCGGTCGGCCCGCTCGCCTCGATCGCCAAGATCCTCCACCTGCGGGAGAATGGGGCGGAGCTGCGCGGCCGCACGTTCCTGAACGTCCCGGAGTACGTCGTCCATGCTCTCGGCGGACCGCGCGTGGCAGAGTACTCCCTGGTCTCCCGTACGGGGCTGCTCGACCAGGACGACAGCACCCCGTGGGAGGCGGCGTTCGACGTGCTCGGTGTCGGCCCCGACCTGCTGTCCGAGCGCGTGGGCGCGGGAACGGCGGTGGGGACGATCTCCGACGACGCGATGCCGGCCGGGTTCCAGGGTGCCGTCCTCACCGTCGCCGGCCACGACCATCTGGTGTCCGCCGTCGCGGTCGGCGCTGTGCACAGCGGCCAGCTCTACGACTCGATGGGCACGGCCGAGGCGCTGGTCCGCGTGCTCGACGCTCCGCTGCCGTTCGACGCGCGCGAGCGGCTGGCGCTGGCGGGCATCAACACCGTTCGGCACGTCCTGCCCGGCAAGTACGTCCTCCTCGCCGGGACCAAGTCGGGTCTGCTCATGAGGCGTGTGCTGCAGCTGCTCGGCATCGCCGATGCGGCAGGTCGGGCGCGGATCGACGAGGAGGTGATGGCGCTGCCCCTCGCGGGGACCGTCGCCGCCGGCGGCCTCCTCGTCAGCGGTGCCCGCAACGACGACGGTGTGTTGAAGATCGTCGCCAACAGCGACGGCCTGGACCCGGCCGAGCTCTTCGCCGCGACGCTGCTGCACGGCAACGACATGTGCGCCGAGCTGATGGACGTCATGGACCGGGAGGTCGTCGCGCCCACCTCCACGGTGCTGACCGGCGGCTGGTCGAGCATGGCCAGCGTCGTCCGCGCCAGGAGGCAGGTGCTGCCGGACGTGGCCGTCGCCACGCACGACGAGGCGACGGCGTTCGGCGCCGCCCTCTTCGCGGCATACGCGGTCCGCGTCGGAGCCGACTTCGAGAGCGTCGCCGCGGCGTTCCGCTCGGGGCATTCCGATCACGAACACAGCAAGGGAAGGAGCTGACCCATGTCGGACCGTTCGAGGGTTCCGGTTCTCCAGGCGCGAGGACTGTCGCGTCAGTTCGGCCACGTGCGCGCACTGAACGACGTCGACTTCGAGGTCTTCCCCGGGGAGGTGACGGCGCTCATCGGGGACAACGGCGCGGGCAAGTCCACGCTCGTCAAGGCGTTGTCCGGCAATCTCGCCGTCGACTCGGGGACGATCCTGTTCGACGGGGCCGAGGTCGACATGTCGTCCCCCTCGGCGGTGAGCGCTCTGGGCGTGGAGACCGTGTACCAGGACCTCGCCCTCGCCCCTCATCTCGACCCCGTGCAGAACATGTACCTCGGTCGGGAGCTGCGGCAGTCGGGCCTCGCCGGGGCTTTGGGTTTCATGAAGAAGAAGGAGATGCGCAGCCAGTCGCGCGCCGCCTTCGACGAGCTGGGCGCGACGGTGCGGTCGCTCACTTCTCCCGTCGGCGAGATGTCGGGCGGCCAGCGGCAGGCGATCGCCATCGCGCGCGCGGTGCACTGGGCCTCGCGCGTCGTCTTCCTCGACGAGCCGACCGCGGCTCTCGGCGTGCGGCAGACCCAGAACGTGCTCGAGACGATCCGCCGGGTGCGCGACAAGGGCATCGCCGTGGTGTTCATTTCCCACTCGATGCCCCACGTGATGGAGGTGTCGGACCGCATCCAGGTGCTGCGCCTGGGCACCCGGGTCGCGAACATCCCGGCGAACGACACGTCGATGGAGGAACTCGTCGGCCTGATGACCGGCGCGGTGACCCGCGACGCCGCACCGCCCGTGGCGGACGTCGCCCCCGAGGGGGACCTCGCCGAGACCCCCGCCACGGACGAGGAGACGGACCGATGACCATGACCACGCCGCCGACGGAGACCGTCGCCATCGGAACCCTCCAGGAGCCGAAGGGCGGCTTCCTCCGGAACCTGCTCAAGGCCCAGGCATTCCAGATCCTGCTCGTGCTCGTCGCGATCGTGCTGGTGTTCAGCGTCCTGGCGCCGGACACCTTCGCGCAGTGGTCGAACTTCCGGCTCATCATCCAGAACGCATCGATCCTCGCGGTCCTCGCGGTGGGCATGACCTACGTCATCATCACGGCGGGCATCGACCTGTCGATCGGATCGGTGCTGGTCTTCTCCGGCGTCGTTTCGGCGATGGTGATGCGCGCGATCGGCGGGGCCGGGTGGGGAACCGCCGTGGTCGGCATCCTCGTCGCGATCGCCTGCGGGATCGGCTGGGGGCTGCTGAACGGCTTCCTCATCGCGAAGGCCAAGATCCCGCCGCTGATCGTCACCCTCGGAACGCTCGGCATGGCCCTCGGCCTCGCACAGATCCTCACCGGCGGCGTCGACATCCGCGAGGTCCCGTCGGTGCTGACCACGACGATCGGGTACGGCAACGTCTTCGGCACGATCCCCACCATCTCGGTGATCGCGCTGGTCATCGTCGTCATCGGCGGAATCGTGCTGCATTTCACCCGGTTCGGGTTGCACACCTACGCCGTCGGGTCGAGCGAGCTCGCGGCGCGCCGCGTCGGCGTGAAGGTCGACCGGCACCTCATCGCCGTCTACACGCTGTCCGGGGGTCTCGCCGGCATCGCGGGCATCCTGTCGCTGTCGCAGTTCTCCACCACCGCGATCGCCGGGCAGTCGCAGACGAACCTCAACGTCATCGCCGCGGTCGTGATCGGAGGCACGAGCCTCTTCGGCGGTGTCGGAACGATCGTCGGCACCGTCGTCGGCCTCTTCATCCCGGCCGTGCTGCAGAACGGGTTCGTCATCACGGGCGTCCCGCCGTTCTGGCAGCAGGTCGCCGTCGGCGCCGTCCTCATCACGGCGGTCTACGTCGATCAGGTCCGTCGGTCCGCGGCCATGCGCGGCGGTTCGCAAAGCCTCTGGCGCAAGTTCGTCAGCGGGAGCCGGCGCACCTGACGCCGGCCCACCACCCCCACACAGTCAAGAGAAGAACGGTGATCACAATGAAGTGGAACGGGAAAGCGGTCAGCATCGTCGCCATCGGCGCATCGGCGACGCTCGTCCTGGCCGGGTGCGCCGGCGGCGGGGACGCCGGGGACGCCGGCGGTGACGGCGGGTACGACATCGCCTTCGTGCAGGGCGTCGCGGGAGACGAGTTCTACATCTCCATGCAGTGCGGCATCGAAGAGGCGGCGAAGGCGGCAGGGGCCACGGTCCAGGTGCAGGGGCCGGAGAAGTTCGACCCCACGCTGCAGAAGCCGATCGTCGACGCGCTCGTTGCCTCCAAGCCGGACGCTCTGCTCATCGCCCCGACCGACGTGACCGCGATGCAGGCCCCCATCCAGGCTGCGGCTGACGCCGGCATCAAGGTTGTGCTCGTCGACACGACGCTGGAGGATCCCTCGATGGCGGTCTCCCAGATCGCGTCCGACAACGAGGGCGGTGGCGCCGCGGCCTTCGAGGCCATCCAGGCGGCCCACCCCGAGGGCGGCAAGGTGCTGGTCGTCTCCATCGACCCCGGCATCTCCACCTCGGACGCCCGAGGAGAGGGCTTCGAGAAGGCTGTCGCGGAGGACCCGAAGTTCGAGTCGCTGGGCATCGAGTACTCGCACAACGAGCCCGCGGAGGCCGCCCGCATCGTGACCGCGGCGCTGCAGGCCAACCCGGACATCGTCGGCATCTTCGCCGCCAACCTGTTCGCCGCCGAGGGAACCGCGACCGGCATCCAGCAGGCGGGCAAGCAGGGAGCGGTCACGGTCGTCGGCTTCGACGCCGGCCCCGCGCAGGTCGAGGCGCTGCGCAACGACGTCGTGCAGGCGCTCGTCGCGCAGGAGCCCGCCACGATCGGCAAGGACGGCGTCGCACAGGCGCTGGACGCTCTCGAGGGCAAGTCCACCGAGAAGAAGATCCAGACCGGCTTCACGGTCATCACCAAGGAGAACATCGACTCCGACGGCGCTGCCGCCGTCTACAAGTCGAGCTGCTGACACCGCCCTTCCGGTGGCCGGGTCGAGCCCGGCCACCGGAAGACCGACTGGAGGAAACCATGAGCTTTCCCGATCTGGCAGGACGCGTCGCCGTCGTCACGGGCGGTGCGCGGGGGATCGGCTACTCGCTGGCATCCGCGCTCGCGCGTGAGGGCGTGAGCGTCGCCCTCCTGGACCAGCTGCCCGAGGTCGAGGAGTCGGCCGCACGCCTGGCAGCCGCGACCGGAGCGCCGACCGCCTCGGCCGTCGTCGACGTGACGGACCCCTCGTCCGTCGATGCCGCCTTCTCCGCCGTCCGCGAGCGTCTCGGGGTGGCCGATCTGCTCGTGACCGCGGCCGGCATCACCATCTGGGGCGACTCCGCCGAGGTCGACCCCCGCACCTGGTCGAAGGTCGTCGACGTGAATCTCAGCGGCACGTTCTACGCGACGCAGGCGTTCGCCCGCCCGCTGCTCGCCGAGGGGCGCGAGGGCTCCGCCGTCCTCATCTCGTCGATGTCGGGCCGCGTGGTCAACGTGCCGCAGCACCAGGCGTCGTACAACGCATCGAAGGCCGCCGTCGATCAGCTGGCGAAGTCGCTCGCGGTCGAATGGGCGCCGCGCATCCGGGTCAACGCGATCGCCCCGGGGTACATCCTCTCCGACATGACCCGGCAGTTCACCGAGGAGAACCCCGAGCTCGCGGCCGACTGGGTGTCGATGATCCCCGCCGGACGCATGGGCGAGCCGGCTGACCTCGACGGGATCCTCCTGCTGCTCGCCTCATCGGCCTCGTCGTACCTCACCGGTCAGACGCTGGTGATCGACGGCGGCTATACCGCGATCTGACATGCCGGCCGCCTACCTCGCCGTGGACCTCGGATCGTCGAGCCTGCGGGTCATGATCGGCCTCCTGCGAACGGATCGCCCCGGTGAGCCGATCCTCGAGATCCGAGAGGCGGGTCGCTTCCCGAACGTCCCCGTCCGCCGGCCGGAGGGGCTCGGCTGGGACGTGCCCTCGCTCCGCGACGGCGTGCTCGCCGGGCTCCGCGCGGGTGTGACCGCAGCGGCGGACGCGCAGGCGCCGTTGCGCGGGATCGGCATCGCGGCGTGGGGTGTCGACTACGCCCGGCTCACCCGCGCCGGGGCTCTGCGTCCGTTCATGCGGCACCATCGCGACGCCGACGTCGTCCTCGCCGCGACCACGGCGTCCGGACGTGACGCCGCCGCCGACTACGCCGTGACGGGGGTCCTCGACCAGGCCATCAACACCGTCCATCAGCTGCGGCAGGACCTCGCGGCCGGGATCGGCGCGCCCGACGACACGATCCTGCTCACCGCAGATGTCTTCGTGCACCTGCTCACCGGGCGGATCGGCGCCGAGGCGTCGCTCGCGTCGACGACGGGCCTGCTCGACCGAGCGACCGGCGACTGGTCCGCCGCGCTCGCCGCAGGGCTCCCCGCCGTGCTCCCGCCGATCGTGCCCGACGGATCGCCCGCCGGCGAGACCACGGACGAGGTGACCGCCGCGATCGGCGCGCACCGCCCCGTCCCCGTGTACGCGGTGACCGCGCACGACACCGCCGCGGCCTTCATGGCCGTCACGGACGCCGCGGACGCCGGGACGGGCGTCGTGTCGAGCGGAAGCTGGGGCGTCGCGGGGGTAGCCATCGCCGCCCCTCTCCTGGAGGAGCGTGCGCGACTCGCGGGGTTCACGCAGGAGATCGGCGCGGCGGGCGACACCCTTCTGGTGAAGAACCTCAGCGGCATGTGGCTGCTGCAGCAGACACTGCGCGAGTGGGCCGAGGCCGACGGCCGCCCCGGACCCACGATCGAGTTCCTCACTCGGCTGCTGGCGGAGGCCGAGGCATCGGACTACCGCGGGCGCTTCGACCCCGCGGACCCGGCGCTGCAGGCGCCGGGCGGACTGGTGGGGCGACTGGAGGAGGCATGCGTCGCGCACGGCGCCGCCCGGCCTCGCACCCGCGCCGACCTCGTGCGGGCGATCGTCGACAGCCTCGCCTCCGCCTACGCCGAGACCCTCGAGCTCGCGGCGGGGTTGAGCGGACAAGACCTGCGGCGCATCCGGATCGTGGGCGGTGGCGCGCGCAATGCGCTGCTGTGCGCGCTCACCGCGGAGCGCAGCGGACGCACGGTGGTCGCAGGGCCGGTCGAGGCCTCGGTGCGCGGCGTGCTCCTGCAGGTCGCGATCGCGGCGGGCGACCTCGACCCCGCGGCTGCCCGAGGGCTCGCCGTCGACGACGGCGACGGCCCCGAGCGCATCATCCACCCGGCATCCGCCCCAGCGAACGGAGAGCACGCATGACTCGGCGCGAAGAGCTGACCGAACTGAGCAGGAGACTCGGGGACCCGGGCATGGACGCAGCCGTGCTCGGCGAGGGAAACACGTCGATGCGCGACGGTGACGCGATGCTCGTCAAGGCGTCGGGTGCCGTCCTCGGCCAGGCGACGCCCGCGGACTTCGTCCGGATAGATTTGGGAGAGGCGCTGGAGCTCGTCGACGACGACCGGGCGACCGGCTCCGATGTCGATCGGTACTTCGATCGTCTGGCGACGACGGAGGGGCGGCGTCCCTCCGTCGAGGCACTGCTGCACGTCGTGCTGTACGACCAGACCCCCGCGCGGGTCATCGCGCACTCTCACCCCGCCCACGTCAACGCGCTGCTGTGCTCCGCGCACCCGGAACTGCTGGTGGAGGGAGCGCTGTTCCCCGACCAGATCGTGGTGCTGGGGGCCAAGCCGCTGCTGGTGCCCTATGTCGACCCGGGGCTGACGCTGGCGCGCGAAGTGCGGGCGCGACTCGTCGCCCATCAGCGCGCGCACGAGGCGCCCCCGTCGACGGTCTACCTGCAGAACCACGGGATGTTCGCCACCGGTGCGAACGCGGCACAGGTGCTCGGCATGACCGCGATGGCCCAGAAGTGCGCGCGGACGATCATCGGTGCCGCCGCCGTGGGCGGTGTGCGCTTCATGCCGGAACACGAGGTGCGGCGCATCGACACCCGGCCGGACGAGAACTACCGGCGCGCGCTGCTCGCCGAGGGGGGAGAGGAATGACCGTGACGAGCATCGAGGGGCGCACCGCACTGATCACCGGAGCGAGCTCGGGCATCGGCCTGGCGACCGCGCAGGCGCTCGCCGCCGCCGGGTGCCGTGTGGTCGCCGTGGCCCGCGACGAGGAGCGGCTCACCACCCTGGCCGAGCGGCATCCGGATCTCGTGTCGACGCTCAGAGCCGACGTCGCCGATCCCGCCAGTGCGCAGCGGATCGTGGACGAGACGCTCCGGCGGCACGGCCGGCTCGACATCGTGCTGCCCAACGCCGGGATCTACGTGGGCGGGGACCTCGTCGACGCGACGGTGGAGCAGATATCCCGCCTGGTCGCGACCAACATCACCGGGGTCATGACCCTCGTCCGGGCCGCGCTTCCCCCGTTGCTGGCACAAGGGAGCGGAGACATCCTCGTGACGAGCTCGGTGTCCGGCCACCAGGACATCGAGTGGGAGCCGGTCTACTCGGCCAGCAAGCACGCCGTGCAGTCCTTCGTGCACACGGTGAGACGGCAATACGCGAACAGCGGTGTGAGGATCGGGGCGATCGCGCCGGGCGTCGTGCTGAACCCGCTATGGGGGTTCGCGCACGGTTCTCCCGAGGAGGCGGAGCGGATCGCCGACGCCACCGGGATCCGCTCCTCGGACGTAGCGGATGCCATGCTGTTCATGCTGACGAGGCCCGCGCACGTCGTCGTGCGCGACCTCGTGCTGCTGCCGTCCGGACAGCCGATCTGAGGAGGCGCGACATGCGGCAGGGACCGAAGGCGCCGGCAGGAGGCGGGACATGATCGCCCCGATCGTGACCCTGACCGCAGCCGGCGCGATCGACGCGACCTACCGGGTGCCAGGAGCCCTCGAGCGCGGCGCCTTCGTCAGGGCGTCAGGGTGCGAGCGGGAGCTCAGCGGAAAGGGTGTGAACGTGTCAGGCGCGCTGAGCGCGGCCGGCGTGCCGACCTCGGCGGTGGTCGTCCTGGGCGAGGACGACCTGCCGTTCGCGCGGGCGTCGCCGCTGGCCGGGCTGCTGCGGATCGTCCCGGTGCCGGGCGCGACGCGGGTCAACATCTCGGTCATCGACTCCGAGGGTGCGACGACCAAGGTGAACGCGCCGACGCCCGGGATCGCGACCGCAGCCTGGGCGGAGGCGTGCAGCGCGGTCGCCGACGCGTCGGCCGGGGCAGGGTGGGTCGTCGTATCGGGCACGCTCCCGGCGGTCGGCGGCGCGACGGCGCGGATCGCCGACGTGGTGCGTGCGGTGGGGATCGCGGGACCCCGCATCGCGGTCGACACCAGCGGTGCCGCGCTGGCCGACGCGGCAGCCGAACCCGCGGGGATCGCCGTGATGAAGCCCAACACGCACGAGCTCGCCGAACTGGTGGGGCGCTCGCTGCGATCGGTCGGCGACGTCGTCTCCGCGGCGCGGGAGCTTCGCGCGCGGGGTGTCGGCATCGTCTTCACGAGCATGGGTGCGGACGGCGTGCTCGTGGTCGGCGATGCCGCCGTGGTCCACGCCACGGCGCCTGCCCCCGCGGTGGTGAACACCGCGGGCGCAGGCGACGCGTCGCTGGCCGGATTCCTGGTCGGGCTCGAAGACGACCCTGGGCGTGCTGACGCGCTCGCCCGGGCGGCCGCGACGGCTGCCGCGTGGGGCGCGCTCTCCGTGGCGCAGCCGACGACGATCCTGTCCTCGCTCGCCGGTGCGCCGCGTGCGGAGGTGACGCGCGACCCCGATCCCGCCCTCCGTCTGACCGAGCCGGCGGGCTGACCCGCGGCGGGACGGCCTCCGGACACGGCACCTCAGCCGACGGCCTGTACCCGGAGGCCGTCCGCCGCGAGCGTCGTCGTGATCCGGTCGAGCCCGTCGAGCAGCAGGTCGGCGGGAAGCTCCGAGTCGGCGACCGTCCCGGTCAGTCCGATCACCGTGCACCCCGCCGCGCGGGCGGCGAGGATCCCCGCTGGGGCATCTTCCACGACCAGGCACCGCGCGGGATCGATGCCCAGCCGATCCGCGGCGGTGAGGAACGGCTCTGGATCCGGCTTGCCGTTGCTGACGTCGTCCGCCGTCACGAACACGTCGGGGGCGTCGAAGCCGGCGGCGCGCAGGCGGGCTGTGGCCAGACGCCTGGTCCCCGAGGTCACCACAGCCCTGCGCTCGGGCGGGATGCCGTCGTAGAGCTCCCGTGCACCGAGTACACCGGGCAGCTCCACGGTGTCGGCGAGCTCGAGATCGAGCACTCGTGCGACCCCCTCGGCGCGAAGCTCGGGCGGGAGCAGACGGGTGACGAGCGTGTGCGCCGGTTGCCCGTGAGTCGCGTGCAGCGCCTCCATCGAGACCCCGTAGTGCTCCGCGAAGCGACGCCACGCGCGGATGACCGAGGCGGTGGAGTCGACGAGCGTGCCGTCGAGGTCGAAGAGCACGGCGTCGAAGGAGCGCGAGAAGACCGCGGAGGCGCGATCGATCGGGGTCCTCATCCCGACGGCGCAGCGCGCCCGCACGAGCTGCTGCGCGGGGGAGAGATCCGCGTCTACGGACACCACGGGGATCGACGGCGAGCGGAGGCGCTCCTCGATGCGGTGATCGTCCCGCGGCGAGCCGCGCATGGCGCGACGGGACGCGAGCAGTCCCGGGTCGCCGTGCAGGTGCAGCACGCGCGGGACGACGGGCGCCACGGCCGCTTGCAGCAGCTCCCACTCTGCGCCGCCCTCGAGCTCCCGGGTGAAGGGGGCCACGAGCACGGCTCCGCCCGTGGTCGCCACGACGTCGGCGGCCACGGCGCGCAATGCGGCGTACCTGCCTTCGCGGATCGCGGAGGCGTGCGCTCCGCGGAGCCAGTGTCCGCCGCCCCACGTCTCGGAGTCGAGCGCATCGAGCAACGGCGTCGTCACGGCGTCGAGGTCGATCAGGGGGAGACGAAGGTCGGCGGCCAGCGCGCGACCGAGCGTGCTCTTGCCGCTGCCGGCGACGCCCGCCACGACGACCACGCGGTGTTCGAACGGTTGACAGGGCTGGCTCATGCCTCCACCATAGGAGATAAAGACACCGGTGTCATGGTTGATTTTCCGCGGAACATCGGTGGCCAGGAAACGAGGAGCCCCCATGATCGCCACCGCCGCAGCGAACCCGCTCACCACGCTCGAGAGACGGGCGCTGCAGACCCTCACCACACCGGGTGGGGGACTGCTCATCGTCGCCGCCGACCAGCGCAACGGGATGAAGGCGGCCATCCCGGACGCTCCCGCCGGTGCCGACGCGATCACGAGGGAGGAGCTCGCGGCGGTCAAGGCCGATCTCGTCCGTCACCTCGCGAACCACGCCCCGGCGATCCTCCTCGATCCGGAGGTGGCGCTGCCCGGGGTCGTGGACGACGGCGTCATTGGGCGCGGCACGGCCCTGGTCGTGGGTCTCGACGCCTCCGGTTTCGAGACCGACGACGGCCTGCGCTACACCCGCTTCGTCCCCGGGGTGACCCCGCGCACGGTGCGGGAGCTCGGCGGCGGGGTCGCGAAGATGCTCTATTACACGCGACCGGATCGGCAGGACCGGGACTCCCGCGTCTTCGCCGAGATGCAGGCGCTGATCGAGGAATGCGAGGCGGAGGGCCTGTTGCTCATCGTCGAGCTGCTCACCTACCGGCTCGACGACGAGAGCGAAGAGGACTACACGAGCGCCTTCCCGGCGCTCGTGGCCGAGGGTGCGGCGCTCGCCGTCGCTGCGGGGGCGAAGATCCTGAAGCTGCAGTACCCGGGGTCGGCGGAGGCCTGTGCCGCCGTGACCGCGGCCGCACAGGGCGTGCCGTGGGCAGTGCTCTCCGCGGGAGTCGACCACGAGACCTTCGTGTCCCAAGTGTCCGTCGCGGTCGCCCATGGGGCCGCCGGGGCGATGGCGGGCCGCTCCCTGTGGAAGGACAGCCTCTCGTACGACCCCGCGCGCCGGAAGGAGCTGCTCACGGCGCGCGCCCTGCCGCGGCTGCAGGAGCTCGCGGGCGCGGTCGACGGGCGCGTCTGACCGGGCTCGGGCGGGTAGGGTGGCCGAAGGCTGCCCCGCCCGAGGGGCGAGGAGGTGCCTGTGACGACGATGCGTGACGTCGCGGCGCGCGCGGGCGTGAGCACGAAGACCGTGTCGCGCGTATTCAACGACGACCCGCACGTGCTGCCCGCGACCCGGGCCCTGGTCGAGCGGGCGATGCACGAGCTCAACTACGTGCCGAACGTGCTCGCCACGACCTTCCGTGCCGGCCGCACGTCCGTGATCGGTGTGGCCGTTCCGGACATCGTGGACCCGTTCTTCGCCTCGATCGCCCGTGCGATCGAGGACGTCGCACGGGGGCGGGGCCTGTCAACGCTCGTGACGAGCCTGGGAGCGGACCCGGCGCGCGAGCGCGCGGCGATCGAGTCGATGCTCGGTCGACAGCTGTCCGGACTCGTGGTCGCTCCGGTCGGGATCGATCACTCCTGGCTGGAGCGCTGGCGCGAGCACACCCCGCTCGTGTTCGTCGACCGTGCGCCCGTGGGACTCGACGTCGACACGTTCGTCGAGGCGGACGAGCGGGGCGCCGCGCTCGCCGTCCAGCACCTCGTCGCGCACGGTCACCGACGCATCGCGTATGTGGGGGACGCGGTGCACCTCTCGACCGAGGCGAACCGGCTGGAAGGGTGGCGGCGTGCGCTCGTCGAGGCCGGGGTCGAGGCGGACGAGGACCTCGTCCGGACCGGGGTCTCGGACCGGGACGCGGCGCGGGACGCGATCGCCGCGCTGCGGGCACTGCCGGACCCGCCGACCGCGGTCTTCTCGGCGAACGCGCGTTGCTCGATGGCGCTGGCGGCGGCGCTGCGCGATGACCCGCTCGCGATCGTCGGCTTCGGCGACTTCCCGATGGCCGATGTCCTGACGCCGGCCCTCACGGTGATCGATCAGGACCCCTATCGGCTGGGCACTCTCGCGGCGGAGCGCATCTTCACTCTGCTCGACAGCGGCGGCGCCGCGCGCGCGGCGCCGGTGCTCTCCGTCATCGATGTGGCCCTGGTCGAGCGTGAATCGTGCGGCGGACGAGGCCCTGCCGGCTGACCCCGCACCCGCGCGTCATCCCAGCGCGGCCATGGCGGCGCGGGCGCCGTCCGCCGCGATGCGGCCGCGTGCCTCGACGAACGCCGTGCGCAGGCGTTGATCCTGCCCCAGGCCTCCGAACACGGGCGCGCAGTCGAGGAACGCCCCGGGTTCGGCGTGCTCAGCGGCCAGGGCGGCGTGCAGCAGGTCGATCCGGCGATCCACGACCGGCGTCGGGGTCCCGTCGTCCGCGCGCCCCTCGAGGAACACGCTCCACGCGGCGATCACCAGGGCGGCGTGCGCGATCGATCCCCCGGAGGACAGCTGGGCGCGCACCACGGGAAGCAGGAAGGTGGCGATGCGGTCGGCCCCGTCGACCACCTGCCGTGCGAGCGTGTCGCGCACGGCCTCGCTGGCGAAGCGGGCCACGAGCTGGTCCGTGTACTCGTCGAGATCGATGCCCGGCACCGGGCGGAGCGTCGGGATCGCCTCCCGGTGCATGTACCCGTGCAGGAAGGAGCGGAACAGTGGGTCCGAGCACGTCTCGTGCACCGTCGTCATCCCGGAGAGGATTCCGAGGTAGCCCATGGCCTGGTGGGAGGCGTTGAGCAGTCGGAGCTTCATCAGCTCATACGGCTCGACGTCGTTCACGATCTGCACGCCCACCGTCTCGAAAGCCGGCCGCCCCTGGGGGAAGTCGTCCTCGAGCACCCACTGCGCGAAGGACTCCGAGCGCACGGGCCACCGGTCGTCCACGCCGAAGCGGTCGCGCACCAGCGCGCGCGTCTCTTCGGACGTCACGGGGGTGATCCGGTCCACCATCGAGCTCGGGAACGACACGGTGGTCCGGATCCAGGACGCCAGATCCGGGTCGACGAGGTCAGCCAGCCCCGCCACCGCGGTCCGTGCCACCGTGCCGTTTCCCGGGATGTTGTCACAGGACATCACGGTGAACGGGGGGATGCCGCGGGCCCGTCGGCGGGCGAGGGCGGCCACGAGGTAGCCGAGGGCACTGCGGGGGTGCGACGTTCCGTCGCCCTCCGCGTCCGAGCGGGTCGCGTCGTCCTGCGGGGCGAACCGCCCCGTGGCCTCGTCGATGCCGTAGCCGCCCTCGGTGATCGTCAGCGAGACGATGCGGGTCTCGGTCGCGGACAGCGCGGCAAGCACGGCCTCTGGGTCGTCCGGTGCGTAGAGATACTCGGTCATCGAGCCGACGACGCGCGCCGACTCGGTTCCGTCCGGGGTCACGGTGACCAGAGTGTAGAGACCGTCCTGAACCGACATCGCGTCCCGCATCGCGGCATCCTCCGGCCGCAGCCCGACGCCGCGGATCGACCAGTCGGCGGCGCCCTCGGCGAGCAGGCGGTCGACGAAGAACGCCTGGTGAGCCCGATGGAAGTTGCCCACGCCGATGTGCACGATGCCGGGGCGCACGACGTCGCGGTCGTATGCCGGTCGTGCGACCTGAGGGGGCAGTGCAGCCAGCGTCCTCGCGCTGAGCGGGACCGCACCGCCCGCGTCGGTGAGTCGGAGGACGCGGTCGGCGCGGCCCCGTGAGGACCGCACGAGCTGCGCGTTCGCCTCGTCGACGCCGTGGACCCAGGCTGCCGCCGCGTCACGGGCGTGGCCGTGACCCTGCCGACGAGCGATCAGGCGGCTCCGTCGCGTGTCGTCGTCGAGATCGAGGTACCAGACCTCGTCGAGCAGCGGGCGCACCGCCTCCCATCCGTGGCCGTCGTGCAGCAGGTAGTTCCCCTCCGTGATGACCAGCGGCGTCTCGGCATGCACCGCGACCGCGGCGCCGATCGGCTCCTCCCGGTCGCGGTCGAACACGGGCGCATACACGGTTCCCGTGGTCTGCGCGGCGAGTCGTCGGAGCAGTGCGACGTAGCCGTCGACATCGAAGGTGTCCGGCGCGCCCTTGCGCTCCCGCCGGCCCAGCCTCCCCAGCTCCGCGTCGGCGAGGTGGAAGCCGTCCATGCCGACGACGACGGCCGCGTCTCCGAGGGCGTCGACGAGGGCCGCCGTCACGGTGGACTTCCCCGCTCCCGGAGGGCCCGTGATCCCGAGGATGCGTCGGCGTCCGTCCTGCGTCCATCGGCGCGCATTCCGGACGAGCTCGTCGAGGGACGTGTCGGGGCCGGTCATCGGGTCGGGCGTGGTGCGGGACACGGCGTCGAGTTCTTCCTGGTCGAACGGCTCGGGAGTCATCCGCGGCGGTGCGGGCGCCCTGTGGGCACGCTACGCTGACCATGTCACCGGTGTCAAGAACACCGGAACGCCGATCCGGCACCCGCACGCACGTCTCGCGATGGAGAGAGATCACATGACTGGATTCCAGGGCCGAACCGTCCTCGTCACCGGCGCCGGAGGCGGCATCGGTGGTGCTACCGTCCGCCACCTCGTCGCGGCCGGCGCCGACGTCCTCGCCGCCGGGCGTACCGCGGACAGTCTTCAGGCGATCGTCGAGGAGACCGGTGCTGCGCCGGTGGTCTTCGACCTCGAGGACGAGGGGGCGATCCGTGCCGCCATCGAGGGCCGCGACCTGTACGGCGTCGTGAACTGCGGAGGCTGGGGCGGCGAGATCGCGACCCCCATGGACACCGATATCGCCGTGTTCGACCGGGTCATGAGCATCAACGCCCGGGGCGCGCTGCTCGTGACGAAGTACGCGTCGCGGGAGATGATCCGCGTCGGTCGCGGCGGCGCCATCGTGAACGTCTCCAGCCAGGCCAGTCTCGTGGGCCTCGCAGGGCACATCTCCTACGGTTCGTCGAAGGCGGCGCTCGACAACATCACGCGCGTGTCCGCGCTGGAGCTCGGGGGGTACGGGATCCGGGTGAACGGCGTCAACCCGACCGTCGTGATGACCCCGATGTCGGCCTGGTACTGGGGGCGGCCGGAGATCGAGGGGCCCTTCCTCGACGCGATGCCCCTGCACCGCTGGGCGACCGAGGACGACATCGCGGCTCCCATCGTGTTCCTGCTCGGCGACGGCGCCGCGATGATCTCCGGGGTGTCGCTGCCGATCGACGGCGGATACACGAGCCGCTGACCACTGATGCTCCCCGGCGCGCTCATATGAGCGGGCGCGTGTCTAGTTCGAGCATTCGCGTTAGGCTCTGCCCATGCCAGCTTTCACATCGGAACCTCTGCTCGGCCGGGTGGCCGTGGTCACGGGCGGCGCCCGGGGTCTCGGGCATGCGATGGCGCAGGCCCTCGCCGAGGCCGGCGCCGACGTCGCCCTTCTGGACCGCCTGGACACCGTCGCCGAAGCGGCCGAGGCGCTGCAGGCCGCGTCGGGGCGCCGGTGCATCGGTCTGCCGGTGGACGTGACCGACGATCAGTCGGTCGCCGAGGCCTTCGAGGACGTCTCCCGTCGGCTCGGCGAGGCGGACGTCCTCGTCAACAGCGCGGGCATCACGCTCGGGGCGCCCCTGCTCGAGACGACGGCGGAGGCGTGGAGACGGGTGCTGGACGTCAACGTCACCGGCACGTTCGTCACCAGTCGCGTGTTCGCCCGCCGGCACATCGACGCCGCGACGGGTGCGCCGGCGAGCATCGTCAACGTGTCGTCGATGTCGGCGTTCGTCGTGAACGTCCCGCAGACCCAGGCCGCCTACAACACGTCGAAGGCCGCCGTGTCGATGTTCACCAAGAGCGCGGGGATCGAATGGCAGCCGTACGGCATCCGGGTCAACGCGATCGCCCCCGGGTACTTCGCCAGCGACATGACGAGGGACTTCGTGGCGGAGAATCCGGAGATGGCGCAGGAGTGGGTCCGGCGCATCCCGGCCGGACGCATGGGCGAACCGGAGGAGCTGGGCGAACTCCTCGTCTACCTCGCGAGCGAGCGGTCCCGCTACGTCGTCGGTCAGAGCATCCTGATCGACGGCGGTTACACCAGCGTCTGACCGCTCTGCGGACCCTAGGCTGAGAGGCATGCCGGACCTGTCCCCCGACTCGGCGCCCTTCCGGGCCGCCGCCGTCGACCTCGGCGGGTCAAGCGGACGCGTGGTGAGCGCGTGGGTCGGTGCCGATCGGCTGCGCATCGACGGCGTCCGCCGGTTCCGCAATCGGGCGTTCACCGACGAGCTCGGACTCCGCTGGGACGCGCAACGCCTCTTCCGCGATGCCGTGACCGGCTTGCGCTCGTTGCGGGCGGACGGCCCGCCGTTCGCGAGCGTCGGTGTCGACGCGTGGTCGGGCGACTACGGACTGCTCGCGTACGACGGCCTCCTCGACGCGCCGTTCCACCAGCGCGACGCGCGCACCGAGCGCAGCTTCCCCATCGTCGAGGCCATCCTGCCCGCCGCCGAGTCGTTCCGGGAGACGGGCGTGACCGCTCTGCCGATCATGACGATCTACCAGCTCATGGCGGACAGGGAGGCGGGGCGCCTCGACGCCGTGCGGCGGATGCTGCTCATGCCCGACCTCCTCGCGCACTGGCTCGGCGCTGCGGAGCTGGCCGAGCTGACCAACGTCTCGAGCACCGGGCTCGCGCTGGCGTCCGGCCGAGGGTGGGATCGACGCCGGATCGACGCCCTGGGACTGGCGCCGACCCTGTTCCCGGAGACGGTCCGCCCGGGAACCGTCACCGGTCGTGTGAAGGAGGGGATCCTCGCACCGGGCGACGGCACGGACATCACCGCGGTGGCGTCGCACGACACCGCCAGTGCGGTCGTCGCCGTCCCGGCGCAGGACGAGAACTTCGCGTTCGTCTCGTGCGGCACCTGGATGCTCACCGGCGTCGAGATCGACCACATCGTCACGAGTGAGCGCGCGCGTGCGGCCGGCTTCACCAACGAGCTGGGGATCGACGGCACCGTCCGATTCCTGCGGATCGCCGCCGGGCTGTGGCTTCTGAACGAGTGCTTCCGCGAGTGGGGCATGGACGGGTGGGGCGCGCGTGGCACGAGCGCGCGCCGCGCGGTGTTCGCCCGCGCGGCGGCGGTCCCGGTCCCGCCGGTGCTCGTGGACACCGGTGATCCGCGCCTGCTTCGCCCGGGGCAGATGTCCGCGCGCATCGCAGAGCTCGTCGAGGAGAGGGGGGGAGTCCTGCCGCCGGATCGCGCTGCCGTCGTGCGGCTCATCCTGGAGAGCCTCGGGGCCTTCGTCGCCCGTCAGCTGGACGAGGCGGCAGCGCTCGCCGGCGTGGACGTCCGCGTGGTCCACCTCGTCGGGGGAGGCTCGGAGTCGCCGATCCTGGCCCAGGCGGTCGCCGACCGCAGCGGGAGGCCCGTCGTGGCGGGGCCGTCGGAGGCCACGTCTCTGGGGAACCTCCTCGTGCAGGCGCGGGCGCACGGGGTGACCGGTGCGGACCTCGGCGATCTCCGGCGCATCGTCCGCGCCTCCGTGAGGCTCCGGCGCTACGAGCCCGCCCGGGGCTGAGCCGCCTTCGCCCCGGCGCTCACGCGGGGGCGTCGAGCAGTCGCCGGGCGAGCGCCGCGTCGGTCACGAGGGAGTCCACGATCCCCGAGCGAAGGGCCGCCGCGACGGCGCCGGTCTTGGACGGGCCGCCCGCGACGGCGATGACCTCGGGGACGCGGCGAAGCTGCTCAGTCGAGACGGCGAGGGACCGCTCGGCGATCGAACCGACGACGGCGCCGTTCTCGTCGATGAGGGTGGCGCAGATCTCCGCCTTGACGCCGGCGGCCAGGAGCTCGTCGAGCGCCCCGGCGCGCCCGGCGTTGTCGTAGAGCTGGGAGTCGGGCGGATTCCACGAGCCGATGGCGACGACCGCCTTGGTGACCGAGTCGAAGCGGCGGAACGTCTCCATGATCCCGGGCTCCCGCCGCAGGGCCGACGCCGTCGCGGCCGTCTCGACGAGCAGGGGCGCGAAGATCGCGTGGGCGCGTCCGTGCGAGATCCTGCTCACCTGCCGGATCACCTCGACGCCGTTCTCGGGAGTGGGGGCCGCCACTCCCGCGAGCTGCACCACCTCGCACGTCGCCAGCGAACGCAGATGGCCGGCCATCGCCGTGAGGGTCCTGCCCGCGGTCAGGCCGAGGACGTCGCCCTCCGTCACGATCTCGGTGAGCAGATCGGCGGCGGCACGCCCGAGCCTGTCCTGGATGAGCTCCGGGCTCGTGCCGGGCGTGAGGACGGCGAGCGCCCGCGTGAGCCCGAACCGCGCGCGCAGCTGCATCGACAGGTCGAGATCCAGCGAGTCCGGCGCCTCGATGGTGATCTTCACCAGTCCCTGGGCAAGGGCGTCCTCCAGCATCCGGGCGATCTTGAACCGCGAGACGCCGAGCTCCTCGGCGATCTCGATCTTCGTCAACCCGTCCAGGTAATGCCGGCGTGCCACGTGCGAGATCCGCACCAGCTCATCGGGGCCCATGTCGCCTCTTCGTGTCGCATCGGTCAAGTCGGATCAGCATATCCCGAATTCGTCGCCCACGCTCATATGAGCGCATGGTTGTCTCATTCGTCACCCATGGCTAATGTCGGTCGAGCAATCACGACAGCACCACGAGGAGCCCGATGAAGCGCACTGACGTGCCGACCACCATGCGCGCGAGCGTTCTGATGCGAGCCGGCGAACTCACGACCCAGACCCGTCCGGTCCCCGTACCGCTGGCCGACGAGGTGATCGTCCGCGTGACGGCCGTCGGGGTCTGCGGATCCGACGTCCACTACTTCCGCGAGGGTCGGATCGGCGACTTCGTGGTGACGGCGCCGCTGGTCCTCGGACATGAGGCCGCCGGAGTGGTCGTCGCGACCGGGGCCGACGTCGACGCGTCCCGGGTCGGCGAGCGCGTCTCGATCGAGCCCCAGCGACCGTGCCGTGTCTGCGAGTTCTGCCGGAGCGGGCGTTACAACCTGTGCCCGCGGATCGAGTTCTACGCCACGCCCCCGATCGACGGGGCGTTCGCGGAGTACGTCGCGATCCCGCACGACTTCGCCTACACGGTCCCGGACGGCGTCAGCGACGAGGCGGCCGCGTTGATCGAGCCGCTCTCGGTCGCGGTTGCCGCCGTCGAGAAGGCCGGCATACGGCCCGGGAGCCGCGTGCTCGTGACGGGTGCCGGCCCCATCGGCATCGTCACCCTCCAGGTCGCGCGGGCGTTCGGTGCCACCGACGTCACCGTCAGTGATCCGATGGCCGAACGCCGCGAGGTGGCCCTGCGCTTCGGGGCCGCGGGGGTCGTCGACCCGGCAGCGGGACCTCTCGGCTCGGGATACGACGCGTTCGTCGACGCGTCGGGTTCGCCCGTGGCGGTGCGGCAGGGGATCTCCGCGCTCAAGGCCGGCGGCGTCGCGGTGCTCGTCGGCATGGGCGCCGACGAGATCGCCATGCCCGTCTCCACGATCCAGAACCGCGAGTTGCACGTCACGGGCGTGTTCCGCTATGCCAACACCTGGCCGACCGCGATCGCGTTGGCCGCCTCCGGCGCGGTCGACCTGGACGCCCTCGTCACCGGGGACTTCGGTCTCCATGAGGTGGCCGAGGCCCTCGAGTCCGCCTCGACGCCGACCACGCTGAAGAGCATCGTGCGTCCGGACCGCGAGTACGCGAGGCAGCCGTGACGGTCGCCGCGGCGACGGACGTCGCCCTGCAGGACCAGCCGCCCATGCTGTCCTGCGTCGACATCCGGAAGTCCTTCGGCGGGGTGCCCGTGCTGAAGGGGGTCGGTCTGAGCCTGGTGCCCGGCACCGTGACCGCTCTCGCCGGGGAGAACGGCGCAGGCAAGTCGACGTTGATGAAGATCGCGTCGGGCCAGATGAAGGCGGACGCCGGACGCGTCCTCGTCCGCGGCGAGGAGCTCGCGTCGGGATCGGCCAGGGACGCGCACCAGCGGGGCATCGCCATCGTCCCTCAGGAGCTCGCGTCGATTCTGGACACGACCGTATACGAGAACATCTTCGTCGGGCGCGAGCTGCGCAACCGCGCGGGGCTCGTCGACCGCCGCCGGATGGCGAAGGAGGCGCGGCGGATGCTGGGCGAGTTCGGCGTCGACATCGACCCGGGCGCGCGGATGGGGTCCTTGCCGGTGGGCCTCAGGCAGATCGTCGAGATCGTCAAGGCGACCAGCACCGGAGCACGCGTGCTGCTGCTGGACGAGCCGACGAGCGCGATCGCCGAGCGCGAGGTCGCGCGTCTCATCGAGAGCATGCGGATGCTGCGCGACCGCGGTGTCGCGATCCTGTTCACCACGCACAAGATGGAGGAGATCCGGGCGGTCGCGGACCGGGTCGTCGTGCTCCGCGACGGCGGCCTCGTTGCCGACCAGCCGTTGTCCTCGCTCAGCGACGACGACATCGTCACGGCGATGATCGGCCGTGAGCTGGAGGATCTCTTCCCCGACCTCCCGCCGCCGTCCGACGAGGTGGCGTTGACGGTGCGGGGGCTCGCCTACCCGGCCGCGCCGCAGCCGGTCGACCTTCAGATCCGCCGGGGCGAGATCGTCGGCCTCGCCGGTCTGGTCGGCGCGGGGCGCACCGAGCTCATCGAGGCCCTGTTCGGAGTCCGTGCGTCGACCGCCGGGGAGATCCGCGTCGGTGGGACCCGGATCCGTCGCGGCCGTCCCGCGGACGCGATCACCGCGGGCATGGCGCTCGTCCCCGAGGACCGCAAGGGCGCCGGCGCCGTGCTGAGCATGGACATCCTCGCGAACGCGACCCTCCCCCGGATGGGTGCCTTCTCCCTGGGCGGGTGGCTCCGGGGGCGAAGCCGTGCGGACGCGGTGTCGCGCGTGATGGACTCCGTCCGTCTGCGCAGCCGAGGGCTCGGGCAGCTCATGGAGACCCTGTCGGGCGGCAATCAGCAGAAGGTCGTCCTGGCCCGATGGCTCACCGGCGAGGTCAGGGTCCTCCTGCTCGACGAGCCCACCCGCGGGGTCGACGTCGGCGCCCGCAGCGAGATCTACCGGATCATCACCGACCTGGCGGGCTCGGGCATGGCGGTCGTCATGGCCTCCAGCGACATGCCGGAGATCCTCTCCCTCTCGCACCGCGCGCTCGTGATGAAGGACGGCGCCGTCGTCGCGGAGCTCGATCGCGCCGCCCTCCAGCACCCTGACGTGCAGGATCGCATCTTCCGACTCGCCAGCGGTCTCGACGCCTCCGGCGCGCCCACCGGCATCGCCCCCTCTCCCAAGGACGACCAATGAACGACATCCGCACCTCCTCGCCGGCCTTCTCGACCGACACCGGCGTGAAGCGCTTCAGCCCCACCTGGTTCGGCGACATCGCGATCCGCTACGCGATGGTGATCGTGATGGTGCTCATCATCGCGTTCTTCCTCTACCGCAGCGCGCGCTTCGGCACGGTGGAGAACCTGCAGACGATCCTCGTGGCCGCCGCGCCTTTCGCCCTCATCGCGCTCGGCCAGACCCTGGTCATCCTCACGGGCGGCATCGACCTCTCCGTGGGGAGCGTGATCGCCGCATCCGCGGTGTTCGGCAGCCTGACCGCCAAGGCCTTCCCGGACCAGGTCTGGCTCGCGCTCGTCGCCGGTGTGCTCGTCGGCTTCGTCGCGGGGGCGGTCAACGGGTTCGTCGTGTCGGTGATGAAGGTGCCGCCGTTCATCGCGACGCTGGGCATGCTGACCCTCGCGTCAGGGGTCGCGTACGTCGCCGGCAACGGCGCACCCATCACGGGGCTGCCCGCGGACTTCTCGGCCATTGCGAACGCGCAGTTCGCCGGTCTGACGCTGCCGGTGATCCTGATGATCGTCGGCATCCTGGGGCTGGCGCTGATCATGCGCCGCACCACGTGGGGCATGCGGGTCTACGCCATCGGCGGCAACCCCGTCGCCGCACGGATCGCGGGGATCAACGTCGGTCGCACGGTCTTCAGCGTCTACGCGATCTCCGGTGTGCTCGCGGGGATCTCCGGTGTCATGCTCGCCAGTCGCGTGACCCTCGGCGCACCCAACCTGGGCGTCGGCTACGAGCTCGACGCGATCGCTGCGGTCGTCATCGGCGGGGCGAGCCTCCTCGGCGGCCGGGGCTCGATCTGGGGCACGGCGCTGGGCCTGCTCCTCATCCAGACGCTGAACAACGGTCTCGACATCCTGACCGTCCCCGCCTACTGGCAGAAGGTCATCAAGGGTCTGCTCATCGTCGCGGCGGTCGCCGTCGACGTGTGGGCGACCCGGCGGCGAAGCCGATAGCCGCCTCCCGGCACCCGCCGACTCCGGCAGCACACGAACCACCAACGAGAGGAATCACATGTTCACCAAGAAGAGCCGCACCGTCGCGACCTTCGTCCTCGCATCCGTCGCCGGGCTGGCGCTCGCCGGGTGCGGTGCCGGAGACCCGTCCGCCAACGCCGGCGGCGACGGGGGCGGCGAGGAGCGCATCACCATCGGGGTCAGCGTCTACGACATGTCCTCCTTCGTCACGGAGGGGAAGGAAGGCATCGAGCGCTACGCGGACGAGAACAACATCGAGATCCTGTGGAACTCGGCGGGCCTCGACGTCAACACCCAGGCGAGCCAGGTCGACCAGTACATCACCGCGGGCGTCGACGCGATCGTGGTCATCCCGGTTCAGGCGGACTCGCTGCAGCCGCAGATCGCCGCGGCGAAGGCCGCCGACATCCCCTTCTTCGACGTGAACGCCGCGCTGGACAGCCCCGACCTCACCGGCTCGGTGCAGCCGGACGACGTGGCGGCCGGTGAGCAGGAGGCGCAGATGATGGTGGACGCGCTCGAGGGCAAGGGCAACGTCATCATCCTGCAAGGGCCGCTCGGCGGCTCGGGGGAGATCAACCGGGGCAAGGGGATCGACAACGTCCTCGCGCAGCACCCGGAGATGAAAGTCCTCGCCAAGGACACCGCGAACTGGAAGCGGGACGAGGCCGTGAACAAGGTCAGCAACTGGATCTCCGCGTTCGGGGACGACATCGACGGCGTCATCGCGCAGAACGACGACATGGGCCTGGGCGCGCTGCAGGCCCTCAAGGAGGCGGGGATGACCGGCGTTCCGATCGTCGGCATCGACGGCATCGCCGACGGCCTCGAAGCGGTCAAGAACGGTGACTTCGTGGGGACCTCGCTGCAGAACGGCACCGTCGAGCTCTCGGCGGGTGTCGCCTACGCGGCCGCCGTGGTCCGCGGAGAGGACGTCGAGGAGAACCCGATCTACCTGATGCCGGCGATCACGAAGGACAATGTCGACGAGGCGATTGCCCACGTGGTCACCGAGCGCGCGGCGTTCCTCGACCAGCTCACCGAGATGACGAACAAGAACCTGAAGACGGGCAACATCGCCTACGAGGGCCTCACCGGTCAGACGGAATGACGGAGGGCGGGACACGGGCACGGCGGTGACCCGTGTCCCGCGGCGGGACAGGAGAAGCGGATGCCGAGGACGTATGTCGCCGGGGTGGACTCGTCCACGCAGAGCTGCAAGGTGAGCGTGTACGATCTCGCCACGGGACGCACGGTCCGGGCCGGCCGAGCCCCGCATCCGCCGGGGACCGAGGTCGATCCCGAAGCCTGGTGGACGGCCTTGCGGGCGGCGATCGCTGACGCCGGCGGGCTGGACGGGGTCGCCGCGGTCTCCGTCGCCGCGCAGCAGCACGGCCTGGTCGCGCTCGACGCCGAGGGGAACGTCGTCCGCGACGCGCTGCTGTGGAACGACGTCCGGAGCGCGGACGCCGCCTCCGCGTTGGTCGCCGAGATCGGCGCGGATGAGTACGCGCGTCGGGTCGGGCTCGTCCCGGTCGCCTCGTTCACGGCGGCGAAGCTGCGATGGCTCCGTGACCATGAGCCGGACCGTGCCGCCCGGGTCGCCGCGGTCGCCCTGCCGCACGACTGGCTCTCCTGGCGGCTGCGCGGCTTCGGCCCCGCGGGGTCAGGCGGGCGGGGTCCCGTGCTCGAGGAGCTCGCCACTGACCGCTCCGACGCCAGCGGCACCGCATACTGGAGCGCCGCCACCGGCGCGTACGACGCCGATCTGCTGCGCCAGGCGTTCGGTCGCGTGCCGGTCCTTCCCCGCGTGCTCGGCCCGGCGGAGCGGATGGGGACCACGCCGGACGGGGTCGTGATCGGCGCAGGACTGGGCGACAATGCCGGCGGCGCGCTCGGACTGGGGGTCGGGCCGGGGGACGCCGTGATCTCGATCGGCACGAGCGGCACGGTCTTCGCGGTCTCGGAACGCGCACTCTCCGATCCGACGGGGGTGGTCGCCGGCTTCGCCGACGGGAGCGGTCATCATCTGCCGCTCGTGGCGACCCTCAATGCTGCCCGTGTGCTCGACGCGGTGGCAGGGCTGCTCGGTGTCGACCATGCCGGGCTCGCCCGCCTCGCTCTCGATGCGGAGCCCGGATCCGGCGGTCTGGTGCTGCAGCCGTACTTCGAGGGCGAGCGCACCCCGAACCGACCGGACGCGACGGCGACGCTGTTCGGCATGACGCTGACGTCCACTCGGCGCGAGAGTCTGGCGCGCGCCGCGGTGGAAGGACTGCTGTGCGGCCTCGCCGACGGGCTCGACGCGATCCGGCGGTGCGGGGTCCCGGCGCGGCGGGTGCTTCTCATCGGCGGTGCCGCGCGCAACGCCGCGGTGTCCGCGATCTCGGCACAGGTGCTCGATCTGCCCGTCGTGGTGCCGGGGATCGAGGAGGCCGTGGCCCGAGGTGCGGCGGTGCAGGCGGGCTGGGCCCTGACCGGGGAGCGGCCGTCCTGGGAGGACGCCTCTGCACGCTCCGTCCCGGCGGATCACCACCCGGTCATCCGCGAGCAATACCTCGCCCGCGCCTGACCGCCGGCCCCGGATCGGCCCCCGGGCTCAGGCGCCCCAGCCGGCCTGGGCGCCGCCGACGCGCTCGGCGGCGATCCGCTCGGCGTACCCGGAGGCGGCATAGGCGGCCATGGGGTCGGCGGGGAGGCCGCGGGACTGGCGCCATTCGGCGAGAGCGGGGCGCACGTCCGTGGCGAAGGCGTCCATGAAGACGGCGTTCGCGCCGAGGACGTCGCCCGCCCGCTGCGCGGCCGCGAGCGCCTCGCGGTCCAGCAGCAGCGCGCGCGCCGTCATCTCCTGGACGTTGAGCACCGAGCGGATCTGCCCGGGGATCTTGTCCTCGATGTTGTGGCACTGGTCGAGCATGAAGGCCACGTCGGCGTTGTTGAGCGCGCCGCCGCGGATCACCTCGACCAGGATGCGGAACAGCTGGAACGGATCCGCCGCGCCGACGATCAGATCGTCGTCCGCGTAGAAGCGGCTGTTGAAGTCGAACGATCCGAGCCGGCCGAGGCGCAGCAGCTGCATGACGATGAACTCGATGTTCGTCCCGGGGGCGTGGTGGCCGGTGTCCAGGCACACCATCGCCTTCTCGCCGAGCGCGACGACCTGGGCGTAGCTCGTCCCCCAGTCCGGCACGTCCGTGTGATAGAACGCCGGCTCGAAGAACTTGTACTCGAGCACGAGTCGCTGGTCGTCCCCGAGGCGGTCGTAGATCTCCTGAAGAGAGTCGTGCAGGCGGTCCTGCCGGCTGCGCATGTCGGCCTGCCCGGGGTAGTTGGATCCCTCCGCGAGCCAGATCTTGAGGTCCCGGCCGCCGGTCTGGTCCATCACGTCGATGCAGGCCAGGTGGTGGTCGATCGCCTTGCGGCGGATCCGCTCGTCCTCGTGGGTGAGGGCGCCGAGCCGGTAGTCGTCGTCCTGGAACGTGTTGGAGTTGACCGTCCCGAGGGCGACGCCGTGATCCTCCGCATGCCGGCGGAGGTCGGCGAACGAGTCCACCGTGTCCCACGGGATGTGCAGCGCGACGGTCGGGGCGAGGCCGGTGTGCGCGTGCACCTGGGCGGCGTCGGCGATCTTCTCGTACGGGTCCCGCGGCGTGCCGGGGCTGCCGAAGACCTTGAAACGGGTCCCGGAGTTCCCGAACGCCCACGAGGGGAGCTCGATCGCCTGCTTCTCCAGGGCGCTGAGGACGTCGGAAGGGAGTGCGGTCATGATGCGGTGCTTTCTTCGCTACGGAGGAGGCGGACGGTGTGGGTTCCGGGGCCGAGGTCGTCGTCGGCGTCGACCCGCCAGCCCGGGCCGGCGTCCAGGCGGGCGCGCACGCCGATCGGGATCTCGACGGTCAGATCCGCGTCGGCGTCGCGGCGGCGCCAGTCCACCGCGATGCGCCCGGCCGGCGCGTCCACGTGGGCGCGGCAGTGGTCGAGGGGGCCGTCGAGGTCGGGCGAGATCCGCGTGACCCGGTAGCCGGGCTCGATCGCCTCGATCCCGGCCTGTCTCCGCATGATCCAGTCGACGACGCAGCCGAAGGCGTAGTGGTTCATCGACATGCGCTCGACGGTGCCGTCCTCGTGCACGGCGTGCCAGGACTCCCAGATGGTGGTCGCGCCGTGGTCGACCTCGTACAGCCAGGACGGCGCGGTGTCCTGTGTGAGGAGCGTCCGGGCGAGGTCGCGGTGGCCGTTGTCCCACAGCACGTCCAGCAGGAAGGGCACGGAGACGAACCCCGTGTCGAGGTGGTCGCCGGCGGCGTGGACGAGCTCGACCAGGCGCTCCACGACGCGCGGGCGGATCTCGGCCGGGACGGCGTCGAAGGCCAGCGCGAGGACCGCGATCCCCTGCATGTCCGGTCCGATGCGCCCGTCCTCGCCCACGTACTCGGCGGCGAAGGCGGCGCGGACCGCGGCCGCCTGCTCCCGGGCCCGCGCGGCGGTGTCGTGCTCGCCCAGCGCGGCGGCGCTGGCCGCGTACAGGTCGAGCGAGCGGATCTGGAACAGCGGGCCGGTCAGCTCCGCGGTGAGCTGCGGAGCGAGCATGATGGCAGAGAACTCGTCGAGCCCCGCCGCCTCGGGGCGCGAGCCGTCCAGCGTCGACGGCGCGAGCCAGTCCCCGAAGTTCGGCTGGCCGTTCCACAGCAGGCGGTGGCGGGCGAGCACCTCCTCTGACGCGGTGTCGGGATCGATCCGGGAGGGATGGGTCGCCGCCGCGTCCGCGGTCTGGTACTCGACCCACGCCCGCATCGCGTCCAGGTTGTCGCGCAGGAACCGCGGGTCGCCGTAGTGGCGGTACAGCTCCCAGGGCGCGATGGTGATCGCGTCCGCCCACCCGGCGGCGGCATGGATGCCGCCGAGCCCCGCGTTCGGGCGCGTCGGGTCGTCCATCGCCGGCGGCATCGGGACGATGATCGGCACCACGCCGTCGTGGGCGGCCTGGTCCACCCGGACGTTGCGCAGCCAGCGCTCCAGGAACGCCGCGACGCCCATCAGCGTGGCGGCCGTCGGCACGAAGATCTGCAGGTCGCCCGTCCAGCCGGCGCGCTCGCGCTGCGGGCAGTCGGTCGGGACGGCGAGGAAGTTGGACCGCTGCGACCACACCGTGTTCTCCACGAGGCGGTCGAGCCGCGGATGGGAGGACGTGAAGGACGCGGTGGCCTCCAGGTCGTTGGCGATCACGACCGCCGTGAAGTCCGCGGGATCCGGGGTCCCCGGGTAGCCGATGAGCTTGACGTATCGGAAGCCGTGGAAGGTGAACAGCGGCTCCCACTCCTCGCCCTCCGAGCGCCCGGCCAGCACGTACTCGTCCGCCTGGTCCTTGTTGACGCCGAGGATGTTGTCCAGGAAGTTCCCCTCCGCGTCCACGACCTCCGCGTGCTCCAGACGGACGACGGTGCCGCGCTCGCCGCGGACCCTCATGCGCACGCGCCCGGCCAGCACCTGGCCGAAGTCGACGACGGTCTCGCCGGAGGGGGTCGTGAGCACGGCCTGTGCGGGAAGCTCGCGGACGCGGCGGATCGGCTCTCCGACGAACGGGACGAGGGGGACCTCGACGGGAACGAGCGCGCACGGCGCCCCGTCGGCGAACGCGTCGTCGCCGTCCGGCGTGTCCCACCCGTCGATCTCCGCGCGGGCGTCGTGGCGTTCGCCGATGAAGATGTCGGACCAGTCGATGGGGCCGCGGACACTGCGCACACCCTCGTCCGGGCGGATCACATGCTGCGATCCGTCGGCGAGGTCGACCTCCAGCCGCCAGGTCGCGCGCAGGACGTCGCCGTACTGCGCGCTGCGCCCGAGGATCGAGATCCGCCCGGCGTACCATCCGTCGCCCAGGATCACCCCGAGCACGTTTCGGCCGGGACGCAGGAGCGCGGTGACGTCGTGGGTCATCACGGAGATCTCGTGCTGGTAGCTCTCGTAGCCGGGGGCCAGCAGACCGTCGCCGGCGGGGCGGCCGTTCACGGACGGATGGTGCACGCCCTGGCTCGTGATGCGCAGTCGAGCGGACACCGGCGCGGACGGCAGGTCGAAGCTCTGCCGGAGGTACCGGGGCGGGTGCAGGCGGTCCCCGGGCGGCGTGGCCGTGTCGGCGGCGGCGAAGACCTCCGGCCCCAGCTCCAGCGGGCCTTCGACGAGGACCGGCTGCTGCGGGGGCTCGACCCACGCGGCGTCCCAGTCGGCGAGACCGATCCCGAAGGTGCTCGAGGCGGTGGCGACCGTGCCGTCGTCGCCGCGCACGGAGAGGTCCCAGCGGTACTCGGCGCCGGGCTCACCGCTGAACCCGGCCAGCTCCGCGGCGGACTCGGCGGAGTCGAGCCAGTCGGTGTCGTGGACGGGCTCTCCGTCCCGGGCGCGGGTGACGCGGATCCGATGCGCGCGCGGCAGGATCCGGGTCCCCTCGGCCGAGAGGCGCCAGGTGAGCCGCGGGCTCGTACGGCGCAGGGCCAGCGGGCGCACGAGGTGATCGGCCCGCAGGTCGGTGAGGAGGAGAGGCATCGACGGCTCCTTTGCTCTGAATCGATTCAAGTCTGAGATGAATGTAATGCGGAAGACCGAAGGGGGTCAAGTCGGTCAGAATGACGTGAGCGCCTGGCGTCAAGCCTCTTCCTCGAGACTGGTTGTGAATCGATTCATTCCCTGCTAGCGTGCAGTCACCCTCCCGATTCGCCCGGCGCCGGAACCCCATCCGGCGTCACCGACCGGGCCGCTCGCGTTCACACGCTCACGTTCATTCACACGCTCACGTTCAAAGGAGAACCATGGCCGTCGAAGCTCCCGCCGTCCGCCGCCCCAACCCGTGGTGGGTCGGCATCGTCTGCGGCATGGCGTCGTACATCGACGCCGCGACGATCGTCGCGACCGGCATCGCCCTCGTCATCTACCAGCACACGATCGGGATCACGCCCGAGCAGATCGGCATCCTGTCCGGAGTCCTGACCCTCGGCATCGCCGCCGGAGCGGTGTTCGGCGGCCGCCTCGGCGACCTGCTGGGCCGGCGCCGGGTGTTCCTCGCCACGATGGTCCTCGTCATCATCGGCATCGCCCTGCTCGTCTTCGGCGACAGCTTCCCGCTGCTGCTGGCCGGCGTCATCCTCGCCGGGGTCGGGACCGGGGCGGACCTGCCGGTGTCCCTGTCCACCATCGCCGAGGCGGCGACGGAGAAGAACCGCGGCGCCATCATCGGGCTCTCCAACATCCTGTGGGTCGTCGGCATCCTCGGAACCGTGATCATCTCGACGATCGCCGGCGGATGGGGGCGTCTGGGTGGTCAGCTGCTGTTCGCGCAGGTCGGCGTCATCGCCGTCCTCATCTTCCTCGCGCGCCTGACCATCCCCGAGTCCCCGTCGTGGCTCGCGGCGCGGGACGAGCGCCGCCGGGGCGTCGCGACGATCCGCGCGGACCGCGCCTCGGTGCGGGATCTGCTGCGCCCGCCGTACCTGGCCCCGTTCGTCGCCCTGCTGGTCTTCTACACGCTCACCAACGTCGGCGCGAACACGGGCGGCCAGTTCGGCACCTACCTCGCGGTGAACGTCGCCGGGATCTCCGTCGAGACCAACTCCGCGCTGGGCCTCCTGACGTTCCCGATCGGCCTGCTCTGCGGCCTCTGGTTCATGCGCATCGTCGACGGCGCACACCGCATGACCTACTTCACGATCGGAGCCGTGATCCTCCTGCTGGGCTACCTCACCCCGGCCCTCCTCGGGTTCTCGCTGCCCACGATCGTCGCGATGAACGTCTTCATGGGAATCGGCGGGGCGTTCGCCTTCGAGGGGATGATGAAGGTGTGGACGCAGGAGTCGTTCCCGACGCTGCTGCGCACCACCGCGCAGGGGAGCATCATCGCCGTGGCGCGCGTGGTCGCCGCCCTGCTCGCGTTCGTGACGCCCTCGCTGGTCGCGGTCAGCCCGCAGGGGCTCTACGGCGTCCTGAGCGCGGTGGTCGCGATCGGGCTCGTCGTCGCCCTGCTGGCCTTCCGCGGCCAGCGCCGCAACCAGTTCGAGGAGGAGGCGCGGCGCGATCCGGAAGCGGCGACCGCCGCCGTGCCGACCCCTCAGCCGTGACCGCGCCCGCCCGCCGCCCCGAACAAGGAGATCCCCGTATGACGACCCCCCTCGACGCCGCCGCGTTCCTCACCGCGCCCGCCCCGCGCGACCGGGCCATCCGGTTCACGCGGGACGTCGAACCGGCTCGCCCTCGGGCCGAGGTCCGCAAGGCCGAGCTCGTCGCCACCGCACTGGGCGTGTACGAGGCGAGCATCGATGGCCGTGCCGTCTCGTCGTCGGTCCTCGATCCGGGGTGGAGCGCGTACGAGTGGCGGCTGCCGTACCAGACCTGGGATGTCACCGACCTCGTGCGCGACGGCAGCGGGCCGATCCGGCTCGGCCTGCACCTCGGCAACGGCTGGTACCGCGGGAAGCTGGGCTTCGAGGGCGCGGACATCGACTACGGCGACCGGATCGCCGTCTGCGCGGCCCTCCGCCTCACGTTCGCGGACGGCTCCGTGCAGAGCGTCGAGACCTCGGAGGGCGGCTGGGCGGCCCAGGGGTCCGAGACGACCCGCAACTCCCTCTACAACGGGCAGACCATCGACGCCCGGCTCCGGGGCGGCGGAGGCGGCGAGGCCGGGGAGACCCTCCCCGGGGAGGCGCTGCCCGTGGAGGCGCTGGCGGTGGACCGCGCGCGACTGGTCCCGCAGAGCGGTCCGCCCGTGGTCCGGCACGAGGCGATCCGCCCGGTGAGCATCGACCGGTCGCCGTCGGGACGCCTTCTCGTCGACTTCGGGCAGAACCTCGTCGGATGGATTCGGGCGCGCGTGCGCGGCCCGCGGGGCACGGAGGTCACGATCCGGCACGCGGAGGTCCTCGAGCACGGCGAGCTCGGCACGCGACCGCTCCGCGCCGCCGAGGCCACGGACGTGTTCGTGCTGTCGGGCGGGGACGACGTCTTCGAGCCGACCTTCACGTTCCACGGCTTCCGCTATGCCGAGGTCGAGGGCTGGCCGGGCGAGCTGACGGCGGACGACCTCGAGGCCGTCGTGGTGCACTCGGAGATGCGCCGCACCGGCTCCTTCTCCTGCTCCGACCCGCTCGTCGACCGCCTGGTCGAGAACGTCGTGCAGGGGCAGCGGGGCAACTTCCTGAGCGTGCCGACGGACTGCCCTCAGCGCGACGAGCGCCTGGGGTGGACGGGCGACATCGCGGCGTTCGCGGCGTCGGCGGCCTTCGTCTACGACGTCGCGGACTTCCTGGACGACTGGTTGCGCGATCTGCGGGCGGAGACCGAGAACGCTCCCGATCGGTTCGTCCCGATCGTCGTCCCCGACGCGTTGAAGTACGCGTACTTCGGCGAGGACTTCGCGTTCCCCGAGATGGGGCCGACGGCCGTCTGGGGCGACGCGGCGGTGTGGGTGCCGCAGGCGCTGTGGCACGCGTACGGGGATCGGGACCGGCTCGCCGCGCACTATCCGGCGATGGTCCTGCATCTCGAGTCGGTGCAGCGGATGCTGTCGCCCGACGGGCTCTGGGACCGGGGGTTCCAGTTCGGCGACTGGCTCGACCCCGATGCGCCGCCGGAGAACCCCGCGGCGGCGAAGGCCGATCCCCACGTCGTGGCGACCGCGTGCCTGTACCGCTCGGCGTCGTTCGCGGCGGAGGCGGCGGCGGTCCTCGGGCGGAAGGAGGACGCCGAGCGATGGGCGGACCTCGCCGAGCGGACGCGGACCGCCTTCCGCGAGAACTACGTCGACGGCGGGCGGATCCGCTCGGACTGCACCACCGTCTACGCGCTCGCCATCTGCTTCGGGCTCCTGGAGGAGGAGGACCGGGTGCGGGCGGGGGACCGGCTCGCGGAGCTGGTCCGACAGGGCGGCTACCGGGTGACCACCGGGTTCGCGGGCACGCCGTTCGTGACCTGGGCGCTGTCCGAGACCGGGCACGTCGCGGACGCCTATCGGCTGCTGCTGGAGCGGGAGTGCCCGTCGTGGCTGTACCCGGTGACGATGGGGGCGACGACGATCTGGGAGCGGTGGGACTCGATGCTCCCGGACGGGTCGATCAACCCGGGGGAGATGACGAGCTTCAACCACTACGCGCTCGGGGCCGTCGCCGACTGGATCTTCCAGGTCGTGGGAGGCATCCGTCCGGCCGAGCCGGGATACGCCCGGATCCGGATCGAGCCGGTGCCGGGTCCGGGGCTGACCTGGGCGCGGACGCGGTACGCCTCGCGGGTCGGCGACATCGAGGTGTCCTGGCGGACGGACGGGGATCGGTTCGTGCTCGACGCCGTGATCCCGGACGGCGTCCCCGCGGACATCGTGCTGCCCGACGGCACGACGCACGAGGTGGTCGGCGGGGAACACCGTTTCGCGGCCTGACCTGCGTCGCGCTGCGAGTCCGGCGGGCGCCGGGCGGACCGTGCGGTCCGGCGCCCATGCCCTAGGCTCGCTGTGCGAGAAGGGGGCGCGATGGCGGTGAGCGTGCGTGAGGTCGCCGAGGACGCCGGGGTGTCGGTCGGGACGGTGTCGAACGTGCTCAACCGCCCTGAGCGGGTCTCGGCGGACACGGTCGCGCGTGTCCACGCGGCGATCGAGCGGCTCGGCTACGTCCGCAACGACGCCGCGCGGCAGCTGCGCGCCGGCCGCAGCCGCACGATCGGACTCGTCGTGCTCGACATCCGCAACCCGTTCTTCGCCGAGGTCGTCCGCGGCGCGGAGGGGCGCGCCGAGGAGCACGGGCGCAGCGTGCTGGTCGCCAACAGCGACGAGAAGGCGGAGCGCGAGGCGACCCACCTCGCGCTGTTCGAGGAGCAGCGGGTGTCGGGCGTGCTCATCACGCCGGTGGGAGACGCGACGCCGCTGCTCGGCCGGATGCACCAGCGCGGCATTCCGTCGGTCCTGGTGGACCGGCGCTCGAGCGACCCGCGCTTCGCCTCGGTGTCGGTGGACGACGGAGAGGGCGGGCGCATCGCGGCCGCGCACCTGCTGTCCCTCGGTCGCCGACGACTGGCCTTCGTGGGCGGACCGCTGACGCTGCCGCAGGTCTCGGACCGTCTCAGCGGTGCGCAGTCCGCCGCGGCCGAGGCGGGGGCGGCGATCGAGTTCCTCGCCACCCGTGCGCTGACCGTGGAGGAGGGGCGTCGTGCGGGGGAGCTCCTGCTGCAGCGCGCGCCCGCGGAGCGGCCGGACGGCGTCTTCGCGGCGAACGACCTCGTCGCGCTGGGGATCCTGCAGAGCATGGTGATGACCGGGGGCGCTCGCGTTCCGGAGGATCTCGCCCTCGTCGGCTACGACGACATCGACTTCGCGGCGGCCGCCGTGATCCCGCTCTCCTCGGTGCGCCAGCCCGCGTCGCTCATCGGCGCGACGGCCGTCGATCTCCTGCTCGGCGAGGGGGAGGGGCTGGCGGAGCCGGTCCGGTACCGGCCGGAGCTGGTCGTCCGCGCCTCCACCACCGGGCGCTGAGCCCGGCGATCCGGGCGCGGATGTCGCTCAGCGCGCGTCGTCCGACGGTTCCTCGGCCTCGAGGAGCCGTGCGTCCGGGGCATGCGACGCCGCGTAGGACATCAGCTTCTCGAGGATCTGCATGAGCTGCGCGTACTCCTTCGCCGTGAGGGCGTGGAGCAGCTCCGACTCCTTGGCGTTGCGCGCGAGGAACGCCTCCCGATAGACCTCCTCGCCGTGCGGCGTGACGGCGTGGAGCACCGCCCGGCCGTCCTTCGGGGAGGGCGTGCGCGAGATCATCCCGTCGACGATCAGGGTGCGCACCGCCGACGAGACCGCGGCCCTGCTCATCCCCGAGTAGTCGGCGATCTGCGCCTGTGTGAGAGGGCCGGCGAGCATCAGCGTCAGCAGGATGCGCTGACCCGCCGTGGAGGGGGCGCGATGGTCGGCGAGGCCGGATCTCGCGAGCTCGCTGAGGGTGCCTGTGGCCCGCCGCAGCCGCATCACGAGGCGGGACGCGTCGGCGTCGACGCCGGGGAAGTGCTCGCCGAGGACGCGGTAGGCGTAGTGGGTGAACCACCAGTCCGCGAGGACCGGATCGTGTCGCGGCTCGCCGTTCTCATCTGTCCAATGGACGCCGCTCGTGGCTTCGCCGTCTTCCAACGGACCTCCCTGTCTCGGTGCCCATGCTGACACAGCCTCGGTATCGAGCATAACTAAACAAAACAAAGTCTTGACTAAATTGCGGACCCGTGTCGATACTGAGGGCGAAGCCACTCATGGGCTGCGAAGGAGGAGAACCCATGCAATTCCCCCGTACGACGAGAACCCTGGCCGTCCTGTCCCTGGTCGCGCTGGCGCTTACCGGCTGTGCCGCGGGCGGCGCGGGCGGAGCCGACGCCGACGACGCCGGCGAGGAGATGGCGCCCGCGTTCGCGCTGCCGACGGACATCCGGACCCCGACCGGCGAGAAGGGACAGTTCGCCGATCTCGTCCCCGCCGACGAGGACGGCGTCTGGATCGCCGCCGGCTCCGGGCAGGTCGCACCGCTGCAGTACGTCCCCGAGGGCGGGGACTCGATCATCGGCATCGTCGCCGACCTCACCGCCGAGTACGCGCACCGCCTCGACCTGGAGCTGAAGATCGAGCAGGTCTCCGGCGGCGGCACGATGCCGGGCGTCGAGTCCGGGCGGTACGACGCCGCGCTCGCCGCGGGCGACTTCGCGGAGCGGCGGACGACCGTCAGCTTCGTCGACATCCTCAAGGGCGGCACCGCGCTGCTCGGCAGCGCGCTCGCGCCGGCCGACATCAGCGGCGTCGAGGACCTCTGCGGCCACTCGCTCGCCGTCACCATCAGCTCGATCCAGCAGACGCGTGCCGACGAGGAGAACAAGGCCTGCACGGACGCCGGCAAGGATCCGATCGACATCCAGGCGTACGACTCCGTGCAGGCCGCGGTCCTCGCCGTGCAGTCGCAGCAGGCGGAGGTGGCGTGGTCCGACATCTCGCCGATCAACGTGATCCTCGCCGAGACGCCCGGGCAGTTCGAGCTCGTGGGCGACCTGATGTGGTACGCCCCGTACGGGGTCGCGATCGCCGCCGACCGCGCCGACATGGCGGAGGCCGTCCGCGCCGCCCTGCAGAGCATGCTCGAGGACGGCACCTACGCCGAGATCCTCGCGCGCTGGGGCAGCGAGAGCCTGGCGATGGACGAGATCGAGATCAACGGATCCGAGTTCTGATGACCACCGTCGCGGAGAAGACGCGGACGGGCCCTCCGGAGCCGGTGCTGGCCACGCCGCACATCGGCCGCCGGCGTCTGTCCTGGTGGATCTGGGGCCTGGTCGGCGCGTTCGTCCTGGTCGGTGTCGTGCACTTCATGGTGACCACGCCCGGGTGGCAGTGGAACCTCGTCGGGGAGTACCTCTTCAAGGAGGAGATCCTCCGCGGGGTCATGAACACGATCTGGCTGACCCTGCTGTCCGCGGTGACCGGACTTCTCGCCGGAGGCGTCGTCGCCTACCTGCGGATGTCGGAGAACCCGGCGCTGAAGGCCGCAGGGACCGTGTTCATCTGGCTGATGCGGGCGATCCCGGCCCTCGTCGTCCTGCTGTTCATCTTCTTCCTGGGCGCGCTCGTCCCGCAGCTGACCATCGGCATCCCCTTCACGGACATCGTGTTCTTCTCGGTCAAGACGAACGACGTGATCAACAAGTTCACCGCCGCGCTGATCGGGCTGACCCTGATCCAGGCCGCCTACGTGGGGGAGATCTACCGGGCCGGGATCCTCTCCGTGCCGAAGGCGCAGTACGAGGCGGCCGGGGCGATCGGGATGACGAAGGCGCGCGCCATGCGGCGGATCATCATGCCGCAGGCGATCCGGGTCATCATCCCGCCGCTGAGCAACGAGCTGATCACGCTGTTCAAGAGCACGTCGCTGGTGTCGGTGATCGGCTTCACCGAGCTGCTGACCTCGGTCCAGCTCGTCTACGGGCGGACCTACCAGACGATCCCCATGCTGCTCGTCGCCTGCCTCTGGTATCTCGTGCTCACGAGCATCGCGATGGTCGGCCAGAGCGCGCTCGAACGCCACTACTCGCGGGGATTCGTCCGTCGATCCAAGCTCAAGGCCCCGGAGGTGCCGGCATGACCGAGACGATCCTCACCGTGCGCGGCCTCGTCAAGGAGTTCCACGGCACGGCGGTGCTCCGCGGCGTGGACCTGGACCTCGCGCGGGGACAGGTGGTCAGCATCATCGGGCCTTCGGGGTCCGGGAAGTCCACCCTGCTGCGGTGCCTCAACCAGTTGGAGGAGACGGACGGCGGAGAGATCCGTCTGCGCGGCGAGCGGCTCGGCATCGAGACCGTCCGGGGGCGCCTCATGCGGGTCCGGGAGCGGGACGTGGTGCGCCAGCGCCGCCCGTTCGGGATGGTGTTCCAGCACTTCAACCTCTTCCCACACATGACCGCTCTCGCGAACGTCTCGGAGGGACCGGTGCAGGTGCTCAAGGTGCCCCGTGCCCAGGCCGAGTCCGCCGCGAGGGAGGAGCTCGCCCGAGTGGGGCTGTCGGGGCACGCCGGGCATTACCCGACGGAGCTCTCCGGCGGCCAGCAGCAGCGGGTCGCGATCGCCCGGGCGCTGGCGATGCGCCCGGAGATCATGCTCTTCGACGAGCCGACCAGCGCCCTCGACCCCGAGCTCGTCGGCGAGGTCCTCGACGTCATCCGAGGCCTCGCCGCGGAGGGCATGACCATGGTGGTCGTCACGCACGAGATGGAGCTCGCCCGCGAGATCTCCGACGTCGTCGTGGTGATGGACGCCGGACAGATCGTGGAGACCGGTCCACCCGACCAGGTCTTCGCCGCACCGCGCTCGGACCGCACCCGGCGGTTCGTCGCGAAGCTCATCGCCGCACAGCAGGCAACCGACAAGGAGAACGCATGAACACGGCAACCATTGGCACGACGGACATCGAGGTCTCCCGGCTCTCGCTGGGATCCTGGTACACCTACTCGCGGCTGAGCTTCGAGGCCGGGGTGGACCTGGTCCGCAGCGCCCTGGATCTCGGGATCACGTTCTTCGACGTGGCGTACTACCGCAACTCCCCGCACACCGAGATGATCTTCAGCCGGCTGATCCGCGAGGCGGGTGCGCGCCGTGAGGACTACCAGCTCGCCGAGAAGCTCTGGTACTTCAACTATCCGTCGGAGTCCCTCAGCGACCAGACCGACCGCATGCTGCGCCGGGTGGACGAGGAGTATGCGGACGTCCTCATCATCGAGCACCCCCGTCCCGGGATGAGCGTGGAGAAGCTCGTCGACGAGGTCACCGAGGTCGTCGACAGCGGACGCGCCCGGTGCTGGGGCGCGCTGAACTGGGTGCCGGAGGACCTGCTCGCCGCGCACGAGCACGCCGCCTCGATCGGCAAGCCCGGGCCGCAGCTCGCCCAGCTGAAGTACTCGATCGTCCGTCGCAACGTGGTGGAGGACCAGTACCGCGAGGTGGTCGCGCGCACGGGGATGAGCATCCACGCGTCCGACACCATGGAGGGCGGCATCCTCGCGGGGATCCTGGAGCCGGAGCGCCACATCGGGATCGACGTGGGCGACATCCGGGCCCAGATCAAGGCGACCGTGCCGGCCATCGTCGAGGCGGCGGAGGGCCTCGGGATCACGCCCGCCCAGTTCTCGCTCGCCTGGTGCCTGACGAACCCGCAGGTGGCGTCGCTGCTGTTCGGCGCGACGCGTCCCGAGCGGCTGCGGGAGAACGCGGAGGCGGTGCGCATCGCCGCCGAGCTCGGCGACCGCATCCGCGAGGCGGCGGAGGGGCTGGGGATCGACGCGCACGCGCTCGACGCCCCGTACACCCACGACCGCGCGCTGATCGGCGACTACGTCGCCTGACCGCCCGGGCGGTCCCCCGTCCGGACGGGCGGGTCATCCGATCGCACGGGTGGGGATCGCACGGGTGAGGAGAGGGTCCGTGACGCCGAGCGTCGCGGACCCTCTCGCGCGTCGGTCGGGCCGTGCGCGTCCGCGGACGGTTCGCGACCTCGCCTCGGAGCCGTTAGGATGGTCAGGCGTGTCCGTTCCTCGGAGCGGGCGCACGGAGACGTCGCATAGTCAGGCCTAGTGCACCACCCTGCTAAGGTGGAGTCCCCTCACGGGGACCGAGGGTTCAAATCCCTCCGTCTCCGCCACACTTCTTCAGGTTCGGCGCGGTCCGTTCAACCTCCGATCCGGCCGAGCCGCAGCGTCACGCGGACCGGCCCTCGGGCTCGGCGAGGTGGATGCCGAGGTCGGTCCGGCCGGGGTGGATGTCGTCTCGCAGTGCTCGCGTCCCCCGGTACTCGCCGTCGCGGAGCCGCCGGAAGGGGCGTCCGGGCTCGTCGTCGAGGTGCTGCAACCGGTCGGTGAGGCGGCGGATCTCCCGCTCGAATCCGTCGGTGCCGAGTCCGTCGGCGTCATGCACGACGTGCAGCGCGAGCGACTCGATCCCCACGTACCAGAGCGCGCCGTGCGTCAGCGGGAACAGCAGAGAGTCCAGGTCGCCGCTGATGCCGCGCGGCCCGATCGAGCGCTCGTCCTCGCCCGCGGTCACGATGACGAGGGCGCGTCGCCCGGCCAGGCCGCCGTCACCGTAGCGGCGGGGGATGCCGAGCTCCGGATCGGCGTCGCCGTACGCGAAGCCGTTGGCGAGGACGCGGTCGAGCCAGCCCTTCATGATCGCCGGAACCCCGTACCACCAGAGAGGGAACTGCAGCACGAGCAGCTCGGCGGCGGCGAGCTTGGCCTGCTCGGCCTGCACGTCTGCCGGCAGCAGCCCCTGTTCGTACGCCACGCCCTGCAGCTCCACGACGTTGCCCGGGCGCCCGTCCTCGACGGCGAGGTCGCGATCGGAGAGGACGGGGTCGAATCCCTGCGTGTACAGGTCGGAGGTCGCGACCTCATAGCGGCGGGACAGAGCCTCCGTGCCGGCGTCGAACAGACGGCGATTGAAGGACGTGCCCCGGGGGTGCGCGAGAACCCAGAGCGCGTGTCCCGGGCGCGGAGGGTGGTGGATCGTCATGGGAGTCCTCTCGATCGGTGTTCCGTCTGTGGGGTTCTGTCTGTCGGGTTCTGTGGGCCGCGAGTGGTCTGTTGCGGGCCGGGTCCGCGCCCTGCGTTCAGCCGCCGGCGACGGTGACGATGATGCGCGCCAGGGCTCGTCGAGCGCGACCCTCATCCAGCTCGCCGGCGAGCGAGGCGCGGGAGAGCGCGTCCGCGGCCCCGGCCACGGCGTGAAGCCCCGCGGTGTCGACGGGCGTCCGGGCGACCGGCGTCAGCGCCGAGCGGCACTTGGCGAGATACGCGTCGGTGGCGTCCCAGCGGAGCCGCTCAAGGGTGGGCGAGCCGGTGAGGGCGGAGAGGACGTCGGCCAGTTCGCGCCCCTCGGCTCGCGCGCAGTCCAGGTACGCGCCGGCCATGAGATCCGCGACGGCGTCCAGGTCCGGCTCGACCTGTGCGAGCGCCGCATCGAGGGCGGCATGCTGACGGGCGTCGAACTCTCGGTACAGCTCGGCCAGCACCCCCGAGCGGTCCCCGAAGTGGTCGTAGACGAGGGGCTTGGCGACCCCCGCCCGCTCGGCGAGACGGCCGAGCGTGAGCCGGTCCGTCCCCTCCTCGCGGATCAGATCGCGCGCCGCGGCGAGCAGCTGGGCGCGACGCTGCGCCTTCGGCAGCCGCCGCGGGAGAGGCGGCGTCTCGTGTGGGGGCACTGCTCCTCCGTTCAGGGCGAGACGTGACGGTCGCACGTAACTTACCATTCGTAGCTTACTCTTGGTAACCTCGGGCTGAGTGGCAAGGGCCGCGTTCAGGAGGGAGGCCCGTCGTGTCCGAGTCGATCCGTGCGCTCGACGCCGCCAAGGCCGTCTGCGCGGGCCTGGGTCTGCCGGTCGCGCAGGTGTCGATCCTGCAGGAGGCGAACCGGCTCACGCTGCGGCTGCGCCCGGCCGACATCGTCGCCCGGGTCGGACGGGGCGAGCATGCCGCCGCCCGTCTCGAAGTCGAGCTCGCGCAGGCGCTCGCCGACGCCGGGTGCCCGGTGGGGCGCGTGGACCCCCGCGCGGACCCGCGCGTCTACGTGCAGGACGGGTTCGCCGTGACGTTGTGGGAGCCTCTGGACCGGGTGGCATCGGCGGCGACGGCACGCGAGTACGCGGACGCCCTCGTGCGGCTCCACGCGGGCATGCGGACCGTCGCGACATCGGTCCCGCGGTTCACCGCGCGGGTCGCCGCCGCCCTCGACGTCGTCGGGAGCCCGGCCCTGTCGCCGGAGCTCGGCGACGGGGATCGGGAGTTCCTGCGCGGTCGCCTGATCCACCTCGGACGAGCGATCCACGATCGCGGCACCGAGCAGCTGCTTCACGGCGAGCCGCACCCGGGGAACGTGATCGCCACCGCCGCGGGAGCCCGGTTCATCGATCTCGAGACCGTCTGCCGGGGTCCGGTCGAGTTCGATGTCGCGCACGTCCCGGCGGAGGTCGCCGAGCTCTACCCCGGCCTCGACCGCAGCCTGCGTGATGACTGCCGGGAGCTCGTCCTGGCGATGGTGGCGGCGTGGCGCTGGGAGAGGGGCGACCGGTTCCCGAACGGTCCGCAGGTCAGGCAGGAACTCATGGACGTGCTTCGGTCGGGGGCCCCCTGGCCGACGCTCGACGCGTTGCGCAGCGCGGAGTGAAGGCCCCGTCATCCGCGGCGGTCAGACGAACTGGACGCGGGGTGTGGGGTGGTCGGTGTGGGTTCGTCCGGTGGGGTCGGTCCAGATGAGGGTGCCGTCGGGGCTCTGTGTCGCGGACCATCTCCACCGGTCGTCGTGGTGGGGGTGTTTGAGGGCGTGGTGCCCGGCGCAGAGGCAGGCGAGGTTGGTGATGTCGGTGGGCCCGCCGCGGGCGTGGTCCTGGGTGTGGTCGGTCTGTGTGCGGCGGGCGGGCATGCGGCATCCGGGGAATCGGCAGTGTTGGTCGCGGGCGCGGAGGTGGCGTCGCATGCGTTCGGTGGGGGTGTAGGAGTCGGTGCGGGTGAGCATTCCGGTCGGGTCGAGGAAGAGGCGGTCCCATCGCTCGGCGTCGGCGGCCAGCGTGCGGACGAGGGCGGGGTCGGCGGGGCCGTGACCGTCGTGTTCGGCGGGCCGGTCGTCGTCGCCGTGGAGGGTGGTCGCGGCGATGGTGACCTGGACGGTTCCGCGGATCGCCTGGGTGCCGGTCTCGGTGAGGGTGTCGGTGGTGGCGGCGAGGAGGAGGTCCGCGGCGATGTCGGCGCGGATCTGGTCGAGCGTGCGGTCGTCGGTGAGGGGTTCGTCGAGGTCGGCGACGAGGTGTTCGAATCCGGTGAGCTCTTCCCATTCCGCGGGCGTCGGCGGCGTGGTCCCGTCGGGGCCCTGGGGGCTGTCGGGGCCCGGGGGACTGTCGAAGGCGCCGCAGTCTTCGGCGGCGCGGAGCATGCGGATCTGTCGCCCGATGCCGGTGAGGCGGTCGTGCACGGCGTGCGCGATCGGGGAGGGGAGGAGCAGGGAGAGCCAGCTCATGCCGTCGTCGGCGTCCGTGACGGTGACGCGTCGCCCGGCGCGGGCGCGGGCGAGGCGTTCGGTGATCGTCCGGGGCGACACGGATGCGGCGACGGAGCGGGCGAACGCCTCGGTGCGTGCCGGTGTCTCCGCGGCGGCGTACGGGATGACCTGTTCCTCGTAAGCGGCGTGCGCGGCGTGGTCGTGGAGGTCCAGGGCCTGTGCGGCCTGCACGATCGCGGACGCGTGCCGGGCGCTGATCCGGCCCTGGGCGAGAGCGGACATCGTCGCGGGAAACCGGTCCCGAAGCGCCCACCCGGTGCCGAGCGCCTTCGCCGCCGCCGTCCGGGACAGGTGCAGCGCGGCGGAGATCTCCGCGAACATCGACCGTTCCGCCTGCTCGAACCCGGCACTCCCCGCCGGCATCTCACGCAGCAGCAACTCGACGCGCTCGCCCAGCAGTGCCGCCTTCTCCGCCTCCCGGACCGCGATCTCCGCATCCAGCGCACGGCACCGCTCTACGATCTCCCGGCTCCGGAGGAGGTATGCGTCCTGGACTCCCGACATGACCTCAGCCTAGTACATATGTTCGAAACTCGCCAAGGGTCTGTGGGCAACGTCCCGTCGGAACGGCGCGCCCTGCCCAGGGTTCAGGCGGCCCCGCGCGACGGATCCCTCGGGTGAAGGAACACGGCGATGAGGGCCGCGGCGCCGATCGCGATCCCGGCATTGACGCCGAGCGCGACGCGCAGCCCGGGTAGGAGGGACGCCGTCACGACCGCGGTGACGACGGCGGACATCACCGGGGCGCCGAGGGCGATGCCGATCTGCTGGCTCATCGTGACCAGCTCGGTCGCCGGTCTCGTCTGAGCCCGTCTCCCCCGAGGGGCCCGGGGCGCCGGGATCGGAGGTCCTTAGCGGCCCCGAGTGCGGCACGCCCGCCGAAGCCCCCTCCGCCCGCCGAAACCCCCTCCTGCGTACGGATGTGGGAGGGGGTCTCGACGAGGAGAGGGGGTTTCGCGGGTAGGCCGGCCGGGCGGGCGGCGAGCCTCAGGAGTCGCGCGGCGGCCGGGCCTCGGGAGCGGGGCGTGCGGTCGTCGCGGCCTCAGGGCGTCTCGCCCGAGGCGCGGACGACCGAGACGCCGCGCTCCTCGATCCCGCTCGCCGTAGCGTCGCTCAGGCCGGAGTCGGTCACGATCAGGTCGAGGTCGGTCAGGTCGAACACGCGGTAGCGCCCGAACGTGCCGTACTTCGAGCTGCCTGCCACGAGGACGGCCTCCCCGGCGCTCTTGAGCGCTGCGGTCTTGGGCGCGATCTTGGACTCGGTGGGCGTGGTGACCCCGCGGCGGAGGTCCCAGGAGGACGAGGACAGGAAGGCGATGTCGATCGAGAGCTCGTGCAGGGTCAGTGCGGCGAGGCGGCCCGTGGTCGACTGGTTGTCCCTGTCGACGCGCCCGCCGATCGCGATGACGTCGGCGCTCGGGTGGTCGAGGAACGCGGCGATGATCGCGAGATCGTTCGTGACGACCGTGAGGTCGTCGACGTGCTCGAGGTGCGGCCGCATGGCCTGGATCGTCGTCCCCGCGTCCAGGTAGACGGTCATCGACTCCGTGACGAGCGACGCGGCGTGGCGGGCCATCGCGTCCTTGGCGGCCACGTCCTGACCGGCCTTCTCGAACCGCGGCGGCTCGGCCACGATGCGGGAGGCGATCTTGGCCCCGCCCGGCGTGGCGAGCACGCGGCCGGCCTCTTCCAGCGCGGAGATGTCACGACGGATCGTCATGTGGCTGACGCCCAGCAGATCCGTCATCTGCCGGTAGCTCAGCACCCCCTCACGACGGAGGTGCTTCACGATGAGCTCGCGCCGCTGCTCGGGGATGAGCGGAGTGGTCGCGGCGGGCTTCGTCATGTCTGGTCAGCCTAGCGAACCACGGCCGGAGCGTCGGTCCAGGGCGTGCCCCAGCGCTCGGCGAGCGCCGCGACGTCCTCCGCGGGCAGGAGCCGCCGGGGGCGCCCGTCGGTCAGCAGGGTGATCCGGCACGCCTCCTCCAGCTCGATGGCCGCCTCCACGGCGGCGTCGGGGGTCGCGGCCGAGACGACCTGGCCATGGTTCGCGAGCAGTGCGCCGTGGAAGGGATGGGGGAGGGCGCGCAGCAGCTCCCCGAGCTCGGGGTCGCCGGGGGCGCGGAAGGGGATGAGGGGGCACTGCCCGACGCGCATCACGAAGTACGGGGTCAGCGGGGGCACCGCACTCGTCGTCGACCACGGCTCGAGGCAGCTGGCCGCCACCGCGTAGGGCGAGTGCAGATGGACCACGGCCCGGTGGTGCGGGTTCTTCGCGTAGAGGGCGAGGTGCAGGGCGAGCTCCTTCGACGGCGTCGCGCCACGGACGAACTCGCCGTCGACGGTGACCACCGCGATGTCGTCCGCGGTGAGACGCCCGAGATCCGTCCCGGTGCCGGACATGTGGACCATCCCGTCCGAGAGGACGCTGATGTTGCCGCTGCTTCCCGGACTGACGCCCGCGGCTGCGACGCGCGCCCCCGCCCGGACGATCTCGTCAATCGTCGACGTCATCGATGGCCTTCCATGCGGTGGTGAACATGTCCTCGGTGCCGAAGTTCCCGGACTTCAGCGCGATCGTCAGGGGCCCGCCCGGCGCGTCCGCGGTGCTCCAGCACACCCCGGGCGCGATGCGCGGGCCGATGTGCAGTCGCGCGACGCCCAGGCCCCGGAGCACGGAACCCGAGGTCTCGCCGCCGGCGACGATCACCTGGGTCACGCCGAGCGCCGCGACGGCCCGGGACACGAGCGCGGACAGAAGGTCCTCGATGCCGGCCGCCACGGTGTTCCCGTCCGCTCCTCGCCGGACGTCGTCCGGCGTGCCCACGGTGTAGACGAGCGGGATGGCGTCGGCGTCCTGTTCGCGGATCCAGGCGAGCGTCTCGGCGAGGACCCGTGCCGGTTCGGAGGCGACCTCCTCGACGTCGAGCTTCCGCGACGGGAGCGTCGCCGCCGCGTGCGCGATCTGCGCGCGCGTCCGGGACGAGGCGCTACCGCACACGATCAGCCGTCGCCCCGGCACGGCGGTGAAGGCGTCGTGGAGGTCGGGATGCGGGCCGGTCATGCCGAGGGCGAGGCCCGCGCCGCCGCTGATCAGTCGCCAGCCGGACACGGCGGTGGCGATGGACTGAAGGTCGGCGTCGGACACCGCGTCGACGACGGCGTACCCCGCCGGTGCGGTGTCCAAGGCCTCCCGCAGCGGGAGCGGCCCCGCCTGGACGACGGGCAGCGGCACTTCATGGATGTCCCGGGTCGTCTGCGGCGCGAGGAGGTCGCGGATGCGTGACTGCGTCATGGGGGTGAGCGGATGATGACGCATCGGCGAGTTCTCGAGCAGGTCGTCTCCGACGAAGAGATGCCCGCGGTACACCGTGCGGCCGTTGTCCGGGAACGAGGGGACGACCACCGTGCGCTCCTCGGCGAGCTCCTCCATGACGGCGTCGAGGATCGGCCCGATGTTGCCCTCCGGAGTCGAGTCGAACGTCGAGCAGTACTTCACGTAGTACCGCCGCGCCCCGAGGGCCTCGAGCGCGCGGATCGCGCGCACGCTCTGCGCGACGGCGTCCGGCACGGGGGCGGTCCGGGTCTTGAGGGCGACGACGACGGCGTCCGCGTCGCCGATGGCGGCGGCGTTCAGGGCTGCGTCCTCGATGGAGACGACGGCACGGAATCCCTGCTGCCGCAGCGCCATGGCGAGATCCGTCGCGCCGGTGAAGTCGTCCGCGACAGCGCCGATGTCGATCACGCGTCCTCCTCGGTCGTTGTGCTTCCATTTGACCACGTGTGAATCTATGTGAACAAATTTGATAAATCTTTAGGGGTGTGTCACAGTGAGCGGGGCCCGCGGGAAATCGCCGTGGACGCCCGGACGAGCGCACGGAACGATCCGTGCAGAGGGGAACACCGATGACGCGCACTCCGATCCGCGTGGCTCTCACCGGAGCTCGAGGAGGCTTCGGCCGCACCTTCCTCGCGCAGCTCCGGTCGATCGAGCGGATGACGGCGACGCAGCTCATCGACCCCGACGTCGACGGCGTCCGCGCACTCCTCGGCGAGCTCGGAGGGCTTGCGGATGCCGAGGCGATCTCTGGCCACGCCGACATCCGCTGGGACGAGATCGACGTCCTCGTCGAGGCGAGCGGACGGGTGGAAGCGGGATACCGCTACGCCGCGGACGCGATCGCTCACGGCGTCGCGGTCGTGATGGTCAGCAAGGAGATCGAGAGCGTCGCCGGCGTCTCGCTGGCCGCCGCCGCCCGGGAACGGGGCGTCGGGTACCTCCCCGGTGACGGCGACCAGCCGGCGAACCTCCTCCGCCTGCTCTCCTGGGTGGAGCGCGTCGGGCTCCCCGTCGTCGCGCTCGGCAAGTCCGGCGAGTACGACCTGGTCTTCGACCCGGAGACCGGGGTCGTCGCGCAGCAGGACGAGCGGATCGAGGCGCCGTCGCTCGCTCAGCACCTGACCCTCGCCGCCGACGTCCAGGCCACGCTCGACGCACGTGCCCGCGCCGTCTCGGCGCTCACCCGTGCCGCCGCTGCGGACTCCTGCGAGATGGCCGTGGTCTCCCTGTACTCGGGGGCCACCGCGGACACCGAGCGGATGCACTATCCGGTGGCCCGTCCGAGCGAGCTCGCGGACGTGTACGCGCGTCGCGGCGACGGCGGCCTGATCGGGACCGATCGCGCCGTCGACGTGTTCTCCGCACTGAGGCTCCCCGGCGAGGCCAGCTTCGCCGGCGGTGTCTTCGTCGTCGTCGAGACCGGAGACGATGAGACGTGGCGGATGCTCGCGGGCAAGGGGCACGTCGTCTCCCGTTCCGGCCGCTACGCGTGCATCTACTGGCCGTACCACTTCATGGGGGTGGAGACCCCGCTGACGATCGACGCCGTCGTACGCGGCGAGACGCCGTTCACGGCGCCGCGCCACCACACGGTCCTCGCGGCGCGGGCCGAGGGGGCGCTCCCCGCCGGCACGGTCTTCGAGGTCCGCGGGCACCACCACGAGATCGACGGCGTCGCACCGGTGATCCGGGACGGGGGCACGGTGCGGGCCGACTCCGACGACGCGCTCGCCGCGGGCTACTACCTGCTCTCCGGCGCACGGCTGGTCCGCGACGTCGCCGCCGGGGAGCTGATCCGGCTCTCCGACCTCGACGGCGTCGCGGCGGACGTCCGTGCGGCGTACGTCGACGGGGTGCGGCGGTGAGCGTCGAGAGCGCGCAGCGGATCCGGCGCGAGCGCCTGCCCGACGGCTACCAGCTGCGCATCCTCGACGCGCACCACCACTTCTGGGACCTCGACGGCGACGGGCACTGGCCGTGGATCCAGGACGCCTACGACGAGGACTTCTTCCTCGGGGACTACACGGCGATGCGCCGGACGTTCCTCCCTGCCCAGTATCGGGCCGAGACCGCGGGATGGGACATCATCGGGACCGTGCACTGCGAGGCCGAGCGCAGCCGCAGCGAGCAGGTCGAGGAGGACGACTTCCTGCAGACGCTGAGCACCGCGACGGACGGACGCTTCCCCGTCGCCGCGGTCGCCCACGTCGGCTTCCTGCAGCCGGATCGCGACGAGATCCTGGCCGCCCACGCGCAGCGCCCGATCGTGCGGGGCATCCGCTCCAAGCCGGTGATCTCCCGGGGGCCGGGCGAGCGCGCCGACGGGCCGGGCACCCTGCACGACCCCCGCTGGGTCGAGGGGATCGCCGCGCTGGCGCACCACGGGTTCTCGTGGGACCTGCGGGTCCCGTCCCATCACCTGTCCGAGGCGGCCGACGTGCTCTCCGACTTCCCGGATCTGGCCGTCGTCGTGAACCACTGCGGTCTGCCGCTGGACCGTTCCGACGAGGGGCTGCGGCGGTGGCGCGACGGTATGGAGCGCCTCGCCGCGCTCCCCGCCACGACCGTCAAGGTGTCCGAGCTCGGCCTGTATCCCAACCGCTGGGATCGTCCGTCGAACGAGCGCGTCGTGCGCGAGACCCTCGCGATCTTCGGCGCCGATCGATCGATGTTCGCCACGAACCTGCCGGTCGCGACCCTGACCGCCCCCGACGTCGACGAGGTCGTGGACACCGTCCTCGCCGGGGCCGCGGGACTCGACGCCCCCGCGCTCGACGCGCTGTTCCACGGCACGGCCGCGCGCGTCTACCGCATCGACCTCTCCTCCCTCCCATCCGCTCCCGTTCCCCCCGAGGACCCGTCATGACCACCGTCGCCGAGGGCACCGTCGCCCGTTCCGCCCGCCCCACCAGGATCCGCTGGTGGGTGATCGCGGTGCTGTTCGTCTTCTACACGATCAACTGCATCGACCGCGCCTCCCTCTCGGTGGCGCTGCCGACGATCAGTGCCGAGTTCCTGCTCGAGCCGGCCGTGCAGGGCGTCATCCTGTCGGCGTTCTTCTGGACGTACTGCCTGTTCCAGATCCCCGGCGGAGCGGCGGCGGACCGGTTCGGACCCCGCCGGGTCATCGGCGTCGCCGCCGTGGTGTGGGGATCCTTCACCGCGCTGGCGGGTCTCGCCTGGAACGCCGTGATGCTCGTGCTGAGCCGGCTCGGGCTCGGCGCCTTCGAGGCGCCGTACATGCCCTCTGCCAACAAGCTCGTGACGCGCTGGCTCCCCGCGCGGCACCGCTCGACCGGCGTCACCCTGATCGACTCCGGGGCTCCGCTCGGCTCGGCGTTCGGCGCGCTCGTGGTCACCGGCCTCATCGCCGCCACCGGGTCCTGGCGCTGGTCGTTCCTCATCATCGGCCTCGCCACCGTCGTGATCGGGATCGGGGTGGCGCTGTTCATCCGCAACCACCCGTCCGAGCACCCGATGGTGAACCGTGCGGAGGACGAGCTGATCCGCTCCGGCGCCACCGAGGAGCGCCCCGCGGAGGAGCCGCCCGGGATGAGCAGGGCGACCGTCCTCTGGATGGTCGTCGGCCGGATCGGATGGGCGATGGTCTTCTGGGGTCTCGTCACCTGGGGTCCGACCTACCTCTCCCAGGCCCGCGGCCTCGATCTTGCGGCGATGGGCTTCGCCACGTTCCTGATCTTCCTGTGCGGCGCGGCGGGGGAGATCCTCAGCGGCGTCCTCGCCGACGCGCTGCAGCGCCGCATGTCGCCGAACCGTGCCTTCAAGCTCCTGTTCGGCGGCTCGGGAGCGCTGAGCCTGGTGGCGCTGGCGGCACTGCCGTTCGTCGCGGACGCGGCGACCGCCGTGACCCTCCTGTGCATCGGCGTGTTCTTCAACCTGTTCGGCGGGCTGTACTGGACGATCCCGGGGCGACTCGCGAAGCCCGAGCGGGTCGGTGTCGTCGGCGGCGTCATGAACTTCGCCGGCACGTCCGCGGGCATCGTCGTCCCGATCGTGGCGGGGCTCCTCGTGCAGTTCACGGGCGGATACACCGCGGTCCTCGTGTACCTCGCGGTCTGCGCCGCGGTGTACCTGGTCGGCTCGCTGTCGATCGACTTCGAGGGCCGGGGCGTGCGCAAGGCGGCCGCCCGTGTCTGAGCTCTATACCGGGCCGATCATCGACGCTCACCACCACGTGTGGGATCTGGGCCTCGGCCGCCATCCGTGGCTCGCACCGGGCGCGCGCGTCGCCCACCGGTACGGCGACTACGAGGCGATCAAGCACGACTACCTCCCGGCCGACTATCTCCGTGACATCGAGGGGACGGGCATCGTCGCCTCGGTCTACATGGAGGCCGAGTGGACGCCGGGAGACGCGCTCGGCGAGGTGGCGACGGTCGAGCGGTACCGCGAGCGCACGGGGGTGCCCGGAGCGATCGTCGCCCAGGCGTGGCTCGACGCCCCGGACGTCGACGAGCGGCTGCGCGAGCTGGCCGCCGTTCCCGCCGTGAAGGCGGTCCGGCACAAGCCGGGCGGCCCCACGACGCCGGACGAGGCGGCGAGCGGACGGAGGTCGCTGATGAGCGATCGAGCATGGCGTGCCGGGTACGCGCGTCTCGCAGAGCACGGTCTCCACTTCGACCTGCAGACGCCCTGGTGGAATCTCGCCGAGGCGAGGCGGCTGGCCGAGGACTTCCCGGACTCCACGCTCGTGATCGATCACGCCGCCGTGCTGACGGATCGCGAGCCGGAGACCCTCTCCGCATGGCGTGCGGCGCTCGAGCACGTCGCCTCCGCCCCGAACGTCGTCGTCAAGGCCTCGGGCCTGTGCGTCGCAGGCCAGCCATGGACCGTCGAGGCGAACCGCGGTCCCGTCGAGGACCTCGTGCGCGTCTTCGGTGCAGAGCGGGTGATGTTCGCGAGCAACTTCCCCGTCGACGGCATGTTCACCGACCTGCCTGGTCTGGTCGACGGCTACCGGCGGATCCTGTCCGCCTTCCCCCCTGACGTCCCACGCGCCGTCTTCCACGACACCGCCCGTCGCGTGTACGACCCCCTCCCTCTTCCCTGACCCGCTCCGCTCGAAGGAACCCCCATGACCGTCAACGACGACAAGCTCTTCCGCAAGGTGATGCTGCGCGTGCTCCCGCTCGCGATGCTCGGCTTCTTCCTCTCCTATCTCGATCGGGTGAACATCGGCTACGCCCAGGCGACGATGAGCGCCGACCTAGGGTTCTCGAACGTGGTGTACGGGCTCGGCGCGGGTCTCTTCTTCGTCGGGTACTTCCTGTTCGAGGTCCCCTCCAACCTGATCCTCGCCAAGGTCGGCGCGCGCAAGTGGATCGCCCGGATCATGATCACGTGGGGACTCATCTCGGGCCTCATGTTCATCGTGGACAGCGAGTGGTTGTTCTACCTCCTGCGGTTCCTGCTGGGTGTCGCGGAGGCCGGGTTCATCCCGGGCATCCTCTTCTACATGGCGCACTGGTTCCCCGCCAGCCGTCGTGGGCGCGCCTGGGGCATCTTCTACATCGCGCTCGCCTCGTCGGGTCTGATCGGCGGCCCGGTGTCCGGGTTCATCCTCAGCGGCATGGACGGCGTGCTCGGCCACGCGGGATGGCAGTGGCTGTTCGTGATCGAGGCGATCCCCACGGTCCTGCTCGGCGTCGTGGTGCTGTTCTTCCTCCAGGAGGACCACCGCACCGTGTCGTGGCTCTCCGAGCCCGAGCGGGAGCGGCTGGGCGCCCTCCTGGCCGCCGAGCGCGTCGACGAGGCCGAGACCCCGCTGCGCGCCGTGTTCTCCAGCCGGCTGATCTGGCTGCTGACCGCGGTGTACTTCTCCTACAACTTCGCCCTCTACGGCATCAGCTTCTGGCTGCCGAACCTCATCGGCGATCTCGGGATCACGGACGCGGTGCAGGTCGGCTTCCTCAGCGCCCTGCCGAGTCTCGCCGCGATCGTCTCGATGGTCGCCTTCGGCTACCTGTCGGACCGGGCCGGCGAGCGGCGCCGGTTCATCGCGGCGGCCTTCCTGCTGAGCGCCACCGGTTTCGCGATCTGCATCGTCGCCGGAACGGACCCGGTCTGGGGCATCGTGGGGCTCTGCCTCGCCAACGCCGGGGCGTTGTCGATCCCCGCGATCTTCTGGAGCTTCCAGACCTCGATGCTCGCGGGCACGGCCCTGGCGGGCGGCATCGCCCTCATCAACTCCACGGGGAACCTCGCCGGCTTCGCCGCCCCGTACCTGATCGGGTTCGTGAAGGACACCACGGGGGTCGCGACGATCGCGCTGTACATCACCGGCGGGATCATGGTCGTCGGCGCGCTGCTCACCCTCACCGTCCGGCAGCACCGCGCGGTCGCTGCGGCGGCCGATCTCCCGGCGGACCTCGTCTCGCGATAGCGCGCGCCGATCGCGGTTGCGCTCAGGCCTTGTTGTCCGCGAGGAGCAACGTGCCGCCGAGGCCGATCATCATGCCGCCCCCGGTCGCACGCACGGCTGCGAGGCGGCGCGGCGACCGGGCGAACCACGCCCGCGCGGTCCCGGCGGCGAGGGCCCAGGCCCCGTCGCACACGAACGCGATGACGGTGAAGACCAGGCCGAGGACCAGCATCTGGACGGGCACCGCGCCTGCGGAGAAATCGACGAACTGGGGGAGAGCGGCGACGAAGAACACGATCGTCTTCGGGTTGGACGCGCCGACGATGAATCCCTGCCGGAGCACGGTGGCCGCCGAGGCGCGGCGCGGAGCCTCCGCGGCAGTCGCCGTGATCCCGTCCTTCCGGTGCCGGATCGCCTGCACTCCGAGGTACGCGAGGTACGCCGCTCCGGCGATCTTCACGGCCGTGAACAGGGCCACCGACTGGGCGACGATCGAGCCCACGCCGAAGGCGACGGCGGTGATGGGGATGAGGCCGCCGAGCTCGTTTCCCACCACGCTCCACAGACCGCCACGGCGACCGAGCGAGAGGGAGCGCCCGATCACGAACAGGACGCTCGGACCCGGGATCGCGATGAGGATCAGCGACGCGACCGCGAAGGCGAGGAGGGCTTCGATCGACGGCACGGCGTCACCCTACTCCCCGCGGGACCGCGCGCACCAGGCTGCGTCGCCCCCCACCCGCGAGGCGCGGCCCCGCCCCCGCGCGCGTCGGGAAGGGGTGCGCGTCCTCGGTAGGCTCGAACGTGTGACGAACACGCGTGCCGAAGCGGCCTACCTCCGCTCCCTCGCCGCGTTCCGCACCCCCACGCTGGATCTGCTGCACGGCCGGTTCGCCCCGTTCGTCGTGGCGGCGCTGTCGGTGCTCTTCACCGCCGATCGACCAGCGGTGGCCGTCGCCGACGCCCACGCCGAGGTCGCCGAGATCCTCGACGAGCTGCGCGCGGCCGGCTATGACGACGACGACCGGCGGCTCCCCGGCGGCAGCGGCCGCGAGGTCTGCCGCACCTGGACGCGCGTGGGCTGGCTCGTCCGCCAGATCGACGACGACGTCGAGGTCTATCGGCTCTCCGCGCACGCGGTGGAGGCGCTGGAGATCGCCGGACGCACCGGCGGGGGACGCACGCGCGTCTCGAACTCCCGCGTCCGCACCCTGCTGGAGGCCGTCGAGCACCTCGCCGACAACGCGGAGGCCGATCCGGCCCGGCGCCTCGCCCGGCTGCTGGAGGAGCGGGACCTGCTCGACGCGGAGATCGCGCGCGCCCGCGACGGCGAGATCGACCCGTTCGACGACGAGGAGCTGCTGGAAGAGGCGGAGAACGTGCTGCACCTGGCACGGGAGCTGCCGGCCGACTTCACACGGGTGGCGGAGTCGCTCAAGGCCATGCAGCGCGACGTGGTCGCACACCTCCGCCGCGACGAGCGGCCGACCGGCGAAGTCCTGCGCGAGTACCTTCAGCGCGCGCAGGACGTGATGCAGTCGACCCCGGAGGGACGCGCGTTCGCCGGCGCTCTGCGCCTGATCGGGGATCCGGACCGGATCGACGCGCTCACCGAGCAGCTGCACTCCGTGCTCCGCCAGCCCTTCGCGCGGATGCTGGACGGCACGCAGCGCGCCGAGCTCGACGCCATCGGCCGGCGGGTCGAGGTCGGCGTGGAGGAGGTGCTCGCCGCCCAGCGGCGGGCGTCGCACGTCATCACCGGTCAGGTGAAGACCCACGATCCGCTGCGCGACCGGCAGATCGACGACCTGCTCCGGGACGTGCTCTCCGGCCTGCACGCCTGGACTGACGAGACGGGCGGCGCCGCCGCGGTCAACGCCAGCGTGGACCCGGTGCGCAGCATGCCGCTCGTCGACCTCGGCCATCTGCGTCAGACGGTCAGCGACATCCGCCCGGCCGGGACGCCGGCCCCGCTGGCGGGCGCGGACGACGTCGAGTTCGTCGACAACGACACCCGCGCCTGGGGCGGACCGCGCTACGACGAGCTGGAGGCGTATCTGGCCGGTCTCGGTCCGGAGTTCGACCTCGGCGAGGCGTTCGCGGGGGCCGCGGACGAGACCCGGCGCCCGGTCGACCTCGTGGGCCTGCTCGAGATCGCCCACCGCAACGGCATGACCGAGGCGGATCGGATCTCCACGGTCGAGGCGCGGCGGCCCGACGGCACCACCCGGCGGTTCGCGTTCGGCGCCGTCACGGCGAGGACGACCAGAGCACAAGAGAAGGAAGACGCGATTGACTGACGACGTGCCCGAGACCGCTGCGCCTCAGGACGATCCGTTCATCGCCCCCGTCGCGATGGAGGACGACGCGGACGAGCTGTTCCCCGGCGATCGGGGAACCCTGGATCCGGAGGTCCGGCGAGTGCTCGTCCATCTCCTGCAGCGGCGGTTCGTGGCCGCGGATCGCAACCGCCGCGACTGGACGTTGCTGCTCGATCACCAGCAGGTCATCGAGTCCCGCCTGAACGACCTCTACCTCCGGCTCGTGATCGACCACGGCCGCGGGTACGCGTACAAGCAGCAGCTGCGCTCCGACGAGATCGACATGCCGGTCCTGCTGAAGGACGCGCCCTACTCCCGTGCCGAGACCCTGGTGCTCGTGCACCTGCGCACCGTCTACCAGCGCGAATCGGCGCTCGGGGAGGCCGCGCCCCGCATCGACATCGAGGACGTCGAGCAGACGGTGCTCAGCTACTTCGCCGACGTGGACGGCAGCACCGCGCGCCAGCAGAAGGCGATCCGCAGCGCCATGGACCGCCTCGACCGCGAGGGGATCATCGACGAGGAGACGGACGGACGCTACCGGATCAGCTCCCTCGTCGAGGTCGTCCTCAGCGCCGAGACCCTGAGGGAACTGCGGGACTGGCTGCGCGCGCAGCAGGCGCCGCACGACCGCGCCGACGGCGACGCCGGACCGGATGACGAGGAGGACCGGCCCGAACAGGGGGCCGCAGTCCGCGAGGAGGCCGCGGTCCGAGAGGACGACGCGGCGGAGGTGCCCGTACCGTGACGATGGTGGAGACGCTCTTCGGGCTCATCCCGGCCGGGTCCCGCGGCCAGCAGTGGGTGGCCGAGGACCTGCAGCTGATCAACTGGGGAGGCTACGACGCCGGACCGCACGTGGTGCGGTTCTCGCCGGACGCGACCCTGCTGTGCGGCGGGTCCGGTTCCGGGAAGTCGACGCTCATGGACGCGTACATCGCGCTCATGATGCCCCACACGACGCCGTTCAACGGCGCGTCGAACGGCGGCGTCACCGGGCGCCCGCGCGGCGACGAGCAGCGGAACATCCTCTCCTACGGCCGCGGCAAGATCGACGAATCCCGCACCGACGAGGGCACCAAGCTCCGGGTCCTGCGCGGCGACGGCGAGGACACCTGGAGCGCGGTCGCGATGACCTGGCTCGACCACGACGGATCCCGGTTCACGGCCGTGCGCGCCTGGTACATCCCGGCGGGCGCGCGGGTGCTGGAGGACACCGTGCGGGTCCGGGCGACGGTCGACGCCGCTTTCGACCTCGGGCGCCTCGAGGCCGCGGCGGCACAGCGGCTCTCCGACGCGGCGGTGCGCGCGACGGGACTGGAGACGCTCGGGACCGACCGGGAGTTCTCCGCACGCCTGCACGCCGTGCTGGGCATCGGGACGGCGGGGGCGGGCGCGAAGGCCGTCAGCCTGCTCGCACGCATCCAGGCCGGACAGCAGATCACGACCGTCGACGACCTGTACAAGAGGCTCGTCCTGGAGGAGCCGGAGACGATGGCGACGGCGGACGCCGTGGTCGCCCACTTCGACGAGCTGGAGAGCACGCGGATCAGTATGCTGACCGCTCGCCAGCAGGTGAGCGCTCTCGAGCCGATCCGCGGCATTCGCGACCGGATGGCGGCGTCGAGCGAACGCGTCCGCCTCATCGACGAGCTCGGCTCGTTCACCGAGGCGGCGTCGAGCGCAGCGCTGTGGCGGGCCGAGCGTCGCCTGGACCTGCTGCGCGAAGTGGAGACCGAGCTGCGCGACCGCACCCACGCGCTGGAGCTCGCGCTGCGGGAGAAGCAGGCCCTCGCCGACGCCGCGGAGGCGGAGCGCGAGGGGCTTCTGGAGGTCCTGCGCCAGTCCGGCGGCGACCGGCTGGAGACCGCCCAGCGTGAGCTGCGCGGCGTCGAACGGCGGCTGGAGGAGGTGCGGCGCGAGCGGGACCGCGTGGGCGCGGTCCTGCGCGAGCTCGGCGAGGAAGTGACGACGGCCGACGCATTCGACGCGCTGCTCGCCCGCGCACGGACCGCGTCGACGGGCGGCGACACGGGCCGGTCCGCCCGCGCCGCCTTCGCGGAGGCCGAGGCGGAGCGACGCGCGATCGACCGGGAACGTGCGCGCCTGCGGGACGAGCGGGACCGGAGCGCACGCAGCGCGGGCAGCATCCCCATGCGGCTGGACGAGGCGCGCGCCGCGCTCGCCGAGGCAGCGGGACTCACTCCGGACGACCTGCCCTTCGTGGGCGAGATCGTCGAGGTGCGCACCGAGTACGAGCCGTGGCGGGACGCCTTCAACCTCGCCCTCGGCGGATTCGCGCGCACGCTGCTCATCGACGTCGAGAACCTGCCGCGGTTCCGCGCGGCGATCGAGTCCGTCCGGATCCCGGATCGGTTGAACTACGAGGGCGTGCACGTCGGGATCGGCACGCAGGTCTCCGCCGACCCGACGACGCTGCCCGGGCGCCTCGACTACCGCGACACGCCCTTCACCGGCTGGGTGCAGCAGCATCTTCGGGAGCGCTTCGACTTCGTGTGCGTGGACTCGTCGGCGCAGCTCGCGGAGCACCCGAAGGCGCTGACGATCACCGGGCAGGTCTCCCGCGGGCAGCGCGGCGCCCACGGGGGCCATGGCCGGGACAACGTGCTGGGCTTCTCGAACGAGCGACGGGTCCGTGATCTCGACGAGCGTCTCGCCGAACTGGACACCCGGTACCGGAGCGCCGAGACCGCGGCGCGCGAGGCCGAGTCCGCCCTGGACGACGCCGTCGGGCGCCTCCAGTCCTACGCGAAGGTCCAGGACGTGACCTGGGAGCAGATCGACGTCGACGCCGTCGTCGCCGAGCGCGACCGCTGGCTCGCCGTGGAGTCCGAGGTGACCGACGGCAACCCGGAGATCGCGCGTCTGAAGGCCAGGGCCGAGGAGCTCAAGGCCCGTGAGGCCGGCCTGCGGGCCGAGATGGCGCGGTTGCGCGCGGACCTCGACCGGACGCACGCGGAGTGGGGAGAGGTCACCGACGACGTCGACGCCTGCCAGGTCATCGTCGACGCCGCCGAGGCGGAGGAGCGCGCCCTCGATCCCGCGCAGTCGGCGTTCCTCGACGCGCGTTTCCTGCTCGCCGAGGAGGCGGACCAGGCGGCCCCGTCGGAGCGGCTGGCACGTCTTGACCTCGCCCTGCGCTCGGCCGCCCAGCGCCTCGCGGAGGACCGGCGCGCGGCGGCGGATGCGCATCAGGAGCAGCGCGAGGCCCTCCGGCGGCTGATGACGGGGTTCCTGGAGCGGTGGCCGGATCTCAACGTGCTGCCGGATCCCGACACGTCGGTCGCGGAGTTCGAGGGGATCCTCGAATCCCTCCGCACGAGCGGACTGCACGAGCTGGAGGCCGAGTGGCGCGACAGCCTGCTGCGCCTGTCCGGCAACGACCTGACGAGTCTCGACTCCACGCTCAGCCGCTCGCTGCGGGAGATCAAGGACCGGATCGACCCGATCAACCGGATCATGCAGGAGCTGCCCTTCTACGACGACGATCACCGGCTCCAGATCGTCCCGCGGGAGAACCAGTCCGAGGCGCGACGACGCTTCCGCAGGGAGCTGCGCGAGGTGCGCGGCCTCATCGAAGCGGCGTCGACGGACGAGCAGCGTCAGCACGCGTACAACCGGATGAGCCGCCTGATCGGCAAGATGCGGCGGACCGCTCCGGACTTCGCCGAGCTCATCGACGTGCGCAACCATGTGCGGGTGAGCGCGGAGCGGATCCACGCCGCCACCGGGGAGCACGTCGCCCTCTACGACCACATCGGGGAGAAATCGGGCGGGGAGTCGCAGGAGCTCGTGGCGTTCATCGTCGGGTCCGCGCTGCGCTACCAGCTCGGCGACGCGGGAGCCCCGCGTCCGCGCTACGCGCCGGTGTTCATGGACGAGGCGTTGATCAAGGCGGACGCGCACTTCACCAAACGTGCGATCGGCGCGTGGCGCGGGCTCGGCTTCCAGCTGGTGATCGGCGCTCCGAACGACAAGTACAGTGCGATCGAGCCGCACGTGGACGTGGAGTACACGATCCTGAAGGACACCCGAGGACGCTCCTGGGCCCGGCCGAAGGTGGGGCTCGATCCGGCGGTGAGCTGAGCGAGGTCAGGCCGGTCGCGAGGCCAGGAGCGGTCGGGGCGGGTGGACGGCGCCCCGGCCGGCGACCCGGCTGCCCGCGGTTCCGCAGGTCTTTCGCGACCGTCGATTGTCTCGGTGACCAGCGAAAAACAGAAACACAGGTATTTCGGTTCCCGTTTTCTGGACGCCTGAAAAAACCCTGAGTATGTTGACCCGAACAGGGGGGACCGGAAGGTTCCGGAGCATCAGACACGACGCGGTGACGCGCTCTTCGGCGTGCCCGTCGTGTAGTCGGCCGAGGGGGTTGATTCATGTTCGGTTTGTCGTCATCGGGTGAGTGGAGTGTCGCTGGCCTGTGGAATCGCATTCGTGCGGCGAGGGGATTCTCGGCCTCCGCCCGGCACGAAGAACCCGACCGATCATCGCCGCCGCCGGACCTTGCGAGGAGCTCGTCAGTCCCGCAGCGCGCGACCACCCGCGGAGAACTCCGGCGGGCGGCGGCCGCCCGGAGGAAGCAGGCGGTGCGTCGGCCGATCGCCATCGCAGGGACCGTCCTGCTCGCCGTCGGCGGCCTGGCGCTCACCCCCCAGCTCGCTCTCGCCGCTCCGGGAAGCCCCGGAGTCCCGTCCGACCCCTACGTGATCGGGCATGAGGACTTCGAGAACGGGACGGGCGCGACGGCGACGCGGATCGCGGACTATGTGAACGCGGGCGGCGCGGGCTATTCGACGGACGAGTTCTGGGGCCGCCAGAGTCAGTGCAACGGGGTGATCCTGCAGTACGAGAACACACAGTTCCCGTCCGGGTTCTGCCAGGGGTTCAGCGACCGCAACCGCGACCGGGTCACCCAGGTGAACGTGCGTCGCCTGGCGGATGTGCTGGGTCAGGTGGGTGCGGGTGTGCAGGGGAGCCAGGACCGGAACACACCGGTGAACGGCTCCACCGCGGAGACTCGCCAGAACAGCGCGGTCGCGGAGTGGACCTTCTGGGAGAACGGCAACCCGAATGAGACGGTCCTGATTTCCGACCCGTTCACCCTGCCGGTCGCGCAGGGTCAGCGCTACTACACCATCTCGATCGACGTCGCCGAGGTCTCTTGCGACTACCTGAGCGGTCAGAACAACTCGCGTCTGGACGCGTTCCTGCACTACGGCGACGGTTCGGTGATCGCCATGAACAAGGAGCCGATCCGGGCGTGCACCGACCCCGATGTCGCGTACTACACCTCGCCCGACCTTCCGGGCGGATGGGATTCCGGTGGTGCCTATGTCGCGGCGGGCCGGTTCTACTCCGACTCTGCGGTGCTGCTCTCGCCGGAGGACTTCCAGAACGTGCAGGTGCAGGTGAAGAACCGCATCGGTGCGTCCAGCGGCAATGACTTCGCGATCGACAACCTGATCCTGCTCGACGCGACGCCGCAGCTGGACAAGTCCTTCTCGCCGGAGACGGTGAAGCCGGGCGAGCCGGCGACGCTCACGTTCACCGTGACGAACTCCAGCGACTTGGCGGAGAAGAACGGGTGGAGCTTCACGGACGCCCTCGACGAGGGGCTGGTGGTCGCGGACGAGCCGAACATCGGCGGGACCTGCCAGGCCGACGTGAATGCGGCGCCGGGCAGCAACGAGATCGTCATCGCCGACGGGGTCCTCGACTTCATGGCGGAGTCGTGCACGATCACGGTCGACGTGATCGCACAGGACCAGGCTGAGCGGTCCAAGACGTACTCGAACGGTCCGGGGAATGTGACCCAGAACGGTCTGAACCCTCCGGGCGACAGCACGTTGACGGTCGAGGACGAGGCGCCGGCGGCGACGGACGACGAGTCGCGGGGCAACCCGCAGGGTGAGCCGGTCACGGTGAACCCCCTGGCGAACGATGCCGGGGCGCTGGATCCGTCGACGGTGAACATCACGGACCCGGCGACGGGTGAGCCGACGAAGCGTCTGGAGGTTCCGGGCGAGGGCGTGTGGGTCGTGAACGAGGACGGCACGATCACCTTCACGCCGGAGGACGGCTTCACGGGCAACCCGACGTCGATCGCGTACACGGTCGAGGACGAGTACGGGGAGCAGACCGGCGCGAACGTCATCGTGACGTACGTGCCCGAGGCGCAGGACGACGAGGACCTGGACAACCCGCCGGGGACGCCCGTGACGGTGGACGTTCTGGCGAACGACTCAGACAACCTGGATCCGTCCACGGTGGACATCACCGACCCGAACACGGGCGAGCCGACCAAGGAGCTGGTGGTTCCGGGTGAGGGCGTGTGGGTCGTGAACGACGACGGCTCGATCACGTTCACGCCGGAGGAGGGCTTCCCCGGCAACCCGACGCCGATCGATTACACGGTGAGCGACACGGACGGCAACGAGGTCGGCGCGACCGTCGTGGTGACCTACCTGCCGGTGGCGAACGACGACGAGTCGCTGGGCAACGAACCGGGGACACCGGTCACCCTGAACGTGCTGGAGAACGACTCGCCTGACCTCGACCCCTCGACGCTGAACATCACGGACCCGGCGACCGGTCAGCCGACCAAGCGCCTCGCGGTCCCCGGCGAGGGCGTCTGGACGGTGAACGACGACGGCACGATCACGTTCACGCCCGAAGAGGGCTTCGACGGTGAGCCGACGCCGATCGCGTACACGGTGGAGGACGCGGACGGCAACGAGACCGGGGCGAACGTCCGCGTCGGGTATCTGCCCGCCGCGGAGGACGACGAGGACCTGGACAACGAGCCGGGCACTCCGGTCACCCTGGCGGTGCTGGGCAACGACACGGACGACCTGGATCCGTCGACCGTGAACATCACCGACCCGAACACGGGTGAGCCGACGAAGCGTCTGGTAGTTCCAGGTGAGGGGGTGTGGGTCGTGAACGACGACGGCTCGATCACCTTCACGCCGGAGGAGGGGTTCCCCGGAGACCCGACGCCGATCGCGTACACGGTGAGGGACACGGACGGCAACGAGACCGGGGCGAACGTCGTGGTCACGTACCTGCCGGTGGCGAACGACGACGAGTCGCGCGGCAACGAGCCGGGCACCCCGGTGACGGTGAACGTCCTGGAGAACGACTCGGAGGACCTGGATCCGTCGACGCTGAACATCACGGACCCGGCGACCGGCCAGCCGACCAAGCGGCTCGCGGTCCCCGGCGAGGGCGTCTGGACGGTGAACGACGACGGCACGATCACGTTCACTCCGGAGGACGGCTTCGTCGGCGACCCCACCCCCATCGGATACACGGTCGAGGACGCGGACGGCAACGAGACCGGGGCGAACGTCGTGGTCACGTACCTCCCCGCGGCGCAGGACGATGAGGACCTGGACAACGAACCGGGGACGCCGGTGACGGTGGATGTGCTGGGCAACGACTCGGACAACCTGGATCCGTCGACCGTGAACATCACCGACCCGGCGACGGGTGAGCCGACGAAGCGCCTGGTGGTCCCGGGTGAGGGTGTGTGGGTCGTGAACGAGGACGGCTCGATCACCTTCACGCCGGAGGACGGCTTCACGGGCAATCCGACCCCGATCGCCTACACGGTCGAGGACAACGACGGCAACGGGGTCGGCGCGAACGTCGTGGTGACCTACCTGCCGGAGGCGGCCGACGACGAGTCGTTGAACAACCCGCGCGGTGCCACGGTGACCGTGCCGGTGCTGGACAACGACTCCGACAACCTCGACCCGTCGACGGTGAACATCACCGATCCCGACGGCAACCCGGTCAAGACCCTGGAGGTCCCCGGGGAGGGCGTCTGGACGGTGAACGACGACGGGTCGATCACCTTCGCGCCGGAGGAGGGCTTCGCGGGTGACCCGACGCCGATCCGGTACTCGGTGCAGGACCAGGGCGGCAACACGGTCGACGCGCAGGTGATCGTCACCTACGTGGACCCGGAGGCCAAGGACGACGAGTCCAAGGGGAACACGCCGGGTCAGCCGGTGACGGTCCCCGTCCTGGATAACGACGAGGGTGACCTGGATCCGTCGACGCTGAACATCACCGACCCGACCACGGGCGAGCCGACCAAGCGGCTCGAGGTCCCGGGCGAGGGCGTGTGGATGGTCAACGACGACGGGACGGTCACGTTCACGCCGGAGGAGGGCTTCTCCGGTGACCCGACGCCGATCGCCTACACGGTCGAGGACACCGAGGGCAACGAGACGGGCGCGAACGTGATCGTCACGTACCTTCCGGAGGCCGTCGACGACGAGTCGCGGAACAACCCGCAGGGTTCGACCGTGACGGTGCCCGTGCTGGACAACGACTCCGACAACGTGGACCCGTCGACGGTGAACATCACCGACCCCGACGGGAAGCCGGTGAAGGAGCTCGTCGTTCCGGGCGAGGGCGTGTGGACGGTCAACGACGACGGCACGATCACCTTCGCGCCGGAGGACGGCTTCACGGGCAATCCGACCCCGATCGCGTACACGGTCGAGGACGAGGAGGGCAACGAGGTCGGTGCGAACGTCGTGGTGACCTACCTGCCGGAGGCGAACGACGACGAGTCGCGGGACAACGCCCGCGGAGCCACGGTCACGGTGCCGGTGCTGGACAACGACTCCGACAACCTCGACCCGTCGACGGTGAACATCACCGACCCGAGCACCGGCGAGCCGGTGAAGGAGCTGGCCGTCCCCGGCGAGGGCGTCTGGACCGTGAACGACGACGGGTCGATCACCTTCACGCCGGAGGAGGGATTCGCGGGCGACCCGACGCCGATCCGGTACTCGGTGCAGGACCGGGACGGCAACACGGTCGACGCGCAGGTGATCGTCACCTACGTGGACCCCGTGGCGCAGAACGACGAGTCCAAGGGGAACACGCCGGGTCAGCCAGTGACGGTCCCCGTCCTGGACAACGACGGCGGCGCGCTGGATCCGTCCACGCTGAACATCACCGACCCGGACGGGAACCCCGTGAAGGAGCTGGTGGTGCCGGGCGAGGGTACCTGGACGGTGAACGAGGACGGCTCGATCACCTTCACGCCGGAGCCTGGGTTCAGCGGCAACCCGACCCCGATCGGCTACACGGTCGAGGACACCGAGGGCAACCCCACCGGGGCGACGCTCGTGGTCACCTACCTTCCCGAGGCGGCGGACGACGAGTCGCGGAACAACCCCCGCGGCGAGGCGGTCACGGTGCCGGTCCTGGACAACGACTCCGACAACGTGGACCCGTCGACGGTGAACATCACCGACCCGGACGGGAACCCGGTGAAGGAACTGGTGGTCCCGGGTGAGGGCACCTGGACGGTGAACGAGGACGGCTCGATCACCTTCACCCCGGAGCCCGGGTTCGAGGGCGATCCGACCCCGATCGCCTACACGGTCGAGGACGCGGACGGCAACCAGGTCGGTGCCGAGGTCATCGTCACCTACCTGGATCCCGACGCCGACCCGCGCGGGCGCGACGACCGGTCCGACGGCAACCGGATCGGGCAGCCGGTGACCGTGCCGGTGCTGGGCAACGACGACGGAGCGCTCGACCCCTCGACGCTGAGCATCACCGACCCGGACGGGAACCCGGTGAAGGAGCTGGTCGTCCCCGGTGAGGGAACGTGGACCGTGAACGACGACGGCTCGATCACGTTCACCCCGGAGCCCGGATACACCGGCAACCCGACCCCGATCCAGTACACGGTGGAGGACCAGGACGGTCGTGAGACCGGGGGGAAGGTCACCGTGACCTACCTGCCGGAGGCGTACGACGACGCGTCGCTGAACAATCCCTGCCGGGCTGCGACGACCGCGGCGGACGGCACGCTGGTCGCGCAGGCGGCGGGCGCGACGACCTGCGGCCCCGTGACGGTGGACGTGCTCGGCAACGACTCCGACAACGTGGACCCGTCGACGGTGAACATCACCGACCCGGACGGGAACCCGGTGAAGGAGCTCGTCGTCCCCGGCGAGGGCACGTGGACGGTCAACCCCGACGGGTCGATCACCTTCACGCCGGAAGAGGGCTTCTCCGGCAACCCGACCCCGATCCGGTACACCGTGAAGGACCCGTTCGGCAACGAGGTCGGCGCCGAGGTGGTCATCACCTACGTCCACGACCCGGAGGCGCCGGAGCCTCCGCGGGCCCACGACGACGTGTCGCGGGACAACCCGTGGGGTCCGGTCATCGTCAGCCCGCTGGAGAACGACGAGGGCGAGTTCGACGTCCCGAGCCTGGAGCTCGTCGGTCCCGACGGCACGGGCACCAAGGAACTGACCGTTCCCGGCGAGGGCGTGTGGATCGTGAACCCGGACGGCACCGTTAGGTTCATCCCCGCCCCGGGCGCCCCCCAGTGCCCGACGCCGGTCGCGTACCGCGTGACCGACGTCAACGGGAACCAGACCGGCGCGACGATCTCGATCTGCTACGTGGATCGGCCCGGGGGCTCGCTCCCGGTCACCGGCCTCGGTGCGGAGGCCGGGATCGCCGGACTTGCGGGGCTCGCCCTGCTGGCGCTGGGGGGAGGCGCCTACCTGATCGGCCGTCGTCGCCAGACGCTGTAGCCGCCTTGCAGCATCAGGCGTGACGCCGGAGCGGGAGCGGCGGTCCCTCGGGGCCGCCGCTCCCTTCGTCGTGCACTGGCGAGCATGCTGGCATCCCGTACTGACCACAGGAGCGGCCGGGGTCCCCATGTCTGACACACCAGTATTTGGGAATTGACTGAAATACTGCGGAACTGTTGCTCACAGCGAATTGTCATGTTGGGGGAACCCTGGCATCCTGTTTCCGATACCGATCGATCGAGGGGGAACGATGCGGCGAAACGCACAGACGGCGACGACGCGACGGACGGCGAGGCCGCGGCGGGGATTGTTGGCGGGGCTCATCGTTCCGCTGCTCATCTCTGTCGGCCTCGTCGGCGCGGACGTCGTAGCGGATGCCTCGACCCCTGCGGTGGCGGCACCGGGCAACCCCGGCACGCCGGGCCCCGCCCGCGAGATCTACTACGAGGGGTTCGAGAACAACACGGGCGCGACCGCGGTCAGCCTGCGCAACTACGTGGGAGCCCAGGGCGAGGTCTACACCGCGCACGACTACTGGCTGCGGCAGGACCAGTGCAACGGCGTCGTGGTCCAATACTCGGCCACCGTCTTCCCCAGCGGCTTCTGCACGACGGAGTACAACTCGCGCAACAACGTGCGGCGGATGGCTGACGTGCTCGGCCAGGTCGACGCCGGCGTCGTCGGCAGCCGCAACCCCGCGGCTCCGGTGAACGGCTCGACAGCGGCGACGCGCACCAATCACGCGATCACCGCCTGGACCGGTAACGTCTCCGGGCCGAACAACGCCGTGACGTTCGAGACGCCGCCGTTCGACCTGGCGGGCAACGGCACCCGCTTCTACACCGCCTCAGTCAACGTGGCTGAGACGTCGTGCACTTACCGACAGGGGCAGAACAACTCCCGCTTGAACTTCTCCCTGGTGGCCGGGAACCAAGAGCTGCCCGTGACGAAGGACCCGATCCGCGCCTGCACGGACCCGGATGTGCGCTACTACACGTCCCCGGCGCTCTCCGGCGGGTGGGGCAACGGTGGCGCCTACGTCGCTGCCGGCCAGTTCTACGCCGACAGCTCGTTCCTCGTGGACACGGCGCAGTACCCGAACCTTCAGCTTCGGATGCGCAACGCCGTCGGCACGAGCGACGGCAACGACTTCGCCTACGACAACGTCCGGCTGTTCGACGCGACCCCGCAGATGGACAAGTCGTTCTCCCCGGAGCGCGTGCCGGTCAACGGCGTGTCGACCCTGACCTTCACCGTGACGAACACGGACGACCTCGCGGAGAAGCGCGGCTGGTCCTTCACGGACACGTTGCCGGAGGGCCTCGTCGTCGCGGATCCCGCCAACATCGGCGGCACCTGTACGGCGAACACCACGGCAGCCGCCGGCTCCGGGACGATCACGGTCGCGGACGGCGTGCTGGAGTTCATGGAGGAGTCCTGCACCATCACCGTGGACGTCACGTCGGCGTCGCCCGGCCCCGCGGACGCCTCCCCGGTGGTCTACGCGAACTGCGCGGAGAACATCACCTCCGCGGGTCTGGACGCCCCGGCCTGCGCGGAGGTCGAGTTCTACAACGAGCCGCACCTGACGCTCACGAAGTCCAGCGACGGCAGCGGCGCCTCCCGCGTCGGCGACACGGTGACGTACACCGTGACGGCCACGAACGACGGGACCGGCAACTACACGGACGACAACCCGGCCGTCGTCGTCGACGACCTCACCGGAGTGCTCGACGACGCGACCCTCGTCGACGGTTCCGTGCGGGCCACGATCGACGGCGCTGCGACCGCGGCGCCGACCCGCGACGGTAACCGCCTCGTATGGCAGGGGCCGCTCGCGGTCGGCTCCACGATGACGCTCACCTACCAGGTGGTCCTCACCGGTGAGGGCGATGATCGGGTGAACAACGTCGCCTTCCCGCCGGGCACGCCCTACGATCCGGAGAACCCTCCTGCGACCCCCGTCTGCGGGGAAGAGGGCAGCGTCTGCACCGACATGGTGTTCCCCGGGATCAGCATGACGAAGTCGTCGCAGCAGGAATCGTATGACTACGGGCGGCGGATCAACTACACCTTCACGGTGACGAACACCGGTGGCGTCCCGCTCACCGACATCACGATCAACGAGGAGTCGTTCAGCGGCAGCGGGCAGATGTCCGCGATCACCTGCGACGCCACGGAGCTCGCGCCGGACGAGACCACGACCTGCCACGCCACCTACACGGCGACGGGCGCCGACGTGGACCGCGGCAGCATCGACAACACCGCGACCGCGACCGGTACGCCGCCCGAGGGGGACCCGGTGGTCTCCGGCCCGGATTCGCACCGTCTCGTCGCGCCGCAGAGTCCGGTGCTGACGATCGACAAGCTCTCCGACGCGCAGGAGCTCGTCGCGGGGGAGACGATCCGGTTCTGGTTCGTGATCAGCAACGAAGGAAACGTCACCGTCAGCGACATCGCGGTCGAGGAGGTCTCCTTCGACGGCAGCGGCGACCCGATCGTCATCTCCTGCCCGGGGGACACGCTCGCGGCGTACCAGCAGATGACCTGTTTCGGAGACTACGTCGTCACCCAGGAGGACGTGGACAAGGGCACCCTCACCAACACGGCCACGGTGACCGGCAAGGACCCGGGCGGAGACCCGGTGGACGGCGGCGAGGACACCGTGAACGTGCCCTCGGATCCGGAGCCCGGCCTCTCGCTCGTGAAGAGCACCCCGGACGACGAGCTCATCGTGGGCGACGAGGTCGTCTACTGGTTCCAGGTGCGCAACACCGGCAACGTCACGGTCGACGAGATCGCCGTCGCGGAGGTGGCCTTCAGCGGATCGGGCGAGATGTCCCCGATCACCTGCGAGGCCACCAGGCTGCCGCCTCGGGGGACCACCTGGTGCTCCGCGACCTACACGGTGACGCAGGAGGATGTGGACGCGGGCATCCTCGACAACACGGCTGTGGCCACGGGCGAGGCTCCCGACGACGGGCCCGTCAGCTCCAACGAGTCCCAGGTGTCGATCCCGGGCGCCCAGAACCCGGGGCTCACCCTGGTGAAGAGCTCCGACACCGAGCGGCTGGAGATCGGAAAGCCGGTGACGTACTCCTTCGAGGTCACGAACACCGGCGACGTCACGGTGGGCAACATCGTCGTCAGCGAGCTGGACTTCGACGGACACGGCACGATGGGCGAGATCGTCTGCCCCTCCAATGGGCCGCTGGCGCCCGGAGACGCGCTCACCTGCACCGCGACGTACACGCCTGTACAGGACGACATCGATCAGGGCGGCGCGACGAACACGGCCGTCGCGGAGGGTACGCAGCCCGGCGGCGATCCGGTGACGACGCCCCCCTCCGAGGCGTTCATCCCGGGCGGTGGGAACCCGCAGCTCGTGATCGAGAAGTCGGCGAGCAGCGACGAACTCGTCGCAGGAGAGACGATCACCTACTCCTTCCGCGTCGAGAACACCGGCGACACCACCCTGACCGATGTCACGGTGGTCGAGGGGGACTTCTCCGGAAGCGGCGACCTCTCCGAGATCACCTGCCCGGCGGAAGCCGCACAGATGGCTCCGGGCGATGTCGTCACCTGTACCGCGACCTACGTCGTGACTCAGGCGGACGTGGACGCCGGCAGCGTGCAGAACTCGGCGCATGCACAGGGCACTCCGCCCGGCGGCGGCGATCCGGTGGTCTCGAACCCGGACGACGAGACCGTGACGGCTGACCCGCGGCCCGGGATCGCGCTCGTGAAGTCGGCGGACACGGACACGATCGTCGCGGGTGAGACGGTGACGTACACCTTCGTCGTGACGAACACGGGGAACGTGACGCTGACCGGGATCCTCCTCACCGAGGAGGCCTGGACGGGCTGGGAGGACGAGCCCGACATCCTGTGTCCTGAGGACGAGGCCGCGTCCCTCGCGCCGGGCGCCTCGCTGACGTGCACGGGCGAGTACGTGGTCCAGCAGGAGGACGTCGACGCCGGTCGGCTGTACAACGCGGCTGTCGCGAACGGCACGCCGCCGAACACCGACACCCCGATCTTCTCGGACCCGTCGGAGGTCACGCTGACGGCGGACCCGAACCCGTCCCTGGATCTGGTCAAGAGCACGGACACGACCGAGCTCGTGGCCGGTGAGACCATCACGTACACGTTCGTGGTCACCAACGACGGCAACCAGACGCTGACCGACATCGCGATCCGGGAGGACTCCTTCACCGGATCGGGCCCGATGTCCGCGATCACGTGCACGCCGGAGGACGCACAGCGCTCTCTCGCGCCGGGCGCGCAGCTCCAGTGCACGGCGACCTACGAGGTGACCCAGGCGGATGCGGATCGGGGGACCATCGACAACACGGCCACCGCGACCGGGACGCCGCCGGGCGGTCAGCCGCCGGTGTCCTCTCCTCCGTCGGAGGTCCGGATCCCCCAGGAGATCGATCCGCGGATCGCGCTGGTCAAGTCCTCGGACACAGACGTGCTGGTGGCCGGGGAGACGATCACCTACTCGTTCGCTGTGACGAACACCGGCAACGTCACCCTCACGGACGTGCAGATCGCCGAGGATGCGTTCACGGGTTCGGGAGAGGTCTCCGCGATCTCCTGCCCGGATGAGGCTGCTTCTCTCGCTCCGGGGCGGACCATCACCTGCACCGCCACCTACACGGTCACGCAGGCGGACGTCGACGCGGGGTCCGTGGAGAACACGGCGACGGCGTCGGGATTCCCGCCGCGCGGAGGGGACCGGGTTTCGTCGGACCCCTCCAGCACTGAGGCGACCGCAGAGCCGGAGCCGGGGATCGAGATCGTGAAGAGCTCCGACACCGAGAGCTTCGTCGCAGGACAGACGATCACGTACTCGTTCGCCGTGACGAACACCGGCAACGTCACGCTGACGGACGTGACGGTGAAGGAGGGCGACTTCGACGGCACGGGCGAGCTCTCGGCGATCGAGTGCCCGGCCGAGGCGTCCTCGCTCGCTCCCGGCGAGACCGTCACCTGTACCGCGACCTACGTCGCCACGCAGGCCGACGCCGATCGCGGCTCGCTCACCAACAGCGCGACAGGGACGGGGACTCCGCCCGGGGGCGAGCCGCCGGTGTCGTCTCCGCCGTCCGAGGTCCGCGTGCCCTCCGACCAGGCGCCCGGTCTCTCTGTGGTGAAGTCGGCTGACAAGACCGAGCTCGTCGTGGGGGAGAGGATCACGTACTCGTTCGTGGTGACGAACACGGGGAACGTGACGCTCACGGAGGTGTCGGTGAACGAGTCGTCGTTCACCGGATCGGGCGAGATGTCCGCGATCGAGTGTCCGCCAGAGGCGGCGTCTCTGGCTCCGGGTGCACAGGTCGTGTGCACCGCGACGTACGTGGTCACCCAGGCCGATGCGGATGCGGGCAGTGTCGAGAACACCGCCACGGCGACGGGTACGCCGCCCGGCGGTGACCCGCTCGACTCGCCGCCGTCGTCGGTGCGGGTGCCGCAGGATCCGGCTCCGGGCCTGTCGTTGGTGAAGACGGCGGACCCCGCTCAGGGCGGGAAGGTCGGGGACACGATCACGTACTCGTTCACGGTGACCAACACCGGGAATGTGACCCTCACGGACGTGACGGTGGACGAGGGGGAGTTCTCCGGAACAGGAGAGCTGTCTGAGATCGTCTGCCCGGACGGGGCCAACACGCTCGTCCCCGGTCAGGCCGTCACGTGTACGGCGAGCTACGTTCTGACCCAAGCCGATGTGGATGCCGGGGGCGTGACCAACTCCGCGGTGGCCACGGGCAACCCGCCGGGCGGTGAGCCGCCGGTGACGTCGCCGCCGTCGGAGGTGACGGTGCCGCTTCCGCCGGAGCCGGGTGTGTCGATGGTGAAGTCGGCCGACAAGACCGAGCTCGTCGCCGGGGAGACGATCACGTACTCGTTCGTGGTGACGAACACGGGCAACGTGACGCTCACGGACGTGTCGGTGGACGAGGTGTCGTTCAGCGGAACGGGAGAGTTGTCCCCGGTGATCTGCCCCGAGGGCGCGGCGTCGCTCGCTCCCGGAGCCCAGGTCGTCTGCACCGCGACGTACGTGGTAACGCAGGCGGACGTGGACGCCGGGACTCTGGAGAATACGGCGTCGGTGACGGGGAATCCGCCGGGAGGTCAGCCTCCGGTGGAGTCGCCGCCGTCGTCGGTGCGGGTGCCGCAGGATCCGGCTCCGGGCCTGTCGTTGGTGAAGACGGCGGACCCCGCTCAGGGCGGGAAGGTCGGGGGACACGATCACGTACTCGTTCACGGTGACCAACACCGGGAATGTGACCCTCACGGACGTGACGGTGGACGAGGGGGAGTTCTCCGGAACAGGAGAGCTGTCCGAGATCGTCTGCCCGGCTGCATCCCTCGCGCTGGCGCCTGGGCAGAGCGCCGTCTGCACGGCCACGTACGTCCTGACCCAGGCGGACGTGGACGCCGGAGGCGTCCAGAACGTGGCGACGGCGACCGGGACGCCCCCGCACGGCGAGCCACCGGTGACGTCGCCGCCGTCCGAGGTGCACGTGCCGCTTCCGCCGGAGCCGGGACTCGGCATCGTGAAGACCGCCGACACCGATCGTGCGATCCGGGTCGGGCAGGTCATCACCTACTCGTTCGCGGTGACGAACACCGGGAACGTGACGTTGACGGACGTGCAGGTCGTCGAAGGAGACTTCTCAGGCGCGGGGACGCTGTCCGCGATCACGTGCCCTGCGGGCATCGCCGCGCTCGCCCCGGGGGAGACCGTCGTATGCACCGCGACCTACACGGTCCAGGCGGCCGACCTCACGGGCGCCGCGCTGAGCAACGTGGCCACGGCCACCGGCAATCCGCCGGGGGAAGAGCCGCCGGTGGCGTCGCCGCCCTCGGAAGCGGTCATCGACACCCCGACGCCGCCGGCCCCGCCGCTGCCCGTGACGGGCGGGGAGATCAGCATGGGGATCGTTCTGCTCGCGATCGGACTGCTCGCGGGAGGAGCGGCGCTGCGCGCCGCCGGTCGCCGACGCGCCGACCGTCACTGATGTCGTGACGACGACGCGCCCCTCGTCCCGGACGGGATGAGGGGCGCGTCGCGTCGACGTCCGTGTCCGCGGTTCCGACAGCGGCGGGCCCCCGGGTACCGCGTTTCGTCTCGTCGCTGCGCTCCTCGCTCAACGAGCGGGCGCCCCACCGGTCGTTGAGCGAGCGCAGCGAGTCGAAACGTCCCGGCCCGGTCAGGCGGTCAGGCCGTGCGCCTCGGCGACGGCCGGCACCGTGATGCGACCGTCGCGGACGTTGAGACCCTTCGCGAGCGCGGCGTCGTCCTCGGCGGCACGGTCCCAGCCCTTGCCCGCGATCGCCGAGACGTAGGGGAGCGTGGCGTTGGTGAGTGCGCGCGTCGCCGTCTCCGGCACCGCCCCCGGCATGTTCGCGACGCAGTAGTAGATCGAGTCGTGCACGGCGAAGGTGGGGTCGTCGTGGGTGGTGGGGCGCGACCCCTCGAAGCAACCGCCCTGGTCGATCGCGATGTCCACGAGCACCGAGCCGGGCTTCATGCCCGCGACCATCTCGTCGGTGACGAGCTTGGGCGCCGCGGCGCCGGGGATCAGCACCGAGCCGATCACGAGATCGGCGGTGGCGAGCTCCTCGGCGATGGCGTAGCGGCTCGAGGCGCGCGTCTGCAGCGCCCCGCCGTAACGGTGCTCGAGCTCGCGCAGGCGGGGGAGCGAGATGTCGATCACGGTCACCTGCGAGCCCAGGCCGAGCGCGTTCGCCGCGGCGTGCTCGCCGGCGACGCCGCCCCCGATCACGACCGTCTTGGCGCGCGGGGTGCCGGCGATGCCGCCGAGCAGCATGCCGCGGCCGCCGTTCGAGCGCAGCAGCGAATAGGAGCCCATCGTCACCGACAGGCGGCCGGCGATCTCGCTCATCGGCACGAGCAGGGGCAGGCTGCGATCGGGCAGCTGCACGGTCTCGTACGCGACGGCCGTCGTGCCCGCCTCGACCAGGGCGGTGGTGAGCGCGCGGTCGGCGGCCAGGTGGAGGTAGGTGAACAGGGTGAGGTCGGAGCGCAGGAAGCCGTACTCCTGCGCGATCGGCTCCTTCACTTTGAGCAGCAGGTCGGCCGCGCCCCACGCCTCATCGGCGGTGTCGACGATCTCGGCGCCTGCGGCACGGTACGCGTCGTCGGCGATGCCCGGCCCCCGTCCCGCCCCGGACTGCACCAGCACCCGGTGCCCCTCGTGGACGAGCCGGTCGGCTCCGGCCGGCGTGAGCGCGACACGGTTCTCGTTGTTCTTGACCTCGGTGGGGACAGCGATCCTCATCGATCCTCCTGGTGGCGATTTTGTCGTCCTGACGGCGATTTTGTCGTCGCAAAGCATTGCAAGAAAACGCGCCCGAGTACACATTCTCCGCAGAACCTTCGACAAGAGCAGCGTATCCGGGAGAATCATTCGCATGGATGACTCTTCTGGGGAAATGGCTCCGAATGCTCTTCGGGCCCCCGCGCTGGATGCCGTCGATGCGCGGATCGTGGATCTCGTGTCGGCGAACGGGAGGATCACGAACGCCGAGCTCGCCGCACGGCTGGGCATCGCGCCGTCGACCGCGCACGCGCGACTTCGGTCGCTCACGGAGCGGGGCGTCATCACCGGCTTCCACGCCAGCGTGGACGAGAAGCTGCTGGGGGCCGGACTTCAGGCGATCATCGGGGTGACGCTGCGTCCCGGCGCCCGCCGCGAGAGCATCGTCACCTTCGAGGATCGCGTCCGTGCGCTGCCGCAGGTGATCCAGATGTTCTTCCTCGGGGGTCACGACGACTTCCTGCTGCACATCGCGGTCGCCGATTCCGAGCAGATGCGCGCGTTCGTCGTCGATCACCTCTCGGCGCAGAGCAGCGTCGCCTCGACCCGGACGAGCATCATCTTCGACTATCACCGCAACTCCGTCGCCGCCTCCTTCTGAGCCGCCGCGCCCGCCTCGGCAGGAACCGTGTGGGGCGGGGTCAGCCCTGCGTCGGCAGGACCTCGAGCGCCGCCGACACGGCGCGTCGGCGCAACGCCGTGAAGTGCGCGTCGAGGTCGTCGATGTCCTCGCCCAGGGCGTCGTACAGCAGCTCCAACCGGCTGTCCTGGATGCCGCAGAGACCGGCGATGCCGACGTTCAGGTGGCGGGCCATCATCTCGTCGTATCCCCGCTTGGCGAAGGACTCCTCGCTCTCTCCGGCGACGCCCAGCCAGCGGACGGCCGGGATGCCCGCGCGGCGACCGGCGCCGTAGAAGAGCCCGTGGTTCCAGACGCGGTCGATGTAGCCCTTGAGGTGGGCGGGAAGCGAGTACCACCAGACTGGGAAGACGAAGACCACGGCATCGGCGGAACGCGAGCGGGAGGCGTGCGCCATCACCTCGTCGGAGTACCGGTGGTCCGGATCCTCCCAGTCCGGCTCGTCGACGGGAAGCAGGCGCGGGTCGAAGTCCGTGCGGGCGAGGTCGAGCTCGTCCACCGTGGCGCCGGCGTCGCGCAGAGCGGTGATCACGTCGGCGGCGATGGCCGCGGTGAGGGAGGTGGAGCGCGGGTGGGACCAGACGACCTGGATGCGCGAGGTGGGCACAGGGGCCTCCGTTCGGAGTCGGATGGACGGCACAGCGTTGCTGCAGTCGCCGGGCGGCAACGGGAGGCGCCCGCCGCCGGGAATCCTCTCTGCGTGGCCGGACCGCAGCAGAGAGGTGCGTCGCGATCCGGCCTTGGAGTGCAAAGACGACGTCCGACAAGTGCCGACGGCGAACGCCTGGACCGATTGTATGAAGACACCGGGCTCGGCACCAAGCAACTGGTGTGCAATACGACAAAGATCGTTCCACTGGGGAGGGAACTCGTCGCACGCCATGAGCTCGTGCGAAGGTGGGGCGCTCACATCGACGTTCAATCTTGTCTAGTCAAGCTTGACTATGTTAGCTTGATCTAGCCATCAACGATGAACGGCCGAGAAGGGACCACCATGGCACTCTCCCCCGCGGACAGGACCCGATTCCGCACTGCCGCCACCCTGACGTGTGTTCTCGCTGCCACCCTGACGCTGGGCGCCTGTTCGTCGGCCCAGCCCAGCACCGGCGGAACCCAGCCTCCGAACGCAGCCGTCGACGCCGACGCCTGCACGAGGAATCAGGATGCGGGCACGATCACCTACATCTCCGGATACGGCTACTCCGCCAGCGCCGGGCAGCTCGACGTCTTCCTCGCGCAGGAGCTCGGCTACTTCGACGAGCTGTGCCTGGACGTGGAGATCAACGCCTCGGGCGCGAACGGTCAGCAGCTCGTCGCCTCCGGGCAGGCGCAGTTCACCGCCCTCGGCTCCGCCTCCGACGTCATGCTCGCGGCGGCGAACAGCAAGAACCTCACGGCCGTCGCGACCTACGGGACGACCCCGCCGTTCTCGATCTTCGGCAACGAGAAGCTCACGAGCCTGAAGGACCTCGAGGGCGGATCGCTCGGCTACTTCATCAACCTCACCCCGATCGCCTCGGCCATGCTGGACAACGCCGGCGTCGACGCGTCGAAGGTCGAGATGATCAAGATGACCAACTACGACCCGACCGTCGTGGTGCGCGAGCAGGTCGACGCCATCGTCGGCTACGCCTCGAACCAGCCGCAGTCCCTCAAGGCGCAGGGGCTCCCGTTCAGCGAGTTCCTCCCCGAGGACGAGGGCGTGGAGGGCACCTACAACGTCATGGAGGTCAACTCCCGGTTCCTCGCCGAGCACCGCGAGGTCGCCGCCGACTTCATGCGCGCATCCCTCAAGGCCCTGCAGTACTGTCTCGACGAGTCCGACGCCTGCATCGACACCCTCGCGAAGCTCGCCGAGGACAACAACCAGGGCGCCGCCTTCCCGCGCGACCAGCTCGCCCGCACGTGGGCCGTGGAGTCGGAATGGGTGCGCAACAGCAAGGGCGGGAACCCCGGCGTGCAGACCGAGGCCATGTGGGAGCCGGAGTACGCGCTGGTCGAGAAGTACGGGAACGTGAAGTCGGTCCCCGAGATCGCCGAGATGATGGACGCCGACCTCGTCGCCGACCTCTACGACGGCGACGCGCTGATCTGGCCGGAGGCCGGCAAGTGACCGGGCAGGGCGCGGGCGTCGAGGTCCGCGGCGTCACCAAGTCCTTCGGGGTCGACGGGCGCCGGGTCACGGTGCTCGACGACGTCAGCCTCACGATCGGGATGGGGGAGTTCGTCTCCGTCATCGGACCGAGCGGCTGCGGCAAGTCGACCCTCCTGAAAGTGGTCGCGGGCCTTCTCGACGCCGACTCCGGCAGCGTCACGATCGACGGAGAGGGCGTCACGGCGGCCTCGAGGGACAAGAAGATCGGGCTGGTGCCGCAGTCCCCGGCGCTGCTTCCCTGGAAGACGGTGCTGGAGAACGTCCAGCTTCCGCTGACCGTGAACCGCCGGGGGAACGGGGCGGGCGGCGGCGGGTCGCGGACGCTCGGCAACGCCGAGACCCTGTTGTCCACGTTCGGCCTCGGCCACGCGATGAAGAAGTACCCGGGACAGCTCTCCGGAGGCATGCAGCAGCGGGCGGCGATCGCACGGGCCTTCGTCTTCGATCCCGCGATCATGCTGATGGACGAGCCGTTCTCGGCCCTCGACGAGATGAACCGTGACCTGCAGCGGATCGCCCTGCTGGAGTTCTGGCAGTCCAACCGCAAGGCCGTGATGTTCGTCACCCACTCGGTGCCCGAGGCGATCATGCTGTCCGATCGCATCGTCGTCATGGCGGCCCACCCGGGCCGGATCGCCGAGATCATCGACGTGGATCTGCCGCGGCCGCGCACCGAGGACGCATACGCGACGGATGCGTTCCGCGACCTAGAGAAGACCGTGCGCGGTGCGCTGCGCGCGCAGACGGAGAAGGCGCATGTCTGAGATGACCATCCGAGACACGACGGCGACGCTCGCCACGGCCGAGGCCCGCGGGAGGGGACCGCGCCGGGGCGTCCCGCCGTGGCTGCGCTGGGGCGCGTGGGTGCCGACCCTCATCACGTTCGCGATCGCGGCGCTGCTGTGGCAGATCGTCGCGGCGACGAACCCCTACGTGCTCCCGAGCCTCGGCGACATCGGGGCCACGCTCGTCGAGGACGCCCCGATGTACGGGTCGAACTTCCTCGTGACGCTCCTGGAGGTCGTCGTCGGGGCCTCGGCCGGGATCATCGCCGGCTTCCTCCTCGCCGTGGTGATGGCCGAGTTCCAGATCATCGAGCGCGCCGTGATGCCGCTGGTCATCATCGTCATGGTGACGCCGATCGTCGCCATCGCGCCGGCGCTCGTGGTCGCGTTCGGCTTCGGCATGGTGCCGAAGTTCATCGTGACGGGACTCGTCGTGTTCTTCCCCATGCTCGTGAACTCGCTCGCCGGCCTCCGTGACGTCGACCAGCGCGCCCTGGACGTCTTCAAGACGCTGCACGCCAGCCGCTGGGAGATCTTCCGCGAACTCCGCTTCCCCGGCAGCATGCCCTACGTGTTCGCGGGGCTGCGCATCGCCCTGCCGCTCGCGGTGGTCGGCGCCGCCGTCGCGGAGTTCGTCGCGGCCGGCCAGCAGGCCGGGCTCGGATCGCTCGTGACCACCTCGGCGGCGCAGGCCAACCTGCCCGTCACCTGGGCCAGCATCGCCCTGCTGTGCGTGCTGGGCGTCCTCCTCATCGTCCTCCTCGCCCTGGTGCGCAAGCGCGTCCTGTGGTGGAGCGAAGGAGAGGTCACCGCCAAGGGCTGACCTCGCCGTCCGGATGCCGATCCGGGGACGCCCGTCCCCGGGTCCGTCCGGCGTGCCCCGCACATGCCCCCGACGGGGCCGGAACAACACAGAAAGGCACGACCATGGCCACGCAGCTCAAGCTCGGACTCTTCGAGAACGCGCAGGCGAACGACTCCGGGACCGCCACCTGGCGCCACCCCGACAACGGCCGCTACCTCTTCGACCGACTCGACTACTGGCGGGACACCGCCCGCATGGTCGAGGACGCCGGATTCGACTTCCTGTTCCTCGCCGACGCCTGGGGGTGGGCGGACGTCGCCGGCGAACGCCCCGACATCTGCTCCGTGGAGGGGCTCGACCTCCCCCGGCTGGACCCGGCGATCGTGCTCGGTGCGCTCATCCCGGAGACCACGCGCCTGGGCCTGGTCGCCACCGGCTCGACGCTGCTCGAGCCGCCCTACGCCTTCGCCCGCCGGATGGCGACCCTCGACATCCTCTCCGGCGGACGCATCGGCTGGAACATCGTGACCACCGGCACCGCGGACACCGCCGTGCAGGGCTTCGGCGTGCCGATGGTCGGTCACGACGAGCGGTACGCCATGGCCGACGACTTCATGCAGGTCGTCTACAAGCTGTGGGAGCAGGCGTGGGAGGAGGGTGCACTGGAGCGCGACAAGTCCGGGCGCTTCGCCGATCCGTCCAAGGTGCACCGCATCTCCCACGACGGCCCGTACTTCCGCTCGCACGGATACGGCAACACGTCGCGCTCGCCGCAGGGGACGCCCGTGCTCTTCCAGGCGGGGGCCTCTCCGGCGGGGCGCGCCTTCGGCGGCAAGCACGGCGAGGCCATCTTCGTCGGCAGCGGCTCCGTGGAGCAGCTCCGGGCACACTCGACCGCGATCCGGGAGGAGGCGGTGAAGAACGGCCGGGCCGCGGACGACGTGAAGATCATGTCCGCGTTCTCCGCCGTCGTCGGCAGCACCGAAGAGGAGGCGCGACGCCGGTACGCGGAGGTCGCGGACGCGCAGAACCCGGACGTGACCGTCGCCTCCTACGCGTGGTTCACGGGTCTGGACCTCTCCGCCTACGCGCCGGAGACGCCCATGACGGACCTCCGCACGGAGCTCTCGCAGACCCAGGTCGCGCGGTTCGCCGGGAAGACGGTGGGCGACGTTCTCGCGGACTGGCACGCGCACGGCGTGGGCGCACGCCCGATCGTCGGCACCCCGGAGCAGATCGCGGACCGGATGATCGAGCTGGCCGAGGGGGCGGACCTCGACGGGTACCTCTTCTCGCCGGTCATCCCGCCGTCCTCCACCGCGGACTTCATCGAGCACGTCCTGCCGATCCTCAAGGAACGGGGCGCGATCGCCGAGCCGGGAGACGAGCGGCAGACGCTGCGCGAGCGGCTGATCGGCACGCCCACGCCCGCGCTGGCGGACTCGCACGTCGGCTCCTCGTATCGCCGGAGCCCCGCCCTGTCCGAGGCCTGACACGCGTTTCGTCTCGCTGCGCTCGCTCAACGGCCGGGGCCTCTCCTTCCGGTCGTTGAGCGAGGAGCGTAGCGACGAGTCGAAACGTGGTGAGGCGGGGGTGGGCGTTTCGTCTCGCTGCGCTCGCTCAACGGCCGGGGCCTCTCCTTCCGGTCGTTGAGCGAGGAGCGTAGCGACGAGTCGAAACGCGCTGACCCGGGGTCAGCGGGCGGGGGAGGCCTCGGCCGGCGTCTCGCCGGCGAAGACGTACTCGCCCGCGCGCAGGCGGTCGAGCAGGGCCAGCGCCCATTCCTTCTCGGCCGTGAGGCGCGCGGTCGACAGGTCGAAGATCTCGCGGACGTACTTCGGCGTGGTCTCCGACCGCAGCGTGTCCTGGACGTGGAAGCCGTTGGCGGTGATGAGCGCGTCGCTCTTGCTGAGACGGTTCTCGAGCCCCGCGATCACCTCCTGCCGGCTGAGCACGAACATGAAGGAGGCGACCGTCATGATCGCCTCCGTATCGAACGGGGCGACGTTCCAGAGGTTCTCGCGGAGCATCCGCTGGAGCTCCACCTCACCGGTCGGCGTGATCCGATATGTGGTCCGGGCGGGGCGCTTGCCGTCGGCGACGGTGTCGTTCTCGGCGATGTAACCATCCACCTCCAGCGCGCGCAGGGCGTTGTAGATCGATCCGGGCTGGATGTGCGCCCACTCGTCGATGTGCCACGTCATCAGTTCGCGGCGCAGGAAGTAGCCGTGCACCGGCTGGAACTGCTTGACCGCTCCGAGGACGACGAGGCGCGTGGTGGACATGGACTCATGCTATCCGGGGCGGTGCGGATCCGTTCAGCTTTGTATGGTCAAGAACATCGCCTTCTTGTATAGTCAAACTTGACGAAGAAAGGATGTCGAGATGACGACCGTCGCGCACGAAACCCTCTCGCAGGACCGCGCCCTGCGCCGGGCCTTCTCCCTCTACCCCACGGGCGTCGTCGCCCTGGGAGCCCGCATCGAGGGGCGGCTCACCGGCATGGCGGTGAACTCGTTCACGTCGGTCTCGCTCGATCCGGCGCTCGTGGCGATCAGCGCGGCCCGCACGTCCAAGACCTGGCCGCTGCTGCGGGACGCCGCCGCGCTCGGCATGAGCGTCCTCGCCGCCCATCAGGAGGCGTTCAGCCGGCGGCTGTCCGCGCGCGAGGGCGACCGGTTCGGGGATCAGGCCCTGCGCGAGACCGAGGGCGGCGCCGTGCTCATCGAGGAGGCCGCTCTGTGGCTCACCTGCCGTCCGCACTCCCGATTCGACGGGGGCGACCATGAGATCGCGCTCTACGAGATCGTCGACGTGACGGTGTTCGACGACGTCGAGCCGCTCGTCTTCCACCAGAGCCGCTACCGCAGCATCGTCGGCGACGCGCCCCGCCCGTGACCGAGGCCGCGCCCGCCATCGTCGGCGTCGTCGTCCCGGGTGACGGGCGGGGTCGACTCCTGGGGTTCCCCACGGCGAACCTCTGCTGCGAGGACGCGGTCATCCCGGCGGACGGGATCTACGCGGCGTGGGTCACCGAGCCCGAGCGGGGCCTGCGGTGGGAGGCGACCGCCAGCGTCGGGACGAACCCCACCTTCGCGGGGGCTCGGCGACGCCGGCTGGAGGTCCATCTGCACGACGCGGACCTGGATCTGTACGGTCGGCGCCTCGTCGTGGACCTCGTCGCGTTCCTCCGCCCGACGCTCCGGTTCGAGGGCGCGGACCAGCTCGTCGCCCAGGCGGTCGACGACGTCCGTCGCAGCCGGCAGGTGCTGTCGATGCACCGGCGGGCGCCCTAGACGGGCAGGGCGTTCATCGTCCGGCGCAGGTGGTGTCGGCGGCGGTCTGGCCGTGGGCGTCGACGGGTACCGCGGTGGTGTGCTCGGCGCCGGCGGGTGTGTCCTCGCCGGTCTCCTCACCGGTGTCGGTGTCGGCGTCGGTGTCGGT
>NZ_BCRA01000011.1 GCF_001552355.1 Microbacterium resistens NBRC 103078
CCCCGACCCCGACCGGCACCCCTTCCCCGGCGCCATCGGGCTCGCCGTCCCCGTCCGGGACCCCGACCCCCGCGGCCACGCCGTCCGCGACGCCGACGACGGCTCCTGCCCCGACGCCCACCCGCACGTCCGCCGACTGATCCCTCGTCACGGCGTCCTGTGCCGCGTCCGTCCGCCGTATTAGGCTGAGCCTTGTCCTTTCCGCCTCCCGCGGTCCTGCCGCGCAAGGAGTTCCCATCGTGTCTGCCGAAGAGTCCGCGAACAGCCCCGTCCCCGCCCCGCCGAGGATCCCGCGGCCGAGTCCGTCCGCACTGAAGCCCGCCGCTGCCGCGGTTCCGGCGGCGCCGGTCGTCCCGGCCGTGCCGTCCGTCGACGCCTCGGAGTGGGGCCGTGTCACCGACGACGGGACCGTCTCCGTCCGAGAGGGCGACGACTGGCGCGTGGTCGGCCAGTATCCGGACGGCACTCCGGCCGAGGCGCTGGCCTACTTCGCCCGCAAGTACGAGGACCTTGCCTTCAAGGTGCGCGCGCTGGAGCAGCGGCATCAGGCCGGCGGCGCCGCCGCCGGCGACCTCGCGAAGCAGGCCCGCCATCTCCTCGGCGAGGTCACCGACGCGGCGGCCGTGGGCGATCTGGCCGGCCTCCGGGCACGACTCGACGCCCTCGTCGCCTCGCTGGCCGACGCGTCGGCTGCGGAGGCCGAGGAGGCCAAGGCCGCGCTCGACCAGGCCATCGCGGACCGCACCGCCCTCGTGGAACGCGCCGAGGCCATCGCTGCGCAGGACCTCTCCTCCGTGCAGTGGAAGAAGGTCACCGCCGAGGTGACCGAGCTCTTCGACAGCTGGCAGGCTCAGCAGCAGTCGGGGCCCCGCCTTCCCAAGGGCGTGGCGAACCAGCTGTGGAAGCGCTTCCGTGACGCGCGCGCGACGGTCGACCGCCAGCGGCGGGCCTTCTACGCCGAGCTCGACGAGAACCACAAGGCGGCCCGCGACCGGAAGGCGCGCCTCGTCGAGCGCGCCGAGGCGCTCGCGCCCCGCGGCGTGGACGGCATCCCGGCGTACCGCGGTCTGCTCGACGAATGGAAGGCGGCGGGTCGGGCCGGACGCAAGGCCGACGACGCCCTCTGGGCGAAGTTCAAGGCCGCCGGCGACGCCCTCTACGCCGCCCGCGCCGAGCAGTCCGCTGCCGAGGAGGCCGAGTCCGCTCCGCGCATCGAGGCCCGCACGGCGCTGCTCGAACAGGCGAAGGCCGTGGCCGACGAGGCCGACCTCGGCAAGGCGCGGGCCCTGCTCACGCGCATCCAGCGCCAGTGGGACGAGGTCGGGCGCATCTTCCCGCGGGACAAGGAGCGCGCGCTCGACGACAAGCTGCGCGTCATCGAGCAGGCGCTGAAGACGCGCGAGGACGTGGACTGGAAGCGGAACAACCCCGAGACGAAGGCACGTGCCGGCGACATGAGCCGTCAGCTCGTCGAGGCGATCGAGAAGCTCGAGTCCGAGCGCGCCGCCGCGGAGGCGGCGGGCGATGCCAAGGCCGTCGCGGCCGCCGACGAGGCGCTGTCGGCCCGGCGTGCCTGGCTGCGGGCGCTCGAGGGCTGATCCCTCGCACGGTCGACTGTCCACAGGGCGGGGGTCTTCGGACCACCCGCCCTGTGCGTGTGCGGCACACTGAGCGGGTGCATCCCGTCTTCCTCTATCGTCCGGGCGACCGCCTCTCCGAAGCCGAGCTCTGTGCCGCCCGGCTGGACGGCGACGTCATCGACATCGACGACATGTTCGTGCCGGCGGACCTCGTCGACTCCCCGGCGCTGCGGGCAGCGGTCCTCGTCGCCCACCGGCAGGGACGAGAGCGACTCGCCTTCACCGGCGCCAGCGCGGCATGGGTCCACGGAGCCGGGGATCGGCCGCCGCACCGACACGAGGTGCAGCCGGTCGGTGACCGGCGGGTACGGATGCCCCCGTCGCCACGGCTGCTCCTGCACGACCTGCGCCTGGATCCGGGCGACACGGTCGTGATCGGCGGAGCCCTCGTCGCCACGCCCGTACGGACCCTTCTGGACCTCGTCCGCGGAATCACGAGGCACCCCGGAAACGCGGTCTGGGCACGCGCGCTCTTGTCGGTGCGGCCCGACATCCTGGACGAGACCGCCGACCGCCTCGACGCCTACCGCAGGACCCCCGGTCACCGCCAGGCGCGAGCGGTCCTCGACGAGGCCCTCCGGGAGACCTCAGCGGCGCGGCTGCCTCAGGACGACGTGACCCGGTAGACGTCGTAGACCGCGTCGATCCTCCGGACCGCGTTCAGCACGCGGTCGAGGTGCACGGTATCGCCCATCTCGAACACGAATCGGCTCAGAGCCAGGCGGTCGGACGTGGTCTGCACCGTCGCCGAGAGGATGTTCACGTGATGCTCGCTCAGCACACGGGTCACGTCGGAGAGCAGCCCGGAACGATCCAGCGCCTCGACCTGGATCTGGACGAGGAACACGCTGCGAGTGGTCGGGGCCCATTCCACGTCCACGAGCCGATCCTTGTCGGCGGACAGCGCCTTGACGTTGACGCAGTCCGCCCGGTGCACCGACACCCCGCTGCCCCGGGTGACGAAACCCACGATCTCGTCCCCGGGAACCGGGGTGCAGCACTTGGCCAGCTTGACCAGGATGTCGGCCGCACCGCGCACGAGGACGCCGGAGTCCGCCTCGCGGGGGATCCGAGCGCGCCCAGGCGCCGGGATGTCGATCGCACCGGTGTTCGTGTCCTCGTCGCCGCCGACGAGGGCCGTCACCTTCTCCAGCACGGACTGGGTGGAGACGTGCCCCTCCCCGACCGCGGCATACAGGGCCGAGACGTCCTCGTAGCGCAGCTGCTGCGCGACCTCGGCGAACGACTCCTGGCTCATGAGGCGCTGGAGCGGCATGTTCTGGCGACGCATCGCCCGGGCGATCGCCTCCTTGCCCTGCTCGATCGCCTCTTCGCGCCGCTCCTTCGTGAACCAGCCGCGGATCTTGTTGCGCGCGCGCGTGCTGCGGACGAACGTGAGCCAGTCCTGGCTCGGACCGGCGTCGGGGTTCTTCGAGGTGAACACCTCCACCACGTCGCCGCTCTTGAGCACCGACTCCAGCGGCACCAGCCGCCCGTTCACCTTCGCACCCATCGTCCGGTGGCCGATCTCGGTGTGCACGGCATACGCGAAGTCGACGGGTGTGGCGCCGGAGGGCAGGCCGATCACGCGGCCCTTCGGGGTGAAGACGTAGACCTCCTTCGCCCCGATCTCGAAGCGGAGGGAGTCCAGGAACTCGCTGGGATCGGCCGTCTCGGCCTGCCAATCCGAGATGTGCGCCAGCCACGCCATGTCGGTGTCCGAGGCGCGCAGCTCGGTGCGCCCGCCGTTCATCCGCTCCTTGTACATCCAGTGCGCCGCGACGCCGAACTCCGCCTGCTGGTGCATCTCGTGCGTGCGGATCTGGATCTCGACGGTGCGTCCGCCCGGACCGATGACCGTCGTGTGCAGCGACTGGTAGAGATTGAACTTCGGCGTCGCGATGTAGTCCTTGAACCGGCCGGGCAGCGGCGTCCAGCGGGCGTGGATGGCGCCGAGGACGGCGTAGCAGTCGCGCACGGTGCCGACCAGGACCCGGATCCCGATGAGGTCGTAGATGTCGTCGAACTCGCGCCCGCGCACGACCATCTTCTGGTAGACGGAGTAGAGCTGCTTCGGGCGGCCCGCGACCTTGCCGCGCACGCGGAGGTCGCGCAGGTCGCTCTCGACCGCCTCGACGACCTCGCCGATGTACTTCTCACGCTGCGGCGTGCGCTGCTTGATGAGACTGTCGATCTCCGCGTAGATCTTCGGATGCAGGACCGCGAAGGAGAGGTCCTCGAGCTCGGACTTGATCGCCTGGATACCGAGGCGGTGCGCGAGCGGAGCGTAGATCTCCAGCGTCTCGGTCGCCTTGCGCGCCGCCTTCTCGGGAGGCACGAAGCCCCACGTGCGGGCGTTGTGCAGCCGGTCGGCCAGCTTGATGAGCAGGACCCGGATGTCCTTGGACATCGCGACGATCATCTTGCGGACGGTCTCCGCCTGCGCACTGTCGCCGTACTTCACCTTGTCGAGCTTGGTGACGCCGTCGACCAGCATCGCGACCTCGTCGCCGAACGTCGCCGTCAGCTCCGTGAGGGCGTAGCCGGTGTCCTCCACCGTGTCATGCAGCAGCGCCGCTGCGATCGCGCGCGGCCCGAGGCCGAGCTCGGCCAGGATCTGCGCGACCGCCATGGGGTGCGTGATGTAGGGCTCGCCGCTCTGGCGCTTCTGTCCCGCGTGCTTCTCCGCCGCCACCGCGTAGGCGCGCTCGATGATCGCCAGATCTCCGCGGGGATGGTTCTGCCGGACCGTGCGGATCAGGTTGTCGAGGTCGTTGATCCGCGGGGCGCGCGAGAAGATGCGCGGAACCAGCCGGCGCAGGCTCGATCCCTGCGCGGTGCTCGCCTCGCTCATGCGCCCACCTCCCCGAGAGTGAACATCCTACGCGCGCGCGACACCGCGGGGACCGCCGGCACGGATCAGGCCTGCGCCGTCGTGACCGCGCGTTCCCGCGCCTCGGCCACCCGCCGGTCGTGCTCCGCGATCGACCCCTCCTTCTCACGGAACAGCGAGTACAGCGGCGCTGCCACGAACAGGGTCGAGTACGTCGCGACGAGGATGCCGACGAAGATCGACAGCGAGATGTCGGTAAGCGTCTCCGCCCCGAGCCACACGGCGCCGATGAACAGGATCGCCCCGACCGGGAGGGCCGCCACGATCGACGTGTTGATGGAGCGGATGAGCGTCTGGTTCACGGCGAGGTTCACCGACTCCCCGAAGGTCCGACCGGATCTGATCCCCTCCTCGGACGTGTTCTCGCGGATCTTGTCGAACACGACCGTGGTGTCGTACAGGGAGTAGGCGAGGATCGTGAGGAAGCCGATGACGGCCGCCGGCGAGATCTCGAAGCCGAAGGCGGCGTAGACGCCGACCGTGATGACGAGCACGTCCAGCAGACCGATGATCGCTGCGGCGGACATCTTCCACGTCCGGAAGTAGATCGCCAGGATCAGGAAGGTCAGGGCCAGGAAGATGGCCAGGCCCCACAGCGACTGCCGGGTGACGCTCTCCCCCCAGCTGGGTCCGATGAACGACGAGTTGACGGCGTCCGGCTCGACCCCGTAGGCCGAGGCCAGCGCCTCGGCGACCTTGTGGGTCTCCGCGTCGGTCATCTGGTCGGTCTGGACGCGGATGTCCTTGCCGCCGACCGTGGTGACCTTCGTGGTCGCACCGGGCACGACCGTCCGCACGGCCTCGCCGGCCAGGGACTGGTCTGTGGTGGCCGGGGCCTCGACCGTGAACTGCGAGCCGCCCGTGAACTCGATCGAGAACTGGATCGGCCGGAACAGCGGCACGAGGGCCGATCCGACCACCAGGAGGATGGCGAGGACGAACCACAGCCGGCGCTTGCCGACGAACGGGAACGAGGTCTTGCCGCTGTAGAGGTCGTTTCCGAATTGATTCATGGACCGCATCAGGCGTTCTCCTCCGGGCCGCCCGCGGCGGGTCTGTCGTTCACGAGGGTCTCCGCGCGCTTGCGCTCCGCGATCGTCTGGCGACGCTCCGCCTCGCCGCGCGAGCGTCCTGCCCGCGCCGCCTTGCCCATCGAACCGGCGGCGACCGCGCGGTACTGGGTGCGGGTGCGGTACACGGCGCCGAGGGCCTCGGGGTCCATTCCGGAGAGCGGGTGGCCGTCGCCGAAGAACCGGGTTCGGGCCAGCAGCTGCATCACCGGGTGCGTGAAGATCACGAAGATGAACACGTCGATGACCGTCGTCAGGCCGAGGGCGAAGGCGAAGCCCTTCACCGTGGCGTCGGCGAGGATGTACAGGACCACGGCCGCGAGGATGTTGATCGACTTCGAGATGTAGATCGTCCGCTTGGCACGACCCCAGCCGTCCTCCACCGCGCTCGTGATGGACTTGCCGTCGCGCAGCTCGTCCCTTATTCGCTCGAAGTACACGATGAACGAGTCGGCGACGAACCCGATGGACACGATCAGACCGGCGACGCCGGCCAGGGAGAGCCGGAAGCCGAGGCGCCACGCCAGGATGCAGACGATGATGTACGTCAGCACCGCCATCACGGCGATCGAGGCGATGATGACGAAGCCGAGGGCGCGGTAGCTCAGCAGCGAGTACACCGCGACCAGGCCGAGGCCGATCAGGCCCGCGATCAGGCCAATCTGCAGCTGCTGGGACCCGAGGGTGGCCGAGACCGTCCCCGAGCTCTGCACCTCGAAGCTCAGCGGCAGGGCGCCGTAGCGCAGCTGATCCGCGAGCGTCTTCGACGTCTCCTGTGTGAACGACCCGCTGATGGACGGCTTTCCGTTGAGGATGATCCCGTTCATCTGCGGGGCGGAGATCACCTTGCCGTCGAGCACGAACGCGAACTGGTCACGGGGCGTGAGTCCCTGGCCCTTGTAGCCGAACAGACGCTGGCTCACGTCCGCGAAGGCCTTTGTGCCCTTGTCGTCGAACGTCAGGTTGACGACCCAGCGGCCCGAGTCCTGCTCGCGGCCGTTGGTCGCATCGTCGATGGACGAGCCGTCCAGTGCCACCGGTCCGAGCAGGTACTTGACCTGACCCGCCGGGTCGCACGAGATCAGCGGCTGGTCCGCCGGCGCGCCCGCGGGGTCCTGGTCCGTGGCGGAGCAGGGCGTGGACAGGAACTCCGCCTGGAGCTTCTCAGTGATCCACGCCAGGTCGCTGCCGTCCGTCGGCTCCGGAGAGGGCGTCGACGGCATGGTCTCGTTCGGCGTCGGGTACGCGGTCTCGTTGCCGTCTTCGCCCACGAACGACGTCGCCGGACTGGTGGCGGCGAGCACCGGACGCAGCTCGAGCTTCGCCGCGGACTGGATGCGGTTGCGCGTCTCCTCGTCCGCGGTGCCGGGGATCTGGACGACGATGTTGCGCCCGCCCTCGGTGGTGATGTCCGACTCACCGACGCCGGCGGCGTCCACGCGCTGGCGGATGATCGCGGCGGCCTGGTCCAGCTGCTCCTGGCTGGGGTCCGCGCCGTCCTCGGTCTGGGCGCCGAGGATGATCTGCGTCCCGCCCTGGAGGTCGAGCGCGAGCTCGGGGGTCCACGAGCTCTTTCCGAAGCCGTACACGCCGATGGCGTTGATGCCGAACAGCACGGCGGTGGCGATCAGGAGGCCGATCAGGACCCGCCAGGCGTGCTTGACGGGAGAGGAAGATGCCACGGAGTCTCAGGGCTTTCTGTGCGGGGCGTGCGCGCGAGTCACTTGTCGTCGTCGGAGTCGCGCTCCAGGCGGGCGCGCGTCTCCTCCGGCGTCTCGACGCTCGGTTCGGCCGGAGCGTCGCCGGACGGCTCGCGCTCGTCGAGCGGCGTCACGGGCGTCTGCGGCGCCGGCTCGTCCGTGACGACGCGCAGGATCGCCTGGGAGTGGACGTCGATGACGACGCCCGGGGCGACCTCGATGCGCGCGGGCCGGTCCAGGTTCTCCGCGTCGAACTCGACGATGGTCCCGTAGAGCCCGCCCTGCAGGAGCACGCGGGCACCGGGGACGCTCTCGCGCTGCTTCTCCTCCTGCTCCGCCTTCATCTTCTGGTTCCGCTTGCGCGTCGAGAAGATCATGAAGACGAGGAGGAGGGCCAGTACGAAGAAGAGGCCGTACTGGGAGAGGAAGGTCATGAAGGCGTTGTCCATGCGAGTGCGTGGCCTTTCAGCGCGTGCGCGCCGCCCTTGGCGGGCATCGGGGAACGAGGGGTGAAGTCTTCAGCGATTATAGGTCATCGAACAACGCGGCCCCCTCGGGATGCGCCACGCCCAGGTGCGCATACGCCGCGGGCATCGCGATCCGTCCTCGCGGCGTGCGCCCCATGAAGCCGATCCGCACCAGGTACGGCTCGACCACGCTCTCGACGGTGTCCGCCTCCTCGCCGACGGAGACGGACAACGTGCTGAGCCCCACCGGCCCGCCGCGGAAGCGGCGCACCAGGGCGTCCAGCACCGCCCGGTCGAGACGGTCGAGCCCCAACGGGTCGACGTCGTACAGCTCGAGCGCGGCACGGACGTCCTCGATCGTGGCGGCGTCTCCCCCGCCGTGCACCAGGGCGTAGTCGCGCACGCGCCGCAGCAGTCGGTTCGCGATGCGCGGGGTGCCCCGGGAGCGGCGAGCGATCTCCGCACGCGCCGCCGACGGCACCTGCACGCCCATCACCACCGCCGACCGCTCGACGACCTGTTCCAGCTCATCGGCCTCGTAGTACTCCAGGTGGGCAGTGAAGCCAAACCGGTCGCGCAGCGGGTTGGGCAGGAGGCCCGAACGGGTCGTCGCGCCCACGAGCGTGAACGGCGCGAGCTCCAGGGGGATGCTCGTCGCGCCGGCGCCCTTGCCCACCATGATGTCGATCCGGAAGTCCTCCATCGCGAGGTACAGCATCTCCTCCGCGGAGCGCGCCATGCGGTGGATCTCGTCGATGAAGAGCACCTCGCCCGGGGTCAGGCTGGACAGCAGCGCGGCGAGATCCCCCGCGTGTTGGATCGCCGGGCCGCTCGAGAGCCGGAGCGCACGCCCGCTCTCGTGCGCGACGATCATCGCGAGCGTGGTCTTGCCCAGTCCGGGAGGCCCCGAGAGCAGGATGTGATCCGCCGGCCGGCTCTGGATCCGGGCGGCCTCCAGCAGCAGCTTCATCTGCCCGCGCACCTTCTGCTGGCCGACGAACTCCTCGAGGCTGGTGGGCCGCAGGGCCCCCTCCATCGCCAGCTCGATCTCGTCGACGGCCTCGCCCACGTCGCGCGGATCAGCCACGGCCGCTCCCCGGTGCGGGCTGCTGGGCCGGCCCGAGCGTCGCCAGCGTCCGCCGGAGCAACAGCGAGACGGAACCGAGCTCGGTGGCGCTGGCGCCGTCGGTGCTCTGTGCGGCCGCCTCCGCGGCGACCTTCTCCGACCACCCCAGCCCCACGAGCGCCGCCACCAGCTGCTGCACGATCTCCGTGGGCGCGGACGAGGCGGCCGGCGCGGGAGCCGGTGGCGCGAGCTTGCCCGCCAGCTGGACGACGATCAGCTTCGCGGTCTTCGGCCCGATTCCGGACACGCGACGGAACGGCGCGTCGTCGTCGTCCGCCACGGCCGCGGCGATCTGGTCGACGGAGAGGTGCGAGAGCACGCCGAGCGCGGACTTCGGCCCCACGCCGGTGACGCTCAGGAGGTGCCCGAACACCTCCAGCTCGGTCGCCTCCGCGAAGCCGAACAGCGACAGGGAGTCCTCCCGAACGATGAGCGAGGTGTGCAGCAGGATCTGCTCGCCCACCCGCGCCGTGTGGGCGACGTCGCCGGGGACCGCGACCGAGAACCCGACGCCGCCGACCTCGACGACGACCGAATCGGAGGCCGTGGCCAGGACGGTGCCACGCAAGGAGGAGATCATCGTCCCAGTCTAGGCCCGGGCTCGTACGTATGTTCGAGCGACACGCTCCGCCTCGGCCCAGGCCTTCTGGGCGGGCGTCGCGGCGACGTCGGATCCGGTCGCCGCCCCCCGCCGCCACGCGTGGCAGAGGGCGATCGCGAGAGCGTCCGCCGCGTCGGCCGGCTGAGGCGGCGCGTCGAGGCGGAGGATGCGGGCGATCATCGCCTGCACCTGCTTCTTGTCCGCGGACCCGTATCCCGTCACCGCCGCCTTCACCTCGCTGGGTGTGTGCGTGGCCGCCGGGAGGCCCGCCTCGGCCGCCACGAGCAGCGCCACGCCGCTCGCCTGCGCCGTTCCCATCACCGTCTGCCGGTTCTGCTGGGCGAACACCCGCTCCACGGCCACCGCATCCGGACGATGCACGGCCACGACCTCGCGGATGCCGGCGGCGACCGCGGCCAGACGTTCGCCGATCGGGGCGTCCACCGGGGTTCGGATGACGCCGACGTGCACCAGCGTGCCGCGCCGCCGCGCATCGACGTCGACGATGCCCACACCGCAACGGGTGAGACCGGGGTCGATGCCGAGGACGCGTCTGCTCACCGTCCCAGGCTAGGCGCGCCGCCGCCCGCAGGGGCGACGGCGCGCCCGTAGCGGGCGTCCGGATCGCACGCCGCGCGGTCCCGACGGAGCCGAGGTCCGCCGTGTCACCTCCGCGTCAGTCGTCGTTCTGGAGCTCGGCCTGCACCTCGGGCGTGAGGTCGAAGTTGCTGAAGACGTTCTGCACGTCGTCACTGTCCTCGAGCGCGTCGATGAGGCGGAACACCTTCCGCGCCGTCTCGGCGTCGACCTCGACCTTGAGGTTCGGCACGAACTCGACGTCGGCGGACTCGTACTCGATGCCCGCCTCCTGGAGCGCGGTGCGGACGGTGACCAGATCCGTCGCCTCGGTGATGACCTCGAACCCCTCGGCGTGCGGCTCGACCTCCTCGGCGCCGGCCTCCAGCACCGCCATCATCACGTCGTCCTCGGTGGTTCCCTCGGAGCCCACGACGATCACGCCCTTGCGGGTGAAGTTGTAGGCGACGCTGCCGGGGTCGGCGAGCGTGCCGCCGTTGCGGGTGAGCGCCGTGCGCACCTCCGCGGCCGCGCGGTTCTTGTTGTCGGTCAGACACTCGATCATCAGCGCGACGCCGTTCGGGCCGTAGCCCTCGTACATGATCGAGGTGTACTCGACGGCCTCGCCGCCGATGCCCGCGCCGCGCTTGATGGCACGGTCGATGTTGTCCTTCGGGACCGAGGTCTTCTTCGCCTTCAGGACGGCGTCGAAGAGGGTCGGGTTGCCCTGGAGGTCGGGGCCGCCGAGCTTCGCCGCCACCTCGATGTTCTTGATGAGCTTCGCCCACGACTTCGCACGGCGCGCGTCGATGACGGCCTTCTTGTGCTTGGTCGTGGCCCACTTGGAATGCCCGGACATAGATCTCCGCTCGTCTTCGGCCTGCGGGTCCGCCCGCAGGGCGTCGTCCATTCTAAAACGTCCGGGCGCGCCGTGCGGGGATCCCGGGGTCATGACGGAAGCCGAGCACTCGTCCGGTCCGTCATAGGATCGCGGGATGCGCATGGGTGCCGAACGTCTGCGACCGGAGTGGAGCGCTCTCCCGGAGGGGCTGCGTGCGCGGATCCTCGCGGCCCTCGGCGGGGCCTATGTCTCGGACGCGCCCGCACACGGCGGATTCAGCGCCACCTACGCCGGCGTCGTCCGCACGACCGCGGGCGTCGGCTTCGTCAAGGCGACCGGCCATGGCGGCCACGCCGACTCCCGGGACTTCCTCCGGCAGGAGATCGCCGTCCTCACCCGGACGGAGGCGTCGACCGCTCCGGGCTTGCGAGCCGGGATCGACGACGACTTCGGGATCGCCCTCGTGACGGAGGCGATCGACGGCGTGCACCCGGGGTCCCCCTGGACGCCGGCCCAGCTCCATGCCGTCGCCGAGGCCCTGCGCGCCGTGGCCGAATCGCCGGCGCCGGCGGGGCTTCCCGAGGCCGCCTCGTCGATGCCGCCCCGCTTCCTCCGCTGGGGCCGGATCTCCGCCGACGCGGACCTGCGAGGGGGGCTCCCGGACGCGGTGCGGCGACGCCTCCCGGACCTCGTCCGCCTGGAGCAGCGGTTCCCGGAGGCGGTGGCCGGCACCCGCCTCGTGCACGGCGATCCGCGCGCCGACAACATCCTGCTCCAGGGGACACGCGCTCGCCTGCTCGACTGGCCGCATGCCCTGGCCGGCGCGCCGTGGCTCGACCTCCCCCTCCTCCTGCCGTCCGTGGAGGCGGGCGGCGGGCCGCGGTGCGAGGAGGCGTGGGAGATCTTCCGGCAGCACGGCGCACCGGCCGCGTCGGAGCTCCTGCCGATGATCTCCGCCTTCGCCTCGTTCCTGTGGTTCGAACAGGCGCAGGCGGAGATCCCCGACCTGCCCGGGCTGCGCGCCTTCCAGCGGGCGCAGGCGGTGCCCGCCCTGCGCTGGATCGGCGACCTGCTCTGACCGCGGTCCGGATGGCTCGTCAGGCGGCCGCGCGGACCTGATCGAGGAAGCGCCGGTGGAACCAGGTCTCGCCGTTCATCTCCGGGTGGAAGCTCGTGCCCAGGAGGGCTCCCTGCGCGACGGCGACGACCCGGCCGTCGGGGAGCGCCGCGACGGGCCGCGCGCGAGCCCCGACGTCGGTGACGAGCGGGGCGCGGATGAAGGTCGCCGACACCGGGGCCTCCGCGCCGTCGACCTCCAGCAGGGTCTCGAAGGAGTCGACCTGCGCGCCGAAGGCATTGCGGGCCACCGTCACGTCGAGCCCGCCGAAGGTGCGTTGCCCCTCGATCCCTCCCGTGATCCGGTCGGCGAGCAGGATGAGCCCGGCGCACGTTCCGTACATCGGCATCCCCGCCCGGACGGCGGCGCGGATCGGGCCGTCCAGGCCGAACGTGCGCGACAGCTTGTCGATGACGCTGGACTCGCCCCCGGGCAGCACCAGCCCCCGCACCAGGGCGAGGTCGGCGGGGCGTCGCACGAGGACGACCTCCGCGCCGAGGGCGTACAGCACCGCCACGTGCTCGCGGACGTCGCCCTGGAGCGCGAGAACGCCGACGACCGGTGCGGTCACCGCGTCACCAGCCGCGCTCCGCCAGGCGGTGCGGCGCCGGCAGATCGGACACGTTGATGCCGACCATCGCCTCGCCGAGGCCCCGGGACGCCGCGGCGATCGCTGCGGCGTCATCGTACGCGGCGGTGGCCGTGACGATGGCGGCGGCGCGCGCTGCGGGGTCTCCCGATTTGAAGATCCCGGACCCGACGAAGACGCCGTCCGCGCCGAGCTGCATCATCATCGCGGCGTCGGCGGGCGTCGCCACTCCCCCGGCGACGAACATCACGACGGGCAGCCGCCCTGCGGCCGCGACCTCGGCGACGAGCTCATAGGGCGCCTGGAGCTCCTTGGCAGCGACGAAGAGCTCGTCCTCGGCGAGCGATCCGAGTCGGGCGATCTCGCCGCGGATCGTACGGATGTGCTTCATCGCCTCGGAGACGTCGCCCGTGCCGGCCTCGCCCTTGGAGCGGATCATCGCCGCCCCCTCCGTGATCCGCCGCAGCGCCTCGCCCAGGTTCGTCGCGCCGCAGACGAACGGGACCTCGAAGCGCCACTTGTCGATGTGGTTGACGTAGTCCGCCGGCGAGAGCACCTCCGACTCGTCGATGTAGTCGACGCCGAGCTCCTGGAGCACCTGGGCCTCGACGAAGTGGCCGATCCGCGCCTTCGCCATGACGGGGATCGAGACCGCGTCGATGATGCCGTCGATGAGGTCCGGGTCGCTCATCCGTGCCACGCCGCCCTGCGCGCGGATGTCCGCGGGGACCCGCTCCAGGGCCATGACGGCGACGGCGCCCGCGTCCTCCGCGATCTTCGCCTGGTCCGCGGTGACCACGTCCATGATCACCCCGCCCTTGAGCATCTCCGCGAGCCCCCGCTTCACGCGAGAGGTCCCGGTCGTCGTCTGATCTGCGCTCTCATTTGTCATAGGCCAAAGCATAGCTTGACTGCAGGGCACCACGCCAAGCGACAGACAGATCACGGAATGTGCGGCGACGACGCTCACGAGATGCGAGGATCGGAGGATGAGCATCCTCTCGATCCAGTCCGCGGTCGCGTACGGCCACGTCGGCAACTCCGCCGCGGTCTTCCCTCTCCAGCGCATCGGCGTGGAGGTGCTGCCGGTCTACACGGTGAACTTCTCCAACCACACCGGGTACGGAGCGTGGCGCGGCCCCCTGATCTCCCCCGAGGACGTGCACGAGGTCATCCTCGGGATCGAGGAACGCGGCGCGTTCGCGGGCGTGGACGCCGTGCTCTCCGGCTATCAGGGCGGCGAGGGCATCGGGGACGTGATCATCGACGCGGTCGCCAGGGTGAAGGCCGCCAACCCGTCGGCGGTGTACGCGTGCGACCCGGTGATGGGCAACGCCAAGTCCGGCTGCTTCGTCGCCCCGGCGATCCCGGATCTGCTGCGCGACCGGGTCGTCCCGGTCGCCGACATCATCACGCCGAATCAGTTCGAGCTCGGATACCTCACCGGCACGCAGCCGGACACGCTGGAGTCCACGCTGGCCTCCGTGGACGCGGCGAGGGCCATGGGGCCGCGCACCGTGCTCGTCACGAGCGTGGAGCGCCCCGACCGCCCCGAGGGGACGATCGAGATGCTCGCGGCGGACGACGACGGCGCCTGGCTCGTGCGCACCCCGCACCTGCCGATGAAGGCGAACGGCTCCGGCGACGTCACCGCCGCGCTGTTCACCGCGCACTATGTGCGCAGCGCCTCCGCGGCCGAGGCGCTCCGCAAGACGGTGTCGAGCGTCTTCGACCTCCTGAGGACGACCCTGGACGCCGGCGCCCGCGAGCTGCAGCTCATCGAGGCGCAGGACTTCTACGCGAACCCCCGCGAGCAGTTCGAGGTCGTCAGGGTCCGCTGACCCCCGCCCCGGCGACGCGCGCGGGTCAGCGGGGCCAGGCGGCGGCCAGCGTGTGCCGGACCTCACCGAGCAGCTGCGGCAACGCCTTCGTCTTGGCGATGATCGGGAAGAAGTTCGCGTCCGACGTCCACCGCGGCACGACGTGCTGGTGCAGGTGGGCGTCGACGCCGGCGCCGGCGACCGCGCCCTGGTTCATGCCGATGTTGAACCCGTCGCAGCGGGAGACCTCGCGGAGCACGCGCATCGCCGTCTGGGTCAGGTCGCCGATCTCGGCGACCTCCTCCTCGGTCGCCTGGTCGTACGTCGCGATGTGCCGGTACGGGCAGACCAGGACGTGGCCGGAGTTGTACGGGAACAGGTTCAGCAGCACGTACGCGGTCTCGCCGCGGGCCACGATCAGACGCTCGGCGTCCTCGTGCTTCGGCGCCTCGCAGAACGGGCACTCCTCGCGCAGCGGCTCGGGCCCGGCCTGGATGTACGCCATGCGGTGCGGGGTCCACAGTCGCTGGAACTCGTCCGGGACCCCCGCGAGGTGCGCGGCGTCCTCCGCGGGCGCCGCGGCCGGACCTTCCGGCCCCTGGTCGGTCGCCCGGTCGGTCACGCCGACGCCCCCTCCGGCCGCAGATCGGCGGCGGAGGAGACCAGCGCGTGGGCGTCGATCGCCCGGCGGACGAGCTCCACGGCGTCCGCCAGCGGGACGCCGTTCTCCTGGGAGCCGTCGCGGAAGCGGAACGACACCGTGCCGGCCGCACGGTCCTGTTCTCCGGCGATGAGGATGAGCGGGACCTTGCCCGTGGTGTGCGTGCGGATCTTCTTCTGCATGCGGTCGTCGGAGTGGTCGACCTCGGCGCGGACGCCCGCAGCGCGGAGAGCCGCCACCGCGTCGTCCAGGTAGTCCGCGTACTCGTCGGCCACCGGCACGCCGACGACCTGGACGGGGGCGAGCCAGAGCGGGAAGTCACCGGCGTAGTGCTCCAGCAGGATCGCGAAGAACCGCTCGATCGAGCCGAACAGCGCGCGGTGGATCATGATCGGACGCTTCTTCTCGCCGTCCCGGTCCGTGAACTCCAGTTCGAACCGCTCCGGAAGGTTGAAGTCGAGCTGCACGGTCGACAGCTGCCACGAGCGGCCGATGGCGTCCGTGACCTTGAGGTCGATCTTCGGGCCGTAGAACGCGGCCTCGCCCGGCTCCTCGATGAGTTCGAGGCCGGTGGCGAGGGCGACCCGACGCAGTGCGTCGGTCGCCGTCTCCCAGACGTCCTCCTCGCCGATCCACTTCGACTTCTCGTCGTCGCGCATCGACAGCTCCAGGCGGAAGTCGCTCAGCCCGAAGTCCTTCAGCAGCGACAGGACGAACTCGAGGACCTTCGTCGTCTCCGCCTCGAGCTGGTCGGGAGTGACGAACAGGTGCGCGTCGTCCTGCGTGAAGCCGCGGACGCGCGTGAGCCCGTGCAGGGCTCCCGAGAGCTCGTTGCGATAGACGGTCCCGTTCTCCGCCAGCCGGAGCGGGAGGTCGCGGTAGCTCCGCGCGCGCTCCTTGTAGATGAGGATGTGCATGGGGCAGTTCATCGGCTTCAGGTAATAGTCGACGCCCTGCTTGGTGACGTTGCCCTCGTCGTCGCGCTCCTCGTCCATGCGGATCGGCGGCCAGATGCCGTCCGCGTACGTGACGAGGTGGTTGGAGGTGACGAAGAGGTCCTTCTTCGTGATGTGCGGGGTGTAGACGTAGCTGTACCCCTCGGCGATGTGCCGACGACGGGCGTGCTGCTCCATCTCGCCGCGGACGATGCCTCCGCGCGGATGCCACACGGACAGGCCGGATCCGATCTCGTCGGGGAAGGAGAACAGGTCGAGCTCACGGCCCAGGCGCCGGTGGTCGCGCTTGGCCGCCTCCTCGAGGCGGTGCTGATACGCGCGCAGCTCGTCCTTGCTCGGCCACGCGGTGCCGTAGATGCGCTGCAGCTGCGGGTTCTTCTCGCTGCCCCGCCAGTACGCCGCCGCGATCCGCGTCAGATCCCAGCCGTTGCCGATCATGCGGGTGTTCGGCAGGTGCGGGCCGCGGCACAGGTCCTTCCAGACGACCTCGCCGTCCTTCGTGACGTTGTCGTAAATCGTGAGCTCCCCCTCGCCGACCTCGACCGAGGCGCCTTCCGCGGCGGACGGGCTCTTCAGCCCGATGAGCTCCAGCTTGAACGGCTCGTCGGCGAGCTCGGCATGCGCCTCCTCGTCGGACACGACACGGCGGACGAACCGCTGCCCCTCCCGGACGATCCGCTGCATCTCCTTGGAGATCGCCTTGACGTCCTCAGGGGTGAAAGGCGTGTCCACGCCGAAGTCGTAGTAGAACCCGTCGGTGATCGGCGGACCGATCCCGAGGTTCGCCTGGGGCTTGATCCGCTGGACGGCCTGCGCCAGGACGTGCGCGGTGGAATGGCGCAGGATGTTCAGTCCGTCCGGGCTGTCGATCGTGACGGGCTCGACCGCGTCCGTGTCCGCGACCGTCGTTGCGAGGTCCTTCAGCTCGCCGTTGACGCGCAGGGCGACGACGGAACGATCGGGGAACAGGGCGAAGCCGTCGCGGGTGCTCGGCTGGGCGTTCTCAGGCACAGACACTCTCCATCCAGGGTCGCCTCTAGGCTACTCGCATGAGCAGCACCACCCCGACGGGACGCGAGCACCGCCTGCGCCGGATGATCGGCCGTGACCCCGAAGAGGCGCACCGCGCCGCGAGCCCCCTGGAGCTCCTCTACGACCTCACCCTGGTCGTCGCCTTCAGCCAGGCCGGCACCCAGATGGCGCACCTTCTGGAGGTCGGGCACTTCGGCGCGGCCGTCGGCGCCTTCGCCTTCGCCTTCGCCATGTTCGCCATCTGCTGGGCGTGGATCAACTACACGTGGCTCTCGTCGGCGTTCGACAACGACGACGTCTTCTTCCGGCTCGCCACGATGGTCCAGATGATGGGCGTGCTCATCATGGCGCTCGGCATGCCCGCACTGTTCCACTCCATCGACGAGGGGGTGCACGTGGACAACGCGATCGTGGTCGCCGGTTACGTCGTCATGCGCCTGTCCACCCTCGCCCTGTGGCTGCGGGCCGCCGCGCACAATCCGGGGCTCCGCCGCACGGCCCTGACGTACTCCGCCCTGATCGCGGTGGCGCAGGTGTACTGGATCGTCCTCATCTTCATCAACCCGCCGATGGGCGTGACCATCGCGCTGACCCTCGTGGTGGCGGTGTTCGAGATGGCGATCCCGGTGATCGCCGAGCGACTCAAGGGCGCCACCCCGTGGCACCCGCACCACATCGCGGAGCGGTACAGCCTGCTCGTCATCATCGCGCTCGGCGAGGTCGTGCTCGGCACCATCCTGGCCATCTCGGCCGTCGTGGAGGACCAGGGCTGGACTATGGAGGCGGCTCTGGTGGCGTTCGGCGGGACGGCGCTCGCCTTCGCCCTGTGGTGGGTCTATTTCACGATGCCCTCCGGTGAGGTCCTGGCCCGGCATCGCGAGCGCGGCTTCGCGTGGGGCTACGGCCACATCGTGCTGTTCGGCGCCATCGCGGCCGCGGGCGCCGGCCTCCACGTGGCGGCCTTCGTGATCGAGGACAAGGCCCACATCGACCACACCGCAGCGATCCTCACCCTCGTCATCCCCGTCGCTGTCTTCACGACCGCGCTGTTCGTCCTCTACTCGGTGCTGCTGCGGCAGGTGGACACGCTTCACCTGTGGCTCTTCGTCGGAGCGCTGGCGGCACTCGCCATCGCCGTCGCCGCGGTGGCCGGCGGGGCGAGTTTCGGCACCGGCATCCTGCTCACGGTCCTCGCGCCCGTCGTCGTGGTCGTCGGCTACGAGACCGTGGGGCACCGCCACCAGGCGGAGGCCGTCGCCCGGATCGTCGAGGCGCCGCGGGCCTCATAACGCCTCCCTCTGACCGAGTCAATCCCTTCGACGCCGACGGTCCGCCCCGGCATCGTGGGCTGCGACCACCGAAGGACGGATGAGGAGGCTCCCATGAGTGCCGGCGACAAGATGAAGCACACCGCCGAGAAGGTCGGCGGGAAGGTGAAGGAAGGCGTCGGGAAGGTCACCGACAACGAGGACCTCGAACGCGAGGGCCAGGCCGACCAGGCGAAGGCGAACCTGAAGAAGGCCGGAGACGATCTCAAGGACGTCGTCGACGAGTAAGACGGACCGAGGGGCGGGGAGGCGGGCTCAGGCCCGCCTCCCCGCCCCTCGGGGTCTGTACGCGGGCGCGGGGTCGACGACCTCGCGCCCGCGGTTCTCAGGTGCTGTTCCGTCCGGACATCGCGCGGATCAGCCAGGCGATGACCGTCAGCGCGAGCAGCACCAGCCCCACCCACAGCAGGAAGTTCAGCGACTGCACGAACCCGCCGGTGAAAGCCAGGATCACGGCGATGATCGCGATGACGATGAGAAGGATGTTCATGTCGTCGGCTCCTCTCGGCGAACGCGTCTGCGTCACCGGTCCCCACGCTAGAACGCCCCGATCCGCTCACGGAGGGGCTTGACGGCCGGGCCGCTCCCCCGCTAGCGCTCCTCCGCCCGCGGGTCAGGAGAAGACCGTGATGCCGTACAGCGCGAACACGAGCAGATGCGCGGCGCCGTGGAGCGCGGTGAGGCGGCGCCCTGCCACCGTGGCGACGGACAACAGCAGCGTGACGCCGAGCAGGGCGAGATTGACCGGCGTCTCCGCCAGAACGACCTGCTGGCCGGTGAGGAGACCGATCGCCAGCACGGCCGGGATCGTGAGCCCGACCGTCGAGACGAGGGCGCCGTGGCAGAGGTTGCTGACGCGCTGCATCTCGCCCGTGACCGCGGCACGGATCGTGGTGATCGTCTCCGGGAGGAAGACGATCATCGCGATGAGGATCCCCGACAGAGCCACCGGCGCCCCCGCTCTGTCCAGGCCGTCGTCGAGCAGAGCCGCCATGTCGTGGGACAGCAGGACGATCGGGATCACGGTGATGATCAGGACGAGGGCGCGCGCCACGAGCTCCCCCCGGTGCGCGGCGACGACGGCGGCGAGCGTCTGCGGCCGACCGGGGACGGCTGCGACCGCCGCTGACCCCGCCTCCTGGAAGTCCCCGCTCTGCGCGCCGGTCTGGCGCGCGAGGAAGAAGGCGTAGAGCAGGACCGTCATCACGAGGACGGGCACGGCCTGAGCGGGTGCGTACGCTCCCCCTTCGCCGATGAGTCCAGAGACGGCGAAGGCGGCCGCCAACAGCACGATGAGCACGGCGAGATAGGCGGAGGCGCCGGTGCGATTGAGTCGGAGGTCGCCGCGACGAAGGCCGCCGACGACGAGCGCCGCGCCGAAGACGAGGTTCAGGATGATCATCGACACGGCCATCACGGAGTCGCGCGCGATCGTGGTGTGCTCGCCGGGGCCGAGCATGACGGCCGAGATCAGGATGACCTCGATCAGCACGATCGACAGCGTGAGGACCAGCGTCCCGTAGGGATCGCCGAGACGGTGAGCGAGATGCTCGGCCTCGGTGACCACGCCGAACGCGCAGACGACGATGATGCCGACGATCGCGGCGAGGACCGTCCAGAGCACGAGTGTGGGCAGCCCCTCGGCGAGCACCGGGGCCAGCAGCGTGACGACGAGATAGCCTCCCCAGCCGACCGCGAGTCTGAGGATCACGGTCGGCGTGAGGACGGCACGGAGAGAGGACGCAGAAGTGGTGGACACGGGTGATCAGCCGATCTGCGAGGCCGTCCCCGCTTCGGACCACTCCGCCGGGTCGTCCCGTCGGTGTCTTTCACAGTGCACGAAAACCCCCGGGAGACCGGGGGTTTTCTTCTGTGCGCGATACTGGGATCGAACCAGTGACCTCTTCCGTGTCAGGGAAGCGCGCTACCGCTGCGCCAATCGCGCCCATGGGCTATTCAGTTGTGCGGAGAGGTGGCGACGGGATTCGAACCCGTGTAAACGGCTTTGCAGGCCGGTGCCTAGCCTCTCGGCCACGCCACCGCGAGGTGGATTCGAACCCACATGCCGAAACCCCCGAAGGGGCTCCTGCACTCGAGCGGATGACGAGACTCGAACTCGCGACCCTCACCTTGGCAAGGTGATGCGCTACCAACTGCGCTACATCCGCATTTCGTTCCCGGCGTCCCGGGCACTTCAAATACATTAGCCGAGGATCGGCGCTTCGCCAAACCGGCCCGGGTCGTCGGGCGTGTCCCGCAGCCTCCCGCACTGTCGGCGCTCACCGCCGCCGTCCTCCCCTCCCCGAGCGCGCGGCGGCACGCCCGGGACGCGGGCCTGGTCGGCGCACCGCCCGGGATCGGGTATGCTCAATACCTGTGCCGCACGGCACCACAACTCCACACGGGCGATTGGCGCAGTTGGTAGCGCGCTTCCTTCACACGGAAGAGGTCATCAGTTCGAGTCTGGTATCGCCCACCCAATGTTCGATGTTCAAACTTGCGACGTCCGCAGGTTTGACATCCTCCCCCGCACGCATCCTGGCCTCGTAGGTCAGCGCTGCGGCGTGGAGTTTCGGATCGAGAAGCGCATCGAACGGTTCACCGGGTTCGCCTTCCACCATGTCGACGTTCTCGACTTCGTAGACATGGATGCGTTCGAAGAACGCCTGGTTGCAGATGCGTCGTAGTGAGTCGTCAATGCTCATGTAGATCGCGTGCATGTCACCCGCCAACGCAAGGCAGTCTTCCAGGTGCGCTTTGGCTTGGTCATACTCGATCTGGCCGGCGTCGATCTGCGCGTCGAGGAACGTCAGCCGTCTGGCGATGCGGTCTTGTTCTTCTTTGAGCAGGTCCAGCGGGACTGCCCCCGAATGGTGTGCGTGCAGCAGGCTCCGGCGTTCGTCACGAAGCTTGTCGCGCTCAGCAGCGAGCGTGTGACTTTCTGCTTTGTTCGCGGCGTGGAGGTCATCGAACTGGCGGACGAGCATGTGGCGCAGTGCGGTGACGATGTGCTCGGGTATCTGCACACGCCGGTAGTAGTCCTCTACTTGCCGTTCGATGTCCTCGATGGGCATGGCCTGACGGACGCAGTTGGTGCGCTTGGAGTGCCGACCCGCGCACATGAAGTACGGGTAGATGACGCCCTTGCCGTTTTTAGCATGACTGACCATGAGCCGAGCGCCGCAGTCGCCGCAGTAAATCGTGCCTTTCAGGTAATGCTCGTGCGTCTGAGTTTTCTCCCCGGAGACTTGGTGCGCGGTGAGGACGTTCTGCACCCGGTACCAGAGCTCCGCGCTGACGAGTGGTTCGTGGAGCCCGTCGTAGCGAGCACCGCGAAAGATCACGTCGCCCTTGTAGTAAGGGTTGGAAAGCATCTGCTGGATCGTGGATAGCCCCGGCGCTTTGGACGGACGTTTCGGCGTCGGCACGGTCATCAAACCACGGTCAACCACCTCACTGTGCAGCATCGAGGTCGAATAGTTCCCGGTCGCGTACGCCTCAAACGCCCACCGCACCAGCGCGGCACGGTCGGGGTCAGGGATGACCGTGGGAACGTCGCGGCCGAGCTCGTCGCGGCTGTGGACATTGAGGTATCCAAGGGGCGCACGGCCGACTGTGCCTCCGGTGGCGGCCTTCTGAGTCATGCCCTTGGCTACCTCGCTGGCGAGGTTGCGGGAGTAGAACTCCGCGATGGTGGACATGATGCCGTGCAGCAGCATCCCCGATGGTGTCTCATCGATGTTCTCGGTGGCTGAAACGAGGATCACGCCGGCGTCTTTGAGGGCGAGGTGGATTGCTACATCGTCGGCGCGGTTGCGGGCGAGCCGGTCGACTTTGTGCACGATGCAGTACGCGACCTGGTGCGTTTTGACGTACTCGATCATCCGTATCAGCTCGGGACGGTCGGCCTTGCGGGCGGATTCGCCCGCGTCGATGAACTCTTCTACGACGATCGCGTTGAGGTCGCGGGCTTTGCGGAGGTTCGCGTCCCGCTGGGCTGGGATCGAGAATCCTTCGTCGCGGCCTCCGCGCTCGGCTTGCTCCTTGGTAGAAACGCGCAGGTAGGAGACAGCAAGGGTCGTGGTCTCGCCGAGGCGGTCGATGCTGGTAGGTGGTACCGGGGGCGCAAGTGTCATGAGTCGTGTTCCTCTCACCGGTGGTGGGAGCCAACGCGACGAAGGAGCGTCACGCGGTGCGACTCGTAAGTGGGAAACACGACCCTCCGGCACGAGGCCGGGGGTAAGCCACGAGGGCAAAGGGACTGCGCACCCGACCTGGCATGGTCGTGGCGTTGGGTTCTATTCTACGTTGTCGGGCTCAGAAGGCCCAGGATCGCCAGTATCGGGCATGGGAGCGTCGGAGTGCTTCGCTCTGGCGATCGCCATGCCGAGGAAGACCTGAGCGAGTTTGTGCAAATCGGGCTGACTGCGTGGGACTGTCTCAACCCGGAAATAGCGGTTTTTACGTCGGCTACGCCTCTCCTGCCGGTTCATGGTACTTCTCCGGTGTCTAGATTGACGCTAGAAATGATGAACTCGTCCTCGATGCGGAGTCGGGCTTGTACGTCGGCGTGCATGTACTCCACGAAGTCTTCTTCACGGTTGGTGATGATGATGTCTTCGACTGGATCGGTCGGTGCTTCGCCGGGCCATGCGGTTTGACGTGTCGGCCGGTCACGGTCCAGTCTCGTGCCGGATGCTGCGACCCAGTCGCGGAGGCGTTGGCGGGCTTCGGCGAAGTCGCGGTGCCAGACGAGCGGCGCGCTGCCTTTTGCGTCCGGGTCGTAGGCGCACAGCCAGTGCAGGTGCAGTGCGGACAGCTCCCAGACGAGTTCAGGGTGCCGGTGCCAGAACGGTGGGACTACGGCGGCGGGGATCCCGTAGGTGTGGCGCAGCCAGTGCACCCATTTGTTCAGCGCAAGCCATTCCTCCTCGGCGGCTTCTCCGGTCAGAAGGTTCCAGTTGATCGGGTTGGGTGGTCCCGATGGTTCTTCCTGTTCCTGGGCGTCGTCGGGGTCGTAACTCTCATCGAACTCGTCATCTTCGATGTCTTCGGTGTCAGGCTCGTCCAGGTTGAGTCTGTTGTTGCCTGTCATGACCGGACTCACCTTCCGATCGCGGATGCTGCTGCCGAGGTGCGCGGTGCCTCGGGTGACATTTCGGGGTCTTCGATCCCGCTGTCCAGCGCCTCGGGTGGGGTGCGTCGGGGGCGGTCGACGGTGTAGTTGGTGCGGGCTAGGTCGTGGCCGATCTTCTTGGCGACGAACTCTTCAGCCTGAAGCGGCTGCCCCTCCGAGTCGGTGCGGTCGTAGCGGTGGGTGTAACCCTCGGCAACGAATTTGTCACCCTTGGCGAAGCGGGCGTGCGCGCGTTCGGCGGTCTTCCGGAACGCGACAAGGTCGTGGAAAGTGGTGTCGGTCTGCGTGAACGATCCGTCGTCCTCGCGCCGGTAGTGTTCCTGCCCGATCTTCATGTACAAGCGGGCATCCCCGCGTTCGGTGACGGTCAGCTGCGGGTCGGACGCGATAAACCCCGATAGGGACTCTTGCGTGTGGATAGCCATTGGACGCTCCTTGTGACGGTGGCACCCCCGGGCGGGGGTGCTCTGTCAGGCAGGTGCGCCCTCGCCTCCCAGCGGCACCTGGTGCAGCAGATTCTCGATGTCGGTGCGCTGTTGACGGAGCTCGGCAGCGTCACGCCTGGTTGTCCAGGCGCGAAGGCGGGTGACGATCGGTGGTGCGGAGCGCAGCAGCACGAGGCCGGTGCCGAACGGGAGCGTGCGGATTACGTCGGGCGGCATGATCGGCACCCGGCGGATGGAGCGTTGCGCGGAGCGGGAGCCGTGGTCGCCGATGGTGGTGGAGTCGGTGATTTCGTCGCGTTCCCCGATGAGGGTGGTGAGGTCGTGCAGGTCGCGACTGTTGGACGCGCCGCCGAGGATGATCTTCACGATGGACGCGTCCCAGATCGCACCGGCCCCGTTCTCTGACCACTTCTCCCGTGCTTGAGCTAGTGACTGCAACACCGGCATGGTCGTGATCCCGGTGCCGCCGCCTTCGGCCATCAGCGTGGGCAGGGACGGAAGCGGGGCGAGGTTCCCGATCTCATCGAGTGCGAGCAGGAGGGGCGGGTCGAGGCGCGCGGCGGGTGATCGTGCGGCGATGCGGCGGGCAGTTTCGACGAGGTCTTCCACGAACGCCGCGACCAACGCTGAGGAGTTGTTCGCCCCGGCCCCGGTGGCCAGCAGATACACCGTGCCCCGTTTACGGAGGAACGCTTCGGGATCAAACTGCTCCTCCGGGCCGGGACTCACCGCGTCAAGCACGCGCGGATCAGCAAGGGCTGCAAGCGAGAGGGAGACGCCTTGCCAGATGGAGTCGCGGGTTCGGGGGTCGGAGTCGATCATCGCTTGCAGCGAGTCCGCCCACCCGGTCGCCGCTCTCGGGTTGGCGGTGAGGATCGCGACCGCATCGGACGCAGCAGCAGGGTCGAGCGTCCACCGGAACAGCTCTGCCGGTGAACGGCGATCGAGGGCAGCGGCGTGCAGGAGCGCTTGGAGGGCGGTGCGGGTTTTGCCTTCCCAGAAGTCGCCGCCTTCAACACCGCCGGCCGAGAGCCCGGTGCCTGCGGCGAGTCCGGTGGCGCGGATCATCGCCGTCAGAGGGTCATCACATCCGCGGATGGGTGACCAGCGCAGCCCTGCCGGGATGCCTTCGGCCAGGCGTTGCGGGTCAAACACCGCCACCGGCCCGTGGTTCTGCCGTGCACGGAGCGTCGCGGTGAGGTTGTCTGGGCGGGTGGAGGTGGTGATGACCGCGCCGGGCGCGTCCAAGATCGCGTTGATGACGATATGTAGGCCTTTCCCGGAGCGGGGTGGGCCGATGAGGAGGATCGAGTCCTCGACGCTCGCCCACACTTCGGCACCTCGGGACACCCCGAGCCGGTATCCGACATCCCCCGGCGTGGGCTTCGCGAGCGAAGGCCGAAGCTGGTGCGCGCGGCGAAGTAGCGCCTTCTCGGACGCGGCACTATGCACATCGGTGCGGGTGGCGATCCCGACGATCCGATACGGGTCGACCTTCGTTTGCCTCCCGTGCTCGCGCATCGCCTGCCACACCCACCACAAGGCTGTGCCGACGGCAAGCATCAGTAGTCCGGCGGTGATCCAGTACACGACAGGGTGCAGTCTGTCCGCGCCGAGCGGCACACCGGGATCGGCGGGATTGAGCAGCACCCCGAGACCTGCTTCGATACCACCTGTGGGTTGCGCGATCCCCGTGACCCATGCGGCGAAAGAGCCTGCGCCGCGGAGGATGCCGGCGAGGATCGCGGCGGCAATGAGGACGAGGATGCCGAGGTTTGTGAGCTCATCTCCCAGCACACCGCCCTGACGCGGGGTGCTCATTGCGGGCGTCCGATTACGAACGTCCCGGAGATTCGGCCGAGCAAGATGATCTCGCCGGTCGGTGACGTGGCGAGTTGTTCCAGGGTGAGGAGGGCGCGGGCGGTGCCGTCATTGCCGGCGTCGCTGTGCGTGTGGACGATCGCGACGGCGACATCCTCACCCGGCACGAACCCTTCGCCGACCACCTGATGCACCACCGGCATGGTCGCCGCTGTCGGTTGGGTGATGGCCAGTGGAGACGCATCGGGCGGTGGTGACGTGATGGATGCCGGTGGGGGGTCGGTGCGGCGGGTGCGGGGTGGGGTGATGATGTCGGTGAAGGTCGAGCCGTCGGCTTCGCGGACCTGGACACGCAACGGGGTCTGCAGCCGGGTGGTGAGTGCGTCGAGGATCGCGGGGAAGGATTCGCGGCGCCACGGCGGAGCGAACGGTGCTGGGGCGTGCGGGGTGCCGTCGATGGTCACGGTCATCGTGCCATCGACGGCCACGGTGAACTCCACCACCGGCACTGCCATCGGCCCCTCGGGAGTGCTCGGCGACCCTGGTGCTTCGTCGGGAGAGGTCGGGGTGGTTCGGCGGTAGCGGGGTTTCGGGGTCACAGGGTGTCCTTTCTGACGTGGGCACGGGTCGTCATGCAGGTGCGCCGACTGGTACCGGTGCAGAAAGGTGGGAGGGCACGACCCTGGGGTGGTTCGTGCCCTCCCTGAGCTGACCTGCCCTACTGGGGGTGCCGGGCAGTTCAGCCGTCTTTAGTCCCCCTTTGCCTCGAACAGGTCCTGGAACTCCTGGAACGCTTCGTCTTCCTCCCGGACGTACCCGGCGCGATCGCGGGCGATAGCGAGGCGGCGGCCGAACAGCAGCACCCCACCTGTGGCAGCGGCGATGAGTCCACCGGCGAGGCCGAGGGGCCACCAGTCGCCCCCGCCTGTCTGCGCCAGCTTCCCGGGTGTTCCAGGATGCCCTGGTTCCTCCGGTTCCGGGGTGACGGTGGTGGTCTCATCCGGCGCCCCGCACAGGCCACGATGCAGCACCGTGCCATCGGCATCCGTGACTGTCTCGACCCAGTAGTACGTGCCCACCTGGTCGAATACCACCTCATTGGAGCGGTACTCGCCCGGCCCATTCAGCTCGATGAGCTTCGAGGTGAAGACGAGCTCATCCGGGGTGCAGATCGCGCTCTCGCCGTCCTGCCGGTACGCCTCGAACACCAGCCGTGCCCCGTCGGGAATCGTGCCGGTGACCGTGGCGACATCGTGCGCGGGCTCACCCAGCACGACCTCCGGCAGGGCGGTTGTCTTCACGGTGAGGTTTTCGGGCTGCTCGTGGATCACTGTTGTCTCACCGGGTGCCCCGCACTGGCCTTCGGCGATGATCTCGCCGTCCGCGCCGTACAGCGTCTCGACCCAGAACACGTTGCCCGCCGCATCGGCGATCGTAGTCCCGGAACGGTAGACGGCGGCTTGAGTAACAGGGATCTCCTCACTGGTGAAGAACGGTGCTTCACAGACCGCACCGACCTCTACCGGGTGGGGTCCGTAGGCGCGGAACACGAGGTTTGCGCCGTCGGGAATGGTGGTGCCTTGCACGAGCGCGGTGTCTTCGAACGGCTGCCCCACGAATGCTTCCGGGGTTGCCTGTGTGATGACCGTCACCGGCGCCTGGCTTCCGGTCGGTGGTAGGTAGAAGCGTTCCAGCACATCCGCCGGAGACGACGCATAGGGTTGCACCCGGTCATCTCCTGCGAAGGTGGTGACGAGGACGTAGTAGCCGGGCTCGGTCGGCACGATCTTGTCGGCGTCGGTGTAGCCGAGCTGGTAGACCCCGTTGCGTGCCGGCGTCGTCAACTCGATCAGCACCGGCGCGCCCGCCAGGTCCAGATCCTCAGTGAGTTCGGTGTCGGTGGCGAACGGGCCGTAGATGGTGTGTGCCAGTTTGTCCACGTCGGCGGTCCAGTAGCCGTCGCCGGAGAAGTCGCCGTGGTTCGCGGGGAACCCGGTGACGGTGATGACATCGAATGCCCGCCCGCCGGGATGCACGTTGTACTCCCGCATCAGCGAGGTGACAGTGATCGGCCACCGCACCGAGGTGGTTTCGATGCTGATGCCGTACTCGTCCCGCCAGTCAGCGGCGAGGTAATCGCGTACCCACTCGGGCTGCGACGACTTCTGCACCTTCCATACCCAGGTGATGAACCCGCCCGTCGGCGCGATCACCTCTGGAGATGTGTAGACGCCGGGGCCGTCGGCGGTGATTGTCACTGTGCCGAGCGGCACCGCGGCTGGGTCGATCGTGACGGATTGTGCTGGGGGCAGGGTGCCGGGCACCTGGTAGGCGGTGCCCTCGAATACCACCGGAATGTGGGTGCCATCCTTCTTCAACCACGCACCGTTGGCACTGGAGACGGTGATGGTGTCGGTGAGTGCGTCGCCGGGGATCGCGAGGCGCTGATCCGCCTCTGACACCGCGACCGGCTGGAACGGGACCACCGATGTTTCCGCGACCTGACCGTATCGGTCGGTGAAGGAGTCGGTGAGGTATTTCGCGTTCTCGCCGTGGGCATCCTTGTCGATTGCCCACACCCACGTGTAGAACCCCGACTCCGCAGCGATGATCGAGCCCGGCGACGTGTATGAACCGGCACCCGTCAACGTGACGATCTCGGTGCCCGCGACGGGCGCGCCACTCGGCGCAGTGTCGGCTTCGGCAGGTTGCTCATCGAACGGCCCATACAAGGTCCCGTTCGCGGTGACCTCGATCGGGTTTCCGTTCAGGTGAATCCAGGTGCCCTTCGTCACTGACACGGCGAGCTCATCGGTGAATGCGTCTCCTTCGGCGACGAACCGAGACGACACCTGCGTAGCGATCACGGGTTGGAAGTCCAGCTCGATCACCGGCGACTGCGCGGTAGCGGACAAGCCTGTAGAGGAGCTGGCGACGGAGGCGACCAGCCGTTGCGCGCCGGGCGTCGTGTACAGGTCAATCACCGCGCCGTACCCGGCTGCGGGAACGCTCATCGACGCGGCAATCTGGTACGAGGGGACTCCGTCTGCCGGGGTACCGGTGACCAGATGAGCACCGGCTCCCAGAGTGCGGGTAGCCAACCCATTAGTGAAGGTGGCATCGGTGAGGGTCGCGGTGCCCTGCAATCCGGCCGGGTGGGTGCCGACGGTGAGTGTCCCGGCGTACTGATCCGTCATCGTCAGGCTCAGCGTCAGCGTCGGGTCGGTCACCGCGTTGACCGCGGCTTGCTGGCGCATGGTGCTGAGGTTCGCCAGGATCGCCGGACGCTCCGACGCCGGCGCGCGCCCGACGTAGTAGATGTCGCCGGACATGCCGTGCGAGTTGTACGTGCCCGGATCGGTGATCGACCAGGTGAACAGCGCTACGGCGGCGGTGATGTTGCGGTCGCCGGACTGCCCCCACCGGTCCAGCACGAAGTTCAGCTCCGCAAGCTGCTGCCGAGTGAGGGAATCCAGCGAGGTGATCGTGTGGGGTCCGGAGGTCTGCCCGAACGGGGCCGGGGCACCCAGGTCGGCGCAGTACGCCTGACGGCCGTCGACATCGGTGTTGTATGCGCCGAGGAACCCCAGCCCAATGTTGTAACCCACCCCCTCGCTCCCCGCATATGCAGGCGGAGCAGTGAGGGTGAACGTGCTGGCCATCAGCAACAGCGCGACGAGCACTGACAGCACCCGCCGGAGCGCTGTTGGTGGTGGAGCCGTGTTCTGCTCCGGATTATGGGTAAGCGATCCTGACACGACGTGCCTCCTGACTTGCAGTCCAGACAGCGACCCAACCGGCCGCCTTCACAGCAGGTGCACCACCACCGCCCAGGCGGCCACCGCTTGTCAGAGGCTTAGCCCGCGTCCCGACGGCCGAGCTGACGCCCGGGACGCGGCGGATGGGTCCAGCGGGTCGTTCTCGAGTCCCGCCGTGCGCCGCACTGCCCGCTGCGCACCCTCGCGCACTTCGTGAAGCAGGGCGCGGATGTCGTCGTATCCCGTGATCACGGACGCGAGCCTGTCGTGCAGCAAGCGGTGGCATCCCGCCGACGCAGCGGACGTGATCGGCCCCGGCACTGCCCCGACGGGTCGGCGCAACTCGACGGCCTGGGCGGCAGTGTGTAACGCCCCCGACCGGTACCCGGCCTCCACGACGACGACCGCGCCGGACAGTGCCGCGAGGAGCCGGCCACGTTGCAGGAACCGCCACTTCGTCGGCGCGGCCCCCGGCGGCAACTCACTCAGCAGCAGCCCATCCCGCCCGACGCGGGCGAGGAGTTCGGTGTGCCCGGCCGGGTAGAGCCGATCCAGCCCGCCGGCCATCACCGCGATCGTGGAACCGCCCGAAGCCAACGTGGCACGGTGCGCAGTCCCGTCGATCCCATACGCTCCGCCCGAGACGACCTGGCGCGTATCGGTCACCGCTGAGTGGGCAAGCTCCATGGCGACATGCTCCCCATACCCGGTCGCCGCCCGAGCTCCCGTCACCGTGACCCGATCCCACACCGGCGCGGCCAGCACACTCGTGTCGCCTTTCGCCCAAAGTACGACCGGGGCACGGTCACCGAGCGCATCCACCCCGGCCGGCCATTCCTGGTCACCGGGGATCAATACCCGCAGGCCGTGCCGTTCGGTATCGGCTAGCACTCGCCGTATCTGGGCGGTGTTGATGCGCGGCGCGAGACGCCGCTGCCACGTATCCCCATCCGGCCCTGGCGGCGGCTCGTCAGCGACTGCGCGGGCGACGGTCTCGGTCGCGCCGACCGTGCGCAGCAGTTGCCCCGTCGCCGAGTCTGCGGGTTCTGATGCCAGCGCGAGGATTACCCTCGCCGTGCGCTCATCCGCTGCCAGTTCCTTGATCGTCTCCATGATCCGCTCCCTTGTTATCTCGGATGGGTCGAGGGATAGGTGCGAACCCGCACGCCGAGAGACCTCAAGACCGTGGTGCAGGGCGAGGCCGATATCGGGAACTCGACCCCTCAGCGGGTGCGCTTGGGTCTTCCTCCGCGTTCCAACAATTCCAACAGAGTGTTATTATCTGCGTATGAATGCGGATACGAAGGTTTGTGGTCTGGACCCGTCTTCGGAGTATGTCGACCTGGCCGCGGAGGTGCTGAGTCTCCTATCTGACCCGACGCGGATCAAGATCGTGCTCGCCCTCCGTCAGGCTGACGAGCTGCCGGTGAACGCGTTGGCGGAGATCGTGGGCAAGAAGCCGTCCGGGGTTTCGCAGCATCTCGCGCGGTTGCGGATGGCGCGGATGGTGACCACGCGGCAGGAGGGCACGAGCGTGCTCTACCGCCTCACCGACGAGCACGCCCTCGCGCTCATAGTCGAGGCAATCAAACAGGCTGAACACGCGGTCGCAAACGGACAGATCCCGCCCCACCATCACGCACCCCAGCAGTAACCCCCACCTGATCCTTCTCACCGACTTGTTAGGCGCGAAGCATGATAGCCGTCCTCCGAAACCCGACCTACGCCAAGCTGTTCAGCGCGCAGATGATCGCGCTGCTGGGCACCGGCCTACTCACGGTCGCGCTCGGCCTGCTCGCCTTCAATATCGCCGGCGGGGATGCCGGGATCGTGATGGGTGTGGCGATGACGATCAAGATGGTCGCCTACGTCGCTGTCTCGCCGATCACCACCGCCTTGACGGCACACCTTCCGCGCAAGCCCGTCCTCATCGGCGCCGACCTGATCCGGGCCGGGGTCGCCGTCTCACTGCCGTTTGTCACCGAGGCGTGGCAGATCTACATCCTGATCTTCCTGCTCCAGTCCGCGTCAGCGACATTCACGCCCGCATTCCAAGCCGTCATCCCCTCCGTACTGCCGGATGAAGGCGACTACACCCGAGCCCTGTCACTCTCGCGTCTCGCCTATGACCTGGAATCGCTCGTGAGCCCGATGCTCGCCGCCGCCCTGTTGACGGTGATCAGCTTCCATAATCTGTTCGTTGGCACCGTGATCGGGTTCCTCGTCTCCGCCGCCCTGGTGATCGCATCCCGCTTCCCGCACATCGACATACCACCGCCCTCCAGGTTCTTCGACAGGCTCACCCGCGGAGCCCGAATATTCTGGACCAGCAGGGAGTTGCGCGGCCTGATGGGTCTCAACCTCGTCGTCGCCACGACCACCGCGATGGTCATCGTGAACACAGTCGTCCTCGTCCAGGGCGACCTCGGGCGCCCACAGCTCGATGTCGCGCTACTGCTGGGAGCCTATGGCGGCGGCTCCATGATCGTCGCCCTCGGGATGCCCAAGCTCCTGGAGAAGCTTCCGGATCGGCGGGTCATGCTCACCGGCGGTATCGCCCTGCCCGTCCTGCTCCTGATTGGGACCGGGGTCATCGCGTGGATGGACGGCACACCGCAGTGGGCGACCCTCCTCCTCGTGTGGGCGCTGCTCGGGGCCGCGACCTCGACAATCCTCACCCCATCGGCACGCCTCCTACGCCGCAACAGCACCGAGCAAAACCGGCCCGCGGTCTTCGCCGCACAGTTCTCCCTCTCCCACGCCTGCTTCCTGATTACCTACCCCCTCGCCGGCGTCGTCGGCGCGACCATCGGACTCTCCGCGGTCGCGCTCGTGCTCGTCGCCATCGGCATCCTCGGAGCTGTTCTCGCTGTCTTGACCTGGCGTGGCATCCCGGACGCTATGGAGCAAGGCTCCAGACAGCACACCGAGGCCCGGGATTGACGAAAGAAGGCTGAACCCTCTTGCGCTGTAGACAGATCTATCCCCAACGGTTCTACGACTTCGTCACCACCGTATTACCAAACGAAAGCGCCCCAACCCGCGTTAGCGTGAGGTTGGATTGCGGCGCTCTCAGCGACCGACCTTAAACTGTGGGATCCGTGGTGGCGACGCGAACCATGCACGCCGCCAGGTTTTTTACATTCATGCTGTTGGACGGTCTGCTCGCAGTCGGCGTCCGTTTCTGACACTGATACTGCTTCCGACTTCTCTTGAAAGATCATTGCCATGAGCCACCGCACCACCATGCCTCGCAGAAGGCTGTTCGCCGCGGCCGCCGCCGTACTTGTTTCTGGGCTCGCCCTGACCGGATGCGCCGCCCCCGCGCCTACCGCTGCACCGTCCGCAGCGAGCAGTGAAACCAGCGACAGTGAGTTCCTTGCCGAGCACAATCTGGATGGCCTCGGCGCGGCCCAGATCATCGAACGGCTCGACACCCTGCCCGTTGCTGACCGTCCGACTAACCTGATCGCATCCGTGCGGCCCGACGTGCTCGTCCTCACCGACGGCCAGGGCCGCGAAACCCAGGTCGCGATGCCCGAAGACGAGGTGTACATCTCGGTCGCCCCCTTCCGGGCGCAAACCCACTACTGCTACTTCCATAGCTTGACCACCTGCCTCGGTGAACTCGCGAACACCGAAGTGCAGGTCACACTCACCGACGAGGCAACCGGTGACGTGCTGATCAACGACCTGCGGCAGACGTTCGACAATGGTTTCGTCGGATTCTGGGTCCCTCGCGGTCTCGAAGCCACCCTGACCATCGGACTCAACTCGCAGACCGGCACCGCGACTATCTCAACGGTGAACGCAGACGACCCGACGTGCATCACCACGCTGCAACTGACCTGACCCAGCGGTAGGCCCGCCGCGCCCCGGTCACACCTCAGGGTGCCGGCCATCCTATTGCTCCCGGCTACGCCGCTGTAGGCGCCGTTAAGCGTGCCGTGATGTGGGGTGCTTGTTCAGCGGCAGTGTGGCGGCGGGTGCGTGCGGTGCGGAGCCCGTTGGCGACCACGATCACCTCGGCAACTTCGTGGACGAGCACGACGGCCGCGAGGCCGAGTACACCGGTGATCGCCAGCGGCCGCAACACGATGATGATCAACAGCGACTCGGCCAGCACCCGCCGTATCTGGACCTCCGCTCTCGACGGGCACTGGTGTGGCACTCAGGCGCAGCAGGATAGTTGCGATGGGTCGATGGTGAAGGACTTAGCGGCAATACGGATGCCTTCGGCCATGGTCAGGTAAGGGGCCCACGAATCGGCGACCTCAGCGATGGTCTTACCCAAGACGTGGACGCCCGCGGCGGCGAGCTCGCCAGCATCCTTGGCGACGACGGTCAGGCCGAGGATCTCGCTCGTTTCGGCATTGACGACGATCTTGATGAACCCGCGGGTGTCCCGGTTCACCAGTGCGCGGGGTACGTGGTGCAGCGGCAGCACGCGGCAGTCGCAGCGGATACCGGCGGCGATGACCTGCTTCTCGGTCATGCCGACCGCGCCGATAGCGGGACCGGTGAACGTCACCCGCGGCAGCCGTGAGTAGTCGACGGACCTCTCGGCGGCGGCGAAGGCGTTCTCAGCGACCAGGGTGCCGTGGTGGGCGGCGACGTAGACGAACTCGGGATGCCCGGTCACATCGCCTGCCGCCCAGATTCGCGGGTTGGACGATCGAAGTTGATCCGTGACCACGACTTCGCCTGAGTCTCCGGTCTGCACTCCCACCGCGTCGAGACCGAGCCCGTCAGTGACTGGACGGCGTCCGAGGGCGACCAGGACGTGATCGGCCCGGAACTCCTGGACCCCTCCAGCGACATTAGCACTCGCGACGATCTCGCCGTCCGCATCGCGGGACACCAGGGTGGGCACCGCGCGGCGGATCACGCGGATGCCCTCGTCGGCGAACGCTCCTTCGAGCGCTCGGGAGACCTCCGGCTCCTCCTTCGACGCCAGCCGGGAGCGTGCCAGCACGGTGACCTGGGAGCCGAGCCGAGCGAACAACTGTGCCTGCTCCAGGGCGACGTAGCCGCCGCCGAGGACTAGCAGCGAGGCGGGGACCTCGGTCAACTCCATCGCGGTGGTCGAGGTCAGATAACCCGCGTTATCCAGGCCATCGATCGGCGGCACCCAGGGCCGGGACCCAGTGGCGACTAGGTAGTGGTCGGCCTCGATGGTCTCGACGTTGCCGTCAGGTCCGGTGACTTCGAGGAAGGGCGCATCGGGCGTGCCTGCGAACGCAGCGTCCCCGCGGCGCATCTGCCACCCGTAGGAGTCGGCGACGTCAGCGTACTTCTCGCCCCGCAGTGATTCGACCAGCGCTTGCTTGCCACCGATCAGGGCAGGCATGTCGACCAGTGCTGCCGTGGTCGCGATTCCCGGGAACCGGTCAGAAGCGTCGGCAGCGACATGCCGGGCATCGGCGGCGGCGATGAGGGCCTTCGATGGCACGCAACCGGTGTTCACACAGGTCCCGCCGAGCGTGCCGCGCTCGATCATCACCACCGACTTCCCGAGCGTGGTCGCGCGGATCGCGGCGGCGAACGCGCCACCCCCGGATCCGATGATGGCAAGGTCATACTTCGTTGGCATCGCTGCTCCTGTCGCCACTTGGTTTCTTTCTCCGTGTCACCCATACTTGACCTTCCAGTGCGGGGGAAGGTCAAGTATGCTCCTGTTGATCGATCGGAGGCCGTGATGCGGATCGGAGAACTCGCCGAGCGGGCGGGCACGACGGCGAAGACGCTGAGGTTCTACGAGGAGCAGGGGCTGCTTTCACCGGCTGACCGCACACCGTCCGGCTATCGCGACTACAAGTCCGATGCCGTCGCCCGGGTCGGGTTCGTTCACCGTGGACAAGCGGCAGGCCTTACCCTCGCCCAGATCCGTCAGATACTCGACATCCGCGACGGCGGCAGCGCGCCCTGCGAGCACGTGCGCAACCTCCTCCACACACGTCTGGCCGCGATTGAACAGCAGATCGCCCAGCTCACTGCACTACATGCCTCCATTGCAGTCCTGCGCGACACTGCCGCTGACCCCGCACCCGACAGCTGCAATCCCGATCTGGTCTGCCGATACCTCTGAACTCCTCCCGAATGCCAGGACCTGCACCATTGCCCCAGCGTTGCTAAAAAGCAGAATGTGTCGGCACAGTATCCACCGCACCGGAGGCAAATCGTGGGAGAGCCTCCGAATTGGATGTTCGCAGCTCCGGCATCGGAGTGGATCGTTACCGACTCGACGGGCACATCCGCGAGACCCAGGGTGTCCAATGCGGCGCGTGTGCGTGCTCGGCATCCGCAGTGTTCGGGCGGCCCTCGATGTGCGGCACTTGCACCTTCATTCGATTAATTCTCTCGCTCACTCGCCATGAACTCAGGGTTAGGTCGATCCGCACGATCGGTGACTGGCGCGGAGCCGGTGTTCCCGCTCGTGGGTGTTTTCGTTTTCTGGCTCGTCGTGATGAGGATCAGGCAGAGCAGGGCGACGCCGACGACGACGAGGACATCGGCGACGTTCCCGACGAAGAGGTTGCCGTAGGCGATGAAGTCGGTGACATACCCTTGCCCGAACGACGGGGGCTTCACGAGCCGGTCTAAGAGGTTGCCGACCGCACCGCCGAGGATCAGGCCCAGTGCGATACCCCAACGGATGCCACGCAGCCGTGCGGCGAACGCGGTTATCACGGTGGCGGCGAGGACACCGATGATCGTGAACACCCAGGTGCTTCCGGAGCCGATGGAGAACGCGGCTCCGGGATTGTACACGAGCGACAGAGACAACAGGTCACCGACGAGCGGGACGCGGTCGCCAGGCTCCAGCTGGGTCGTCGCAAGCGCTTTCGTGCCCTGGTCGAGGATCAGCCCGATTCCGGCGACGGGGAGTGTGATGCCGAGCGCGCGGGCAGGCCTCTTCGCGACCTTCGGTCCGGGCGACGACTCGTCGTAAGCCCCCGGGGTCTCGAAGGCGCGCAGCCCGGTGCCTCGGGCAGTCAAGCGGATGCCGTCCGCGTGCGGGCGGCACGGAGCCCGTTGAGGATCACGATGACCTCCGCGATCTCGTGGATCAGGACGACAGCGGCGAGCCCGAGGACACCGAACAGTGCGAGCGGGAGCAAGGCAGTGATGATCAGCAGCGACAGGACGATGTTCTGGTTGATGATGCGTCGTCCCCGGCGGGCATGGGCGAACGCGCGCGGGATGAGGCGCAGGTCGTGGCCGGTGAAGGCGACATCAGCGGATTCGATCGCCGCGTCTGAGCCGGTCGCGCCCATTGCGATGCCTATGTCGGCGGCGGCGAGGGCGGGGGCGTCGTTGATGCCGTCGCCGATCATCGCCGCGGGAGCGGTGCGGGACAGTTCGCTGATCGCGGCGGCCTTGTCCTCGGGACGGAGCTCGGCGCGCACGTCGTCGATCCCTGCCTGGGTGGCGAGGGCGGCGGCGGTGCGGGCGTTGTCGCCGGTGAGCATGGTGACTCCGATGCCCTGATCGGTCAGGGTGCGAATCACCTCGGGTACCTCGGGGCGCAGCTCGTCGCGCACCCCGATCGCGCCGACCAGCCGCTCGTTCCGATGCACGATCACCACGGTCATGCCCTGTTCCTCCAGTTCGGCGACCCGGTCTGCGAGGACTCCGGCGGACAGCCATCGGGGACTGCCTACGGTCACGCTCACGCCGTCGATGACACCGGTGATGCCGTGTCCGGCCTGCTCGGTCACCTCGGTCGCGGCGGGGGCGTCGGGTGCCTTCGCGGTGATCGCGGCGGCGAGGGGGTGGGTGCTGTGCTGTTCCAACCCGGCAGCCCAGCCGAGCATTTCGCTCTCGGTGGCGTCCTCGGTGGTGAGGACGGCGGTGACGGTAGGCTGGTTGCGGGTGAGGGTGCCGGTCTTGTCCACGGCGACGTGGCGGATACCGCCGAAGCGTTCGAAGATCGCGCCGGACTTGATGATCACGCCGAACTTGCTGGCTGAACCGATCGCGGCGACCACGGTGATCGGCACCGAGATCGCCAACGCGCACGGCGACGCAGCCACCAGCACCACCAGCGCGCGGGTAATCCACAGTTCCGGGTCGCCGAACAGCGACCCGATCAGTGCGACCAGGACGGCGAGGATCAGCACCCCGGGCACCAGCGGGCGGGCGATCCGGTCGGCCAGTCGGGCACGGTCGCCCTTCTCGGCCTGCGCCTTCTCGACCAGATCCACGATCGTGGTCAACGAGTTGTCCGTGCCCGCCGCAGTCGCCTCGACTTCCAGCGCCCCGGCGGTGTTGATCGCCCCGGCGGACACCGCATCGCCGGGAGCGACCTCGACGGGGATCGACTCGCCGGTGATCGCGGAGGTGTCCAGACTGGAGCGCCCCGAGACCACGACCCCATCGGTCGCGATCCGCTCACCTGGACGCACCAGCATCACCTGCCCTGGCTCCAGGTCATTGGCCGCGACCTCGACCGAGGCCCCATCACGGCGAACGGTGGCGGTGTCGGGGACGAGCTTCAGCAGCGCCCGCAGCCCACCGCGGGCGCGGTCCATCGCCTTGTCCTCTAAGGCCTCGGCGATCGAGTAGAGGAACGCCAGCGCCGCGGCCTCCTCGACATAGCCGAGGATCACCGCACCGATCGCGCTGATCGTCATCAACAGGCTGATCCCGAGCTTGCCCTTGGCCAGCTTCTGGATCGCGCCGGGCGTGAACGTCGACGCGCCCGCCAGCAGCCCGATCCAGAACAGCACCAGCGCGGGAATCTCCGCCCCGGACCACTCGCAGATCAGCCCCGCAAAGAACGCGACCCCGGAAAATACCGGCAGCAGGATCTCGCGATCCTTCCACCACGGCCCGTCGTGATCGTCGCCGTCCTCGTCGATCTCCACCTCGTCGATCTGCGACCCCGACACCGCGCTCACGCGCCCGCTCCCGGCTTGCAGCAGCCCGTGACCGAGCATGCCGGGTCGATGCACGGCGCGTTCTCATCGACCCCCAATGTCACATCAACCAGCGCGTTCAGCGCCGCAGCCAGATGCGGGTCCGCGATCTCATACCGCGTCTGGCGGCCCTCCGGCTCAGCCACCACGATTCCGCAATCCCGCAGACACGTCAGATGGTTCGACACGTTCGAGCGCGTCAGCTCCAGCCTCCGCGACAGCACCGCCGGATAGCTCGGCCCCTCCAGCAGCGTCATCAGAATCCGCGACCGCGTCGGATCGGCCATCGCCCGGCCAAGCCGGTTCATCACATCGAGACGGGAAGCAACAGTCAGCATGCACTGACTATACAGTGCTTACTGTCACGTCTGGGGCCTGTAGACCAACAGCCACCATACGCTGACTGTTCAGCAAGCGATGGCCCATCGACTGTTCCGGGAGAATGGAGACATGCGAACAAGTGTGGAGTGGATGGAACGGCATCAAGTGCCACTGTATCTCGCTGCGCTTATCATCGGTGCCGCGGTCGGCCTCCTGAACCCCGCGATCGTCCACCCGGCGGGGACGGCGATCAACCCCGTTCTCGGGTTGCTCCTGTACGCAACCTTCCTGGGGGTGCCATTCGCCAGGATCGGGCAGGCGTTCCGTGATTGGCGATTCCTAGCCACCGTCCTAGTCGTGAACTTCGTCCTCGTTCCGGTCGTCGTGTTCCTGCTATCGCGCCTCGTCTCGCACGATCAGGTGCTGCTCATCGGGGTGCTGTTCGTGCTGCTCACGCCCTGCGTGGACTACGTCATCGTGTTCACAGGCATCGCCGGCGGCGCCAAGGAACGCCTCCTCGCGGCGGCACCGCTGCTAATGCTCGCGCAGATGCTCGTACTGCCGCTCTACCTCTGGCTTTTCATCGGGGACGAGTTCGTCGCAACCATCGATCTTGCTCCCTTCATCGAGGCATTCCTGCTCCTCGTCCTCCTGCCTCTGACCGCAGCCGGACTCACCCAGCTCGCTGCCCGCACCCGCGCCGGGCGCGGAGTGCAAACGGTCGTGCTGTCCGCAACGGTGCCGCTCATGATGCTCACCCTCGCCATCGTCGTCGCCTCCCAGATCGCTGGCGTTGGCCAGCAGATCGGCTCGCTCCTGCTCGCAATCCCCGTCTACGTCCTGTTCGTCGCCCTCATGGTTCCCATCGGCGCAGTTGCAGGCCGGATCGCGCGCCTCGATATCCCAAGCCGGCGGGCGATCGTGTTCAGCGGCGCCACCCGCAACTCCCTCGTCGTCCTCCCGCTCGTCCTCGCCCTCCCTCCCGCATTCGACCTCACCCCGCTCGTCGTCGTCACCCAGACTCTCGTCGAACTCATCGTCATGGTCGTCTTCGTCCGCCTCATCCCGCGCCTCATCTCGAATCGCGCGGTCGAGGCCGCGACCGCATAGCGGCACGAACCCACGACGGGCATCAGCCGTGAGTTCCCGCACTAACCTGCTTCGGAGAACATGAACTTACGGGAGTTTCGCTGTCATTCGCTGGGTGGTATCGAACGTCGCCAGCTCCGCCGGGTGGAGCTGGTGCTGCACGACGAAGGATCGTTCCTTGATTCGCCACAGCCCTTGTCCGGTGCCGAGTCCTGGGAGGAGTTTCTGTTCGGTGCCGGTGAGGCCGAGGGCGGCGGCGGTTGCTCCGAGTTGGTCGGGTTCTTGCCGGTAGATGATGCGCGTCTCCGCATTCGCCAGCAGCGAGTTCGCGAGGGCGCGCATGGCGGAGCCGGAGTCGCCGACGTTGTCGAGGTCGGTGAGCTTGTGGAAGATGAGCATGTTCGCGATCCCGTAATGTCTCGCGAGCCGCCATTGCGCATCCATCCGACGCAGCAGTGCCGGGTAGGCCATGAGTCGCCAGGCTTCGTCGTAGATCACCCACCGGTGCCCGCCGTTCGGGTCCATCAGCGCCGACTCCATCCACGCCGACGAGCAAGTCATCAGCACTGAGATCAACGTGGAGTTCTCCGCGACCCGTGACAGGTCGAGCGAGACCATTGGGAGGGATGGGTCGAACCGCACCGTCGAAGGCCCGTCAAACAACCCCGCAAGGTCGCCTGCGACGAGCCGTCGGAGTGCATGCCCGACGAGCCGGCCGTCTTCGGCGAGTCGCCCATCGGTATCGGTTGCAGGTTCGGGGTTCAGGATGTGGTCGACGACTATTGGCAGGATGGGCACCTCCGACGAGCGGACGGTGTCTCGGAGGGCGAGGTCGATCGCGGTGTGCTCCAACGGCGACAGCACCCGATCCAGCACCGTTTCCGCCAGCGCCCCGATGAGTTCACGGCGGCGGGAGGCGACTTGCGCGGCCCATTCCGCGTCGCTGGTCCCGGAGGGGCGGTGGCCTTCATCGAGCGGGTTGAGACGGTTTCGGAGCCCGTGCCCGAGGACGATTGCCCGCCCGCCGACGGCTTCGGCGACGGCGGTGTGTTCGCCCTTCGGATCACCGGGGACGTACACGCGGCGTCCGAACGGTATCGACCGCGTGTAGAGGGACTTGGCGAGGGAGGATTTGCCGGAGCCGACGATGCCGGCGAGGACGATGTTGGGTGCGGTGATGATGCCGCGGGCGTAGAGGGTCCAGGGGTCGTAGACGAACGAGCCGCCGGAGTAGAGGTCCTGCCCGACAAACACACCGTCTGCGCCGAGGCCGCCTTCGGCGAGGAACGGGTACGCGCCCGCGAGCGTCGCGGACGTGTCCTGATGCCGCGGCAGACGGAACCGGCCCGGCGTCCTGAGCGCCGCAACTCCGGGCTCGCCCGCGGCGGGCAGGTAGGTGGTGTTACGCCGCTCGGCACGCTCCGCCGCGACCCGTGCGCGTTCCTGCGCTTGCGCGGTCTTACGGGCATTCGTTTCGATGTTCGCGGCGGCGCGCTTGCGTGCCTTCCGGTGTTTGCGGTGTTCCCCGGCGGGTTCGACCAGTGCCGCTGTGTGGAGCTTCTGTGGCTCGTTCACAGTGCTCGCCCCCGAGACGGTGACGACGCCTGCGATGCTGCGAAGTAATCATCCTCCTCGACGGAGGGCACTGCGCGGGGAACTCTCGCCGGCGGCACCGGCCTCGTCACCGCAGGCGGCACGTCGACTTCCCGAGCTTCGAGGTGTGTGCGGAGCAGGGAGACGTGTCCGTGGTCGTGGTTGTATGTCAGCGTGTATTCGCCACGGGTCACCGTCCGGTCGAGGGGTCCGGTCGGGGGTTCGTCGTAGACGTAGCCGTTGACCAGCGCCGCCTGGGTGGTGTCCTCGCCCATGTCGAACCCGGCCAGGTGCTCGATCGCCGCATCCGTGCCGTCTCGATCGATGATCGCCAGCACCTCGTCGGCGTCCTGCCCTCGCAGGAACACGATCCCGACCCACCGGGCAGGAGGGGTTGGGTCTGAGGGCGCGGGCCGCCACGCGATGCGGCCAGAGACACCCCTGGCCACATCCACCTGGTCATGCACCCCATCGAGCAGCACCGCAGCATGCCGCAGATCGGCCGCGGCGGTAAGAGCGTGACTTGCGCCCGCAGCCTGGTTTCCGTCGTCGTCGCATGCACGCACCTGGTTCGAGGCATGCGCGGTGGCGAGTTGGTCGAGCACCTGCCGGAGAGACCTGACCCCGGCGAGGAGGTCACCGAGCACCGCGTAGGTGTCGGCGGGGTCCTCGAACACGCGGGTCGCGTGCGCGAGTCCGCGGAGCGCTTCGGACGCTTCCGCAGCACCGGCGGTGGGGTTCTGGAACGTCGGCATCACTACTCCTGACATCAGACGGTGCGGCACAGCGGTAGCGCTGCGACGGTGAAGGCTTGCGCTTGCTGCCCGACGAGGCGTCGCGTTTCGCAGGAGGCTTGGATGGCGGCTTGCTCGATCGCGGCGACGGCGGTGTCGAGTTCTTCCGGGGTGGGGGCGCTGATGGAGATGAGGCCGGTGTAGCGGAGGACGCCGTGGCCGGCGGTGAGGTCGGCTTCTTGTTGCAGCACGTCACCGTATTCGGCGGTTTGTGAGGCGTCTTCGATCTGCCCCATTTTCTGCCGTTGCGCCGCGTCCGAGATCAGCTCGGTCTTCTTCTTCCGAATATCCCGTGCCGCCTGATCCGAACGGATCGGCGTACACACCAACGAGAACGCCCGCTGAATCCCAGACGACAACAGCACCGGGGCGAGGAACCCCGGATACACCTGCGACCTCGGCCACTCCGACACCCACAACACCGCATGAAACGCGGAATCCGACCGCAACCGATCCCACGACTCCGTCACCGCGACCGGGCCCGCGGTGGCAAGCGTGCGGCCGATGTCGCTGTGGCGTTCCAGGATCGCGGCGGTTGCGGGGTCGTAGGCGGAGCGGAGGATCACGGCGACCTGGGCGGGGGTGAGCCACCCGGTGACGGTGAGTTCCGCCGCCCGCAGCGCCGTGACGAGGGTGGTCATTTCTTGTCGGAGGACGGCGGCTGCGCCTTTGATGCCGCCACCGTTGGTGCGGACCTGTCTGGCGGCGGCTTTGAGGTCGAGGGCGAGGCTGATGGTGGTGGCGTGGCGTTCCCCGGCGGGCCCGGCACGGTCGATGAGTTCCCGATACACGGTCGACGTCCATGACCCGTCGTCGTGGCCGTGGCGGTGCCACCACTCCACGAGCCCGGAGCCGCCGTCAGGGAGGGTGCGTTCGCACACTTGGAGGCGCGCGATCCGCCCGGACCGGCAGGTGGTGGCAAGCACCCGCCCCCAGGTCGCGACGCGGCGTTCCTGCTCGCCTGGGTCGAGGAGCACGAATGCGGGGTGTGAGACGCCGATGATCGCGGTGAGGGTCTGCTGGTGGGGGTCGTGGATCATCGCCGCCCCCGTCTCCGGGTCCTCCCACTCCCGAAGCGCTGCCGCATCACCCGGCAACGCGAGCGTCCCGGCGGGGCGGGGCTTGACCACTCGCCGCCGGAACACGGTCTGCTTCTTCTGGGTGCGGGCGACCCAGCGGAAGGTGACGGGCACCCACTCGATCAGCTTCCGTCCGCCGACCGGGGTCCAGGCTAGCGCTGCGCACAGCAGCCAGACGGGTGCGGTCCAGGCCAGGAGGATTCCGCCTCCGGCGTAGAGGGCGCCGACGATGGAGAGGACGCCGGTGGCGAGGACGATCAGTTGCGGGAGGGAGAGGCCGAGGAGGATGCCGCGGCGGGTGAGGCGGGAGAACTGCACCGCCCGCAACCCAAACTCCACACCGCTCGTGGACTGTTGAGACGACATCGGTCACTCCTTCTCGACGGACGGCTTCGGAGCAGGCGGCGGCGACTTCGCCGGAGGCACCGAAGTAGCTGGCCTCGTAGGTGCCGTCGGTGCCGGGCTGGGCGCGGCTGAGGGCTGCACGGTCTCACCAGCACCCGCAGCGTGCCCTTCCGCCGCGCCGCCCACGACGCCGCCGAGCTTCGGTCCCGCGGTCGCGGCGACCTTCGCGACCTGCGCACCCACCACGACCGCAGCGGCA
>NZ_BCRA01000012.1 GCF_001552355.1 Microbacterium resistens NBRC 103078
GGCCCCGCCGCCGCGGCCCCCGCACCAGCCCCAGCACCCGCCGCACCGGCTCCACCACCTGCGCCGCCAGCAGACGCTCCGGCGCTCCCACTCGACGCGGCGGCTCCGCCTCCGGCGGCAGGGGCGGCGGTCGATGCTTGTGGCGCACCACCTTGCGGTGCCGCGCCGGCACGTGAGGTGGTGTCGTCGGCTCCGTCGAGCACCTTCTTTGCCCCGTCAGCCTTGGGCACGGACGGGACGGGCACGGGGCGGTTGAGGGCGGACTTCGCTTCTTGCTCCGCGCTCATCGAGTGGTACATATCGAACCCGATGAACGTCACGAACTTATACGTCATGTACGGGGCGAACGCGGCGATGAACATCAGCACGACTCCGGCGATGGGGTCACTGATCGACGCGAGATCAAGTTCAATGGGGGCGGAGACTTGGGTGATGGCGACGAGGAAGATCACCACGAGGACGAGTTTGGAGAGGATCAGGGCGATCACGAACGTCGCCCACTTCCCGAACCATCCCTTTGTCGCATCCCAGGAGAACCCGGCCAGGGAAATGGGGGCGAACACGATCGCGACCAGCAGGAGTGCTTTGCGGATCAGGAGCGAGAACCACACGATCGCCGCCGCACTGATCGCGAGCCCGGCGAGGAAGATCGTGACGATCGCCCCCACCCCGGGAGCAGCGATGTTGATCCCCGCGAACCCTGCGGCGAGGAGGGTGATGCGGTCGCCGATGGATTCCATCGTGTTCCCCGTCGCCTGCACGATCCCGACCGCGAGCTGATCGGTGATCTCTAAGAGGAGTCCGGTGAGGCCGATCGCGACGAACGAGCCGAGGATGCTTTTCGCGGCTCCCAGGGCGGCGCGGGTGAGGGCGGTGGGGTCGCGGTGGATGAGGCCGGTGATCAGTTGCAGACAGAAGAAGATCAGCACCACGAACACTGCCACCCCGAACAGGATGTTGTACACCCCGACATAGCCGGGGTCTGACACGTCGACGAGGGTGGTGGTGTCGAACACCGCCCACACCGCCTCGAACAACCAGGCAGCCGCTCCGCCCATGGCTTGGGCGAGCCAGTCGAACGGGGCCGCGATCAGAGTCGCGGCCCCTTGGCCGACGGTGTCGCACACGGCCGAGATCACCGGCACATCACACACACTCATCGCATCCTCCTTCCCGAGCGAACGATGGGGCTAGACGGCTTGGCCGACGCCCCAGAAGAAGTTGATGAGCGTCACCGACGCCCCGCAGATGATCGCCGCCCCACAGGACACGAGCACCCCGACCTTCCCGCGCGACGCGAGGTGCGGGTTCGAGGAGTTCGCGCCGAAGCCCCACACGATCGCGGAAACGATCAGGGCGAGGACGGAGAGGATCAGGCCGACGGTCATGACCGCGCCGACGATGATGCGCAACTGCTCGATACCGGGAAGCCCAGTACCGTTCGGATCAATATCAATCACAGGGTGCTCCTTCAGCTCACACCGCCCCCAAGGAGGCGGACTTGCCAGCCAGGTGCACCACAGGCCCCTCGATACGCTGTGTTGGATGGAGAATCCCGACAGGACACCACTCACCGAGCGGAGCGACGGCTTCAACTACGGCTATGCGATGAACTGTGCCTGCGGTGAAGTCTCGGTTCTCCCCGCGGATGACTATTTCGCCGAAGCAGATGGCGCGCACATGAAGTGCTCGCACTGCGGAGCCAGCATCCACTTTGGAATCGCCGTCGCCGCTCTCCGCGATCGGAACGATCCTGCGCTCGATGACGACGCTGTTGCCCGCTTCGCCTGGTACCACACCAGCTCCGAGCCAGACTGGCCTTCGACGGACTATGCCCGCCGCTTCGTTGAGGACATGGAACAGGCAGTCCATCACCCGATGAACCGGGATCACTATGTCTCGTTTCATACAACGAAGGCGCTACATCTTGGCACCTACGAGACAGCAATCGAGAACATGCTCCGGCGTATGCACGATGAGCACGATGGCGGGGCGCAGTTCTACCTCTACCGCGTCGCGATCCGACTCCTTCCCGGACGAATCAACTCGGGCTATCGAGACGAGAACCACGATGACGCAGCCCAGCTCACAATCGCTGAGCTCGACCGAGATGACCTCGAGGCTGTCCGATACCTCAATGTCCACGAAGGAACAGGCGTCCTTTCGCTCGCCGTGCGACCAAACGTCATCGCTGCCGTTCAGCGCACTGCTCTTCCTCTTCACGAGATTGCACTGCCCCCAGTCCCTCAACTTCTCGACCGAGAGATCGAGACTTTGGCGCAGGCGAGAGACGAGATGGAACAAGCGCAAGCCAAGATCGAGTCAATCCCTCACAGTCGCCGTCGGATGATGTACTTCGGGGTCTACGACGACCCGGACGGACTTGCGAAGAAAGCCGGCGATCTTGAACACCGATACATCGAGTTGTGGAACCAACTCGAAGAGCGTTTGGCTGAGAGCTACTTGCCGGGAGTATCGAAGCCGATTCGGCGTGACTTCAACGAAGCGATGGCAAGCTGGAAGAGCGCGAACCCGACTGTTGATGCCGACGGATTCGTTGCGAGATATCGAACAATGGCCGCTCTGCTTGAAAGAAGTTCGGAAGTGATCAGGTCCGTTGCTGCTCAGCCTTCACGGTCTCTGCTTTCGCCTTGATCGTGAACGTCGGAATCAGCCGGCGAGGAAGAGTGGCGCCTACAGGCCTTCGCCGACGCTGAGGAGGAAGTTGATCCAGGCGACGCCGGCGCCGGCGAGGGCTGCTGCGCCGAGGGCGACCCAGGCGCCGAGGCGGGCTTTGGTGGCGGTGTGTGGGTTGCCGGTTGAGGAGGCGATGGCCCAGATGATCGCGGAGACGATCAGCATGAGCACCGCGATGATCAGCACGAACATCAACAGTGCGCCGATGACGGTGCGGAGGTCGTCTGCGGCGCCGACGCCGCCGAAGTCGGGGAACACGCCCATCAGCGCCCACCACCATTCAGGGTGCAGGATGCTCGTGAGGTGTTGCCGCCGGTGATGCCTTCGGCGTCGTGGTCGGTGAGCCATTGGTCGGCGTCGATCGCGGGCTGACCCTGGCCGCCGGGCCGGATTTCGAGGTGCAGGTGGGGGCCGGTGGACTTCCCGGACGATCCGACATCGCCGATGTGCTGGCCTGCGGTGATGGTCATGCCTTCGGTGACGTGGATGCCGTGCTCCCACATATGCGCGTAATAGGACGCGATACGTTCCCCGCCGACGGTGTGCTCGATGATGATCAGCCCACCCCAGTTGCCGGTGTATCCGGCGTGGGTGACGATCCCGTCAGCGACGGCGAAGATCGGGGTGCCGTCGGCGGCGCCGAAGTCGCTGCCGGAGTGGAACGCGGTCTCGAAGGTGATCGGGTCGGTGCGCCACCCGAACGGGCTGGTGCGCACCCAGGTGCCCTCCGGCAACGGGAACACCACCCGCGTGGTCTCCGGGATCACCACCTCACCACCACCGCCTCCGCTTGACGGTGCGGGTGTGGTGAGGGCGGTGAGGATCGCTTCGGCGACCGGCTGATAGTTCTGATACCGGTCCGGGTACGCCGACACCTCGACCGCCTGTGCAGCCTCGCCGGGGTCGAGCTGCTGCCACCCCGGAATGTCGAGGAGCCCGCGCGGTGAGGGGTAGTTGGGGCCGGTGGGTCCGCCGTAAAACGCCCTGGCTTGGTAGTTCGGGTCCATGAGCTCAGGCACGGTGCCCCATCCGGCTTGCGGGCGCATCTGGAACAGGCCGAGGGAGTCGTGGTCGGAGGCGTCGCCGTCGTTGGGGTAGTTCGCGGATTCGGGGTAGGTGCCGGTGTTGGCGAGCATCCGCAGATGCGACTCCGTGAGCGCCGCCATCAACGCGATCACCACACCCGGACGCCCCACCCCGTCGGTCTGCCCACCGACCGTGATGATCCTCGCGGCATGAGTGAGCTGCTGCCGGTTCAGCGTCACCGTCTCGCCGTTCTTCGTGGTCGCGGTAAGCGAGTCCGGGATCGGCCCCACGATCAACGACCCGGGTGCGCAGGCGGCGATGGCGGGGTTGGCGAGGACAGCGACGGAGAGCAGCACGGTCGCGGGGCCGAAGCACACCGCGGCGATGGCAAGAGAGGCGAGGAGTTTCTTGAGCATGACGGGTCACCGCAGCGGGTTGTCGAGTTGCGACAGTCGCAAGAGCGTGCAGGTCTCGGTGATCGGATCGGCAGGGGCTGGTGCGGGGTTTCGTTCGGGGGTGCAGGTGAGGAACACGGTGAATGCCACGTCGTGCGTGGTGGTGACAGGGTCGGTGCCCCAGTAGCCGGTGCGGTGGCGGGTGCCGGTGATCGTGTACGCGATCGCACCGTCGGGAATCTGCCCCGGCGCCGCCTGCGCAACTGCGTCCTCCCACACGGTCGGGATCTCGATCGTGTCGATGGTCAGCCACTGCCTCGTCTGATGCATACGCAACTGCGCCCACGCTTCTGTGGTGGGCAGGTAGGCGCGGATGTCGGTGGCTGCGGCGTCGGCTTCCTCGTCGGCGGTGACATCGGCGAGCATCTGCGCATAGTCCGCGGGTCCGTATCCGCTGGTGGTATCCCAGGTGAACAGCGCCTCCGCGACCGCGGCCGCAAACTCCTCTGGCCCGCCAACAGTGACTACCGGCTCCGGACCCGCAGGTGTGTCGGCGGGGTGCGTCGCTGCTGGGCTGTCCGTTGCGACTGCGTCTGCGAGTTCGGTGGTCTGGGGTCCACGGATGAGTCCGTAGACGCCAACGCCGACGAGGATGAGCAGGATGATGGCGCCTGCGATGGTGGCGATGAGCATGGTGCGGCGGCGGCGAGCGGTGGGGTCCATCCTGGTGTCCTTCCCGGCAGTGTGCGGATCACCAGACAGGTGCGCTCGGGCGTTCAGGCGCCGGAACCGACTCGGTGGGTCAGGCGGTGTGCCGGCGCGCGTCCCGTGCGGCGCGGGCGACATCCAAGAACGTGACTGTCGCGGCGACGGCCTGCTCGAACATGACCCACTGCTCGTGCGAGAGGGCGAGGCCGATGGCTTCGGGGTCGTAGCGTTCCGTCCAGGTGGAGAGTTCGTCCCAGAGGTAGACGAACGACCGCACTGGCAGGAACTCCCGTGCTGGTTCCTCGACGGCGTGGAGGCGTGCGGATGCGAGCTGGTTGGGGCGCTTTTTCGTCGCGGTCTTCGCGCGCTCGACCGCGATCTCTGCCAGGCGTTGCAGGTCCGCGGGCCTGGCGGTGTGTTCGAGTTCCCGCAGGCGTGCTGCGCCGGACGCGGCGGTATCGCGGATGCCTGCCGGCTGTGCTGGGTCGGTGGCGAGGGTGTCGAGTTCGGCCAGGCATTGTGCGGCGCGGATGCGCTGTTGTGCCCCTGTGATCGACCCGCCCGCGTCGATTCGGTCAAGCTCCTGGGATGCCCGTTCTCGGACATTGTCAGTCTGGGAGGGATCGGTGGCGATCTGCTGCAACTCGTTGATGCGTTCCAGCGAGGTGTAGGCGTTGCGTCCGGTGACCATGAGTGCGGCTTGCTGGCGGGTTTCGCCTTTCTGTGGTGCCGCCACGGTGGCGGCACCGTGTGACCTGGGGTTTTCTTGGTTCGAGGTGAACCGTGACGCTTCCTGTCGGCCTGCCGCGTCCTCGGCCATGAGGGCTTTCAGCTCGGCGTAGAGGGTGGCTTCTTCGGTGCGGGTGAGGGGCTTGTGGAGCAGGTTGTCGTCCTGTTCAGCGAGGAGCTGCCCAAGGGTGGTGGAGATGCCTGAGCGCACCCACACGTTCACGGTCTTCCAGCCGAGCTTGCGGATCGCGGCAAGGCGGCGGGCGCCGCAGATCAGCATCCCGTCCGGAGTGATCGTGATCGGCTGCAACAGTCCCTCGCGCGCGATCGACTCCACCAGCGGGTCGAGGTCGCCAAAGTCTTCCCGGTGGCGGCGTCCTGACCAGATCGAATCGACGGCCCGCTCCAGCTCGATATGCCCCGGCTCGCTCATGGCCGGCCTCGCATGATGCCAGGGGCGGCGACTTTGATCGTGGCCCCCAGTTCGGTGTCATCCATGAGATGCCAGAAGGCTTCACCGATCAGGAGGCGCAACAGCACCCCGCGGCCCGCATTCGTTCCGGCCAGGTGCGCGTCGGGAGAACCGAGGATGATCCGCAGCAGCCGATACCAAGACGGTGCTGGGATGTCCAGGAGCGCGCGGGCGTGACGATCCCGACGCAGCGACTCATATGCCCCGGCGCGGGAGACGGATTCTGCCAGGCGGGCGCAGATGCACTCGATGCTTGCGCGAGCGAGTTCTGGTTCCCACCCGTGCCAGCACAACAGCGCGATCGTGTCCTCCACCGCCGATTCCACCCCGGTCGATCCCGATGATTCGATCTCGCTACCGGTATCGGTGGCGTCGTCGTCGGTGAAGGGGTCGGCGCGGAACGCGGGGTGGTAGTCGGTGAGCGGGTTCTCGCGGTCGGAGAAGCGTTCGGCGTCATGGAAACTCGAATATCTCGGGCGGCGTGCCTGATGCACCGAGCACAGCAGCCCGTTCGCACGGTTCTCTGCGATGCAGGTGATCTGCACGGCGCGGGTGATGACCGCCCATGGGTCATCGGCTCGGCGGACGGCGGCGGTGCGCATCGCCTCGAATGCCGCTGTTGCTGCCTCCCACGGGTCCAGCCCGTGCTTGCGCGCGAGGGCGGCGTATTTCTGGGCGGCGTGCTGCATGAGCGCGGCCGCTTCCGTGTCCGTCCGCCAGGCGTCGTGCCCCTCAGTGTTGAGGCGGGTGAGGAGTTCGCGGAGTCGTTCTGAGTTCTCGAAACCCTGCCCGCGGCGACCGGGGCTTGGGGTGTGGTGTTGTGGCATGGTGGCACCTCCTGACAGGCAGGTGCGCGCCGGCTCCCCACCGCCCCCGTCGCGCCACCGTCTTCTGCGCATGGCGGTTCACCCCAGCCCGATCCCGGACGGACGCACCCACGACGATGAGCGCGGCCGATCCTGAGGCTCGAACACATCGAACGACTCGAACACCGCAGGCCCCGCAGACGCACGCTCAGCGCGGCGATCCCGGATGTCGCGAACACCGTTACGGGTTGCTCGGTAGGCGTGGCCTGGCGCACGGCGGGCACGGTGTGCGAGTTCGGTCTGGAAGTTGATGCCGCGGCCAGCGATCCGGGGGCTGCTCGACGCGATCAGGTCAGTCGGCCTCACCCACGCAATCCCACGCCCCACCCGCGAACCAGGACCAGTGCTGGTGGTGAGCGAGGGGTCGCGGTGCACGGCGAACGCCGACCTCTCCGCCTCCGCACCCTCCACCGACCCGGGTTGCGTCTCCTGTCTCTCGGCACGGTCGGCTGCTACGTCATCGTTCACGATCTCTCCTCCTTCGTTTCACTGCCGAACCAGCGGCCCACGGTCGACGGGTGCACGCCCAGGTGCCGGGCGATCTGCTTGTTCGACCACCCCTCCGCCTCCCGGAGCCGGGTCGCTTCCGCCCGCCGCGCACTCACCGGCAGCACCTCGACCGGCGACGTTGGCGTCGGTGCGTCTGCCAGAACCGACACGGCTCTACGGGCCTCTGCCTCAGTGCGCTCACCCAGCGCCAGAGCCGACGGATTCTCACGTGCATCGGTAGCCGTCGTGGCGGGGCGGGTGAGAATGACAGTGAGGTGCGTGATCGCCAGCAGCACCAGCGGCGGGATCGCCGCGACCGACGCTGCAAGAACCGCCGGTACGTCGGTGTCGGCGGCGAGGATCGCGTGGATCGCATTCGCCGTCACCGACACCACCGCGCCCGCAGCAAGGAGCGTCCACGGGTACCAGGTGGGGCGGTGCTGGCTGGCGAGCGCGACGACGGCGACGGTCGCCACGACGATGATGCCGTCCACGATCAACGGCCACGCCCACGCCTGCCCCGAATCAATCCCTGACCGCCGCGCCAGATCAGCAAGCGCCGTGAACGACAACCAGAACGCCCCCGCGGCGATGAACACCGTGCCCGTGATCGCCGTCACGACCGCCAAGCGGCGTCCCCGCGACAGCAGCATCTCCGCAGGGCTCATGGCAACACCCGCCCCGGTGATTCGCGCACGAGACGCCGCCGATCCGACACCGGCTCCGCATCGGCATGGCGCATGGGGTGGGTGGTGCGGTAGGCGGAGCGGATCGTCGCCATAATCTCCCGCGACCCCAACCCCGCGTACTCTGCCGCAGGCCCGAGCGCTTTGAGCGTCGCATCGGGCGGGGTGCCGGCCTCGGCGAGACGACACGCGGCCCAGAACAGGCCACGGTTCCGCTCACCCTCACCACGCCCCGCCACCCAACCGGCAAGCACTTTCGCATCCGACCCCCGCCGCTCGAACCGAGCAGCGCGCGCATGGCCGATAGAGAGCGGGGTGCGGGAGTCGAGGAAGTCTCGCAGCCGTGCCGCATCCACCGGTGCCGGGGTGTTGCCGGCGACGATCAGCCGGTACGGGACCCGCACCCCGCCGGGGCGAAGCACCTTTGAGGGTGGGGCGATGATGTAGCCGCCGTCGCCACGGAAATCGACATGGGCACGCGGCGCCTGCCACGACGACTGCGACCGCTCGGGGTCCGCCGGGTAGTAGGCGTGCAGCCCTCCGGAAGGCGTGCGGACTAGCGCGGCCCACCCTGTCGCGAGGCCTTCGCGATGTGCTGCGCGGAACGCGGAGAATCCGGTGCCGGTGGCGTGCACGTCGACATCGACGACCTCCACCCCGAACGCGGCACCGGTGGGGATGCCGATGTTCGCCGCCGGCCACCTCGACCACCACGCTGCAACCTGGGTGGGATTGGCAGTGGCGTCGTGGAAGCCGCGGCGCACCAGAGGCCGCTTCTCGCCCGGCACACACGGGAACACCGGGACCCCTTGGGCAGCGAACCGTGCTGCGGCCTCCGGAAGCGGCATCCGACCGACTTCGGAGAACAGGTCGATGGCAATCATCACAGGCTCCTCGCCGAAGTGGCGACCGGGCGACGGGGCTCCTCTGTCAACGGGTCAGCGGCAGCTTCAACCGTCGGTTCAGGTCGCCTCTTCGCGGCGGTGTCGCGGGTGAGGCCGGGAGGGTCACCGTTGCTGATCTGCTCGGTGGGGAGTTGATCGAGAATCGCGGCAGCGGTCTTGCGGACTCGTTCGCCGGTGGCTTGGACGACTTCGACCGGGGACTTCTCCGGCACCGTTGCCGCCCACCCCGACACATACGGAATCGTGTAATCGGAGGTGTCCATGCCGTGAGCGGCAGCGACCATCAACGCGACAGAGTCCGCCTCCACCTCACCGATCCCACGATGACCGGACGCATCGTGATTGTCGGGTCCGTGTAGGAGGACATGCGCGAGCTCATGAACGAGGGTCTTCACCTGTGCCGCTTCGGGCATGTTCTCGCGCACGGCGACGGTCTTCGCCCTGAAGTCGGTGAGACCGTTGGCGCCGTGGATCATGCCCTCGTGTGGCACTCGCAACACTGCGAACCCCTCCGCCTCCACCAGCCGGGCGATGCCGTCCCAGAGCCCGTCGGGTGCTTCGCCTTCGAGGAGTCGCGGCGATGGTGGTGTGAGGATCGGGTCGCCGGCGGTTTGGGAGACATCCCAGACGTACGCGGGCCGAACGCCGACCATGCGGGACCGAACCGCCTCACCGGGTTTCGGCTTCTCGAACCGGCCGAGCCTGCGCCACGATTCCGCCACCTTCGGAGTGAACGACGCGAACCTGCCGGTGACGGGGGCGAGGATCATGTACCCCGACTGGCCCTTCTCGACCTTCCGCCCGAGCGCCTGCCACTGCTTGAACCCAGCCACATACGTCGGCACCGGTCCCGGCACCCTGCCCGCCTCGAACGCGCTCTGGTGCTGCACGAAGATCAGCAGGGTGTTGTTGAACGAGCGGGCCCGGAACCTGGCGGCGAACTCCAGTGCTTGCTTCCAGTCCTCACCTGACACCAACGACTCCACCCCGTCGGTGAGCTGTTCATGCAAAGCATCGAGCTTCGCATCCCGCGCCGCCCGCTGTTCCTCAGTGGTTGCCATCGTCGACCTCCTTCCGCAGGCACCTGCACACGGCGGGTGACCTCTGCGACCAGAAGGTGCGCGAAGGGACTCAGGGAACGCAATCGAGACGGACGACGGACAGATTGTGAGCGACCGCCAGGTGCATCGCTGAACCCGACGTGGTCAAACTCGGTTTACATCATTCTCTGGCGACCCGAGGATCTGCGCACCAAACATGAGCGTTTCGCCCGGACATCCGCGCGTTCACTCAGGGTTGGAGTGTGCCGGAGCAACACTGCTGATTCTGCGGTACTCGGACGGGGACACACCGATGCTCCTGCGGAACTGACGTGCAGCGAAGTCAGGATCGTTCCAACCCACCCTGGCGGCGATCTCCGAGATAGGTGCGTCCTCCACGCGCAGGAGGTGAGCCATTCGTTCGGCACGCAGCATCGTCAAGTACGAGATCGGTGACTTGCCAAACGCATCGACGAATACTCGGCGCAGTTGAGACACAGAGAGATGCGCTCTTGAGGCGAGCTCGCCCACGGTCCAGTGGCGATCCAGTTCCTCGCGCAAGGATTGTGCAATAACCAGCACCTCAGGTCGTACAGGGCGGAAGGGGCGATGACGTGGCGCGGTGGGAACCGACGAGTTTCGCCGCGCGACTCCTGTTCCTTCGCTGGTGACCACAATAAACGGAACCAAGACATCGAAGACGGCGGAGACTAGCGATTGCGCCCTATAGAACCGGTCAGGAGGCACTCCTTCGGCGCTCAACGCAGCGAGTTCGTCAAGCCATGGCATCATAAGCCCGGCCCGGTGTTTACCGATGCGGAGGACTTGAGTGGGCTCCGCATAGTGCGTATCAAGAAACTGGCTCGCGTCAGGCCGCTCCTGGAACTGTGAAGCGTACTGCCAGAACACTTGATCGATGACGTAGTCTCGGTCGAGATAGAGCGTTGTGGTCGCTACCCATCCATCTGGTTCGGCGCCACACAGAGTGTTCGCCGCCAGGACAGCAACATCACCGACGCTGACAAAGTGCGCGCCAAACTCACTAAAGAGTCGAGCTCGGCCCGCCCGAATAACAATGAACTTGACGCAATCGAAAGCGATTGGATCAATCGGGTCGTGAGCGACTTGGGTCCGGGCGAGCAACGGCGAGAACGCGGACGCCGACGCAGCCTGCATGCCAATGGGCGGCGCAACCTCTTCCCCCCGAAAATCACTGGTCATAGATGACAATCGAAGGCCACAGGCGACCGAGAACCGAGTACCCCTAACGGTACCCATACGAAGGTTGCCCGAACTCTAACGGCTACCTCGCGCAGCGCTGACCGCGTGCAGGTTGTGCTGAGGGGGAAAGGTCACCAGAACATGGGGAGGAGGGATGCGAGGAATCCGATTGCTGCGGTGCTGAGCATAGTGAGTGCGAGGGTGCGGCAGAGACGCTCCGCGTGGGAGCGTTTGTGTAGGTGAAGCCTCTCGGGCCGACGTTCGGAAACGTATCCGATGACGGTGGCCGAATCGTGGTCACGAAGATCATCGCGGGGTGTGAGGGTGCGCGTACATATGCGTTCCTTCACGCTCCATATCGCGATCCGCTGCTGATCGAGGTCCTCGACGATGGTGACGTTCGTTGGAGTGCGCTGACCATCGATGGCCGCGATGATTAGCGCTGCGATCAGGAAGGGGATGCCGATGACTGCACCGATCCAGGACAGCATCTCGCCGATGATGCCGATGGTGTCGAGAATGTTCATCGCCCGGGGGTGCTGAGCGTCAGGTGGTCATGCCATCGAGCCGATAGCCCATGCCGGGTTCGGTGAGCAGATATGTCGGATTGCTCGGGTCTTCTTCTAGTTTGCGGCGGAGTTGGGAGACATAGAGGCGGAGGTAGCCGGTGTCTTCGGCGTGTTCAGTGCCCCAGATGGTGGTGAGGATGGTTTGGCGGGTGACGAGTTTCCCGGCGTTGCGGATGAGGATATCGATGAACTGCCATTCAGTGGGGGTGAGTCGAATCTGTTTCTGCCCGTCGGCAGTTTCGCGGGTAACGCTGTGGGCGGCGAGGTCGATGGTGACGTTGCCGAGGTGCACCACGGGCGTGGCGTCTTCTTGGGGAACACGCCGTGTAAGGGCGCGAATGCGCGCGAGGAGTTCTTCGACAGCAAAGGGTTTGGTGATGTAGTCGTCGGCGCCCGCATCAAGGGCTTCGACTTTGTCGGCGGCGCCGGCGCGGCCGGACACGACGAGGATAGGCGCCTGGGACCAGCCGCGGATGCCGTGGATGACTTCGATACCGTCGAGTTCGGGCATGCCGAGGTCGATGAGGAAGATGTCCGGGTGATGGTCGATGGCCGCTGTGATCGCCTGGGCACCGTCAGCTGCGGTGAAGATCTCATACCCCTTAGCGGTGAGGGTGATGCGCAGGGCGCGAAGGATCTGGGGGTCGTCGTCGGCGATGAGGATTTTCATGACGGCTCCTGGCTCGTGCGGATCGTAGGGAGGGAGATGACCATGGTGAGTCCGCCACCGGGGGTGTCTTCGGGGGTGAGGGTGCCGTGCATGGCTTCGATGAATCCGCGAGATAGGGCGAGGCCGAGTCCCAGGCCGGTGGTGTTGTCAGTGTCGCCGAGGCGTTGGAAGGGCAGGAAGATGTCGTCCAGTTTCTCAGGCGGGATGCCGGGGCCGCGGTCGATGATGCGGATTTCGAGCCGGTCTGCGAAGGTGCTGGTGCTGACGTGGATGGGGGTGCCGGCCGGGCTGTAGCGGTGCGCATTGGTGAGGAGGTTGACGAGCACGCGTTGGAGCAGGACAGGGTCGGCGTGCGCGACCGCGTCACCGTGATTGAGCGCGAGGGTGACGTCGGTGGGGCCGAGGTGGAGTTCGTCGAGGGCGGGCGCGATGGTCTCGGCGGGATCGGTCGGGATCTCCGCGATGGTGAGCACGCCCGCCTGAAGCCTGCTGACGTCGAGGAGGTCGGTGACCAGGGTTGCGAGTGCCCCGAGGCTCTCCTCGGCGGTGTCGAGCAGTTCCCTCTTCTGCGCGGACGCCAGGTCGGGTCCTGCCGCTTTGAGCCCACCGACCGCCGCGGAGGCGGCCGCGAGCGGGCGACGCAGATCGTGGCTGAGCGCCGAGAGGAGCGCGCCGCGCACCCGGTCGGATGCGGCGATCGGCTCGATCTGTTTCGCCGTCTGGGCGAGGTGCTCGTGTTCGAGGGTCGCGGCGAATTGCGCGGTGACGACGGCGAGGAGGCGTTGCTCGGACGCGGCAAGGTCCGGGCCGTGCAGTTCCAGGGTGGTGTCGTCGGTGATCCGGATGCTGGCGTGATGGTTGTCGGGCAGCGGTTCCCCGGACCGGGCGAGGACGTCTTCGCCGCGCATGAGCCGCACGCCGGGGAGTTGGAAGGCTTCGCGGGTGCGGTCGATGAGTGCTTGGATCGCGTTGTCTCCGCGCAGGACGCTGCCGGCGATTGTCTGGATGAGTTCGGATTCGGCGGCGGAGCGTCGGGCGGCTCGGGTGTAGCGGGCGGCCCGGTCAACGACGAAGCTCACCAGGCTCGCGATGAGGACGTACAGGACCAGGGACAGTAGATGGTGCGGCTGGTGGATGTGGATCGTGTACAGCGGTTCGATGAACAGGAAATCGAGCGTGATGCCTGACAGGACGGCGGCAAACAGGGCTGGCCAGATGCCGCCGACGAGCGCGACGATGACGACGAGGAGCTGGTAGCTGAGGACGTCGGTGGTGATCGAGTCTTCGCTGCGGAACAGGCTCAGAAGACCGGTGAGCGCGGGCCCGCCCAGGAGTGCGACGACGAAGCCGAGGATGCGTCGTTTGCGGGTGAGCGCTCCGGTGAGTGGGGGCAGGGTGAAGCGTTTGCCGGCGGCGGCGTGGTTGACCATGTGCACGTCGATGTCGCCGGATTCACGGACGACGGTCGCGCCGATCCCGGGTCCGGTGAACGCGGCGGTGACGCGTCCGCGGCGGCTGGCACCGAGAACGAGCTGGGTGGCGTTGACCGAGCGGGCGAACTCCACCAGCGCGGTGGGGATGTCTTCCCCGATGACCTGATGGTAGGTGCCGTTGAGTTTTTCGACGAGCGCACGCTGCTCGGCAAGGGTCGCCGGGTTCCCGGTGCGGAGTCCGTCTTGACTGGTGATGTGCACGGCGATGAGCTCGCCGCCGGCGGAGCGGGCCGCGATCCGCGCGCCGCGGCGCAGCAGCGTCTCGCCTTCGGGGCCGCCGGTGAGGGCGACGACGACGCGTTCGCGGGCTTCCCAGGTGCTGTCGATGCCGTGGTCTTTGCGGTATCCCTTCAGCGCCTGATCGACTTCGTCTGCGAGCCAGATGAGGGCGAGTTCGCGTAGCGCGGTGAGGTTCCCGAGGCGGAAGTAGTTGGACAGGGCTGCGTCGATGCGTTCTGCCGGGTACACGAATCCGCCGCTGAGCCGGTCGCGGAGCGCTTGCGGTGCGAGGTCGACGACCTCGATCTGTTCCGCGCCGCGGAGGAAGCTGTCGGGGACGGTCTCTCGCTGGGGGACGCCGGTGATCTGTTCGACGACGTCGTTGAGGGATTCGATGTGCTGGATGTTGAGGGTGGAGATGACGTCGATGCCTGCGACGAGGAGTTCTTCGACGTCTTGCCAGCGTTTGTCGTTCTTCGAGCCGGGCGCGTTGGTGTGCGCGAGCTCGTCGACGAGCGCGATCTCGGGGCGGCGGTCCAGCACCGCCTGCAGGTCCATCTCCTCGAGCGTGACCCCGCGATGTTCGATGCGTGTGCGCGGGACGGCTGGGATTCCCGCGGTCATCGCCGCCGTCGCGGCGCGGCCGTGGGTTTCCACGATCCCGACGACGACATCTTTCCCGTTCCCGAGGAGGCGTCGCCCTTCTTCCAGCATGGTGAAGGTCTTGCCGACGCCGGGGGCAGCGCCGAGCAACACCCGAAGCTGCCCCCGTTTCGGCATGATCAGTCCTCCAACTCGTCCAGGGCGAGGTTCAGTTCCAGAACGTTCACCCTCGATTCTCCCAAATACCCGGCATCCGGGCCCTGGGTGTGTGCCGCGACGAGTTCCCGTACCTGCTCGGCGGGGATCCCGCGTGCGTCGGCGACCCGGTCAATCTGGATCTGCGCGTAGGCGGGGCTGATGTGCGGGTCCAGTCCCGACGAGGACGCGGTGACCGCATCCACGGGGACTTCGGCCTCGGTGACGCCGTTGAACTCCGCAACCTGGGCTTTGCGTTCGGTGATCGCGGCGATCAGGTCCTCGTTCTCCGGCCCGTAGTTCGACCCGGAGGAGGCGCCGCCGTCGTACCCGTCGCCGGCGGCGGAGGGCCGCGGCTGGAAGTACTCCGGCAGCGGGTTGCCGTCCGCGTCGGTGAAGGACTGGCCGATCAGCGACGACCCGACCGGGTCGCCGTCCTGGTTGGTGATGATCGACCCGTTGGCTTGGGCGGGCAGGGCGACCTGCCCGATGCCGGTGATCAGCAGGGTGTAGCCGACACCGAGGGCGAGGGTCAGGAGCGCCATGGCACGGGTGGCGACCCAGATGGTGCGCCCGATTCCACGAGCTTGTGTGTTCATGATGTTCTCTTCTTTCCGAAGGTGTGTCAGAAGCCGGGGATGAGGCGGACGAGCAGGTCGATCAGCCAGATCCCGACGAACGGGGCGATCACGCCGCCCAGCCCGTAGATGGCGAGGTTGCGGCCGAGGATGCTGGACGCGTTCCCGGGCCGGTACTTCACTCCGCGCAAGGCGAGCGGGATGAGGAACACGATCACGATCGCGTTGAAGATGATCGCCGAAAGCACCGCCGAGGCCGGCGAGTGCAGGCCCATGATGTTCAACGCGGCGAGCTGCGGGAACACGCCCATGAACATGGCGGGGATGATCGCGAAGTACTTCGCGATGTCGTTCGCGATCGAGAACGTCGTCAACGCTCCCCGGGTGATCAGCAGCTGCTTCCCGATCCGCACCACGTCGATGAGCTTGGACGGGTCGGAATCGAGGTCGACCATGTTCCCGGCCTCTTTCGCCGCCGACGTGCCGGAGTTCATCGCGACCCCGACATCGGCCTGCGCGAGCGCGGGCGCGTCGTTGGTGCCGTCACCGGTCATCGCGACCAGATTCCCGCCCTCCTGCTCCTTGCGGATGTAGGCGAGCTTGTCCTCCGGGGTGGCTTCGGCGAGGAAATCGTCCACACCGGCTTCCTTCGCGATGGCGGCCGCGGTGAGCGGGTTGTCGCCGGTGATCATCACCGTGCGGATGCCCATCGCCCGCATCTCGGCGAACTTCGCCGGCAGCCCCTCCTTGACGACGTCCTTGAGGTGCACGACCCCGAGCAGGTGCCCCGCACCGGTCGCGTCCTTGGTGGCGACGACCAGCGGGGTGCCGCCGGACTGGGAGATGTGCTCGACATACTCGTCGAGCTCCGCGACCAGCGACGACGGCAACCGGTTCCCGCCCTCTTCCAGCCACGCCATCACGGCGGAGCCGGCGCCCTTACGGATCTGGGTGCCATCGGGCAGGTCCAGGCCCGACATGCGCGTCTGCGCCGTGAACGGGACGATCTCCCCAGTGGTGTTCCGGTCGAACTCTCCGTGCTCCTGCTCGGCGAGCTCGACGATCGACACGCCCTCCGGGGTCGGGTCGGCCAGCGAGGACAGCGCGGCGGCCCGGACCAGCTCCTGCTCCCGCACCCCGCCGAGGCGGACGAACGCGCTGGCGCGCCGGTTGCCGTAGGTGATGGTGCCGGTCTTGTCCAGCAGCAGCGTCGTCACATCGCCCGCGGCTTCGACCGCGCGCCCGGACATCGCCAGCACATTGCGTTGCACGAGCCGGTCCATCCCTGCGATACCGATCGCGCTGAGTAGCGCCCCGATCGTCGTCGGGATCAGGCACACCAACAGCGCGACCAGGACGGTGACGCTCACGGGGGCGGCCGCGTAGGACGCGATCGGGTTCAGGGTGAGCGCGACGACGACGAAGATGATCGACAGCGACGCGAGCAGGATGTTCAACGCGATCTCGTTCGGCGTCTTCTGCCGTGCCGCGCCCTCGACGAGGGAGATCATCCGGTCCACGAACGTCTCACCCGGCTTGGAGGTGATGCGCACCACGATCCGATCCGACAGCACCCGGGTGCCGCCGGTGACCGCGGAACGGTCACCGCCGGACTCGCGCACCACAGGGGCGGACTCACCCGTGATGGCCGACTCGTCTACCGAGGCGATACCCCACACGATGTCCCCGTCGCCCGGGATCAGCTCGCCAGCGGTCACAACAACCACATCACCGAGCGTGAGATCCGAAGAGGACACCTGCGTGGTCGCGGCCCGCTCCGCAGCGGCATCGGCCTTCGAGTCGTAGCCGCTGACGCGGTTAGCCATGGTGCTGGTGCGGGTCTTGCGCAGGGTCTCCGCCTGCGCTTTGCCGCGGCCTTCGGCGACAGACTCGGCGAGGTTCGCGAACAGCACGGTCAGCCACAGCCACACCGCGATCGCCCAGGTGAACGACCACGGCACGACCGTGCCGCCGGAATCGGCAGGTCCGCCGATGAACGGTTCCGTGACGGCGAGGACCGTGGTGAGCGCGGCGCCGACCCAGACAAGGAACATGACGGGGTTGCGCCACTGCTCTTTGGGGTTGAGTTTGCGGAACGCGCCGGGCAGGGCGGCCCGGACCTGTTCCCAGGTGAACCCGCCCTTCCGGGTGGGGGTGCCCGCCGTTTTCGGGCGGGGTTCGGTGATAGTGGACATGGTTTACATCAGCCCTTCCGCTAGCGGACCTAGCGCGAGAACGGGGAAGAAGGTCAGTGCGGTCACCAGGATCGTGACCACGGTCAGCAGCCCAATGAACATCGGACGGTGCGTGGGGAGGGTGCCGGAGGTGGTCGGAACCTTGTCCTGAGCGGCGAGAGAGCCCGCCAGGGCGAGGACGAACACGATCGGCACGAACCGTCCCAGCAAGATCGCGAGCCCCAGTGTGGTGTTCAGCCACGGCGTGTTCGCGGTGAGACCGGCGAACGCGGAACCGTTGTTGTTCGCTGCGGACGTGAACGCGTACAGCACCTCGGACATGCCGTGGATGCCGGGGTTCCAGATCGACGTGTTCTCCACCTCTTCCCGGACACCGGGGATCGCGAAGCTCAGCGCCGTTCCGGCCAGCACCAGGGTGGGCATGACGAGGATGTAGAGCGCGGCGAGCTTGATCTCGCGCGGGCCGAGCTTCTTGCCCAGGTACTCCGGCGTGCGTCCGATCAGCAGACCCGAGATGAACACGGCGATGACCGCGAGGATCAGGATCGCGTAGATCCCGGAGCCGACGCCACCAGGGGTGACTTCACCGAGCATCATGTTCAGCATCGGCATCATCCCGCCCAGGGCGGTGTACGAGTCGTGCATCGAGTTCACCGCGCCGGTGGAGGTGCCGGTGCTGGTGGTGGCGAACAGGGTCGATCCGATGATCCCGAACCGCTGCTCCTTGCCTTCCATCGCGCCGCCGGCAAGGCCGGGGGCGGTGCCCATGCCGGCCGATTCCAGCGCGGTGAGGATGCTGAACGACGCCACGTACAGGATCGCCATCACGGAGACGATCGCGTAACCCTGACGGTTGTCACCCACCATCCGCCCGAAGGTGCGGGGCAGGGAGAATGGGATGACGAGCATCAGCAGCACCTGGAACACGTTCGTCCACGCGGTGGGGTTCTCGAACGGGTGAGACGAGTTCGCGTTGAAGAACCCGCCGCCGTTGGTGCCGAGCAGCTTGATGACCTCCTGCGACGCCGTCGGCCCGCCGGGGATCGTCTGTGTGGCGCCGGTGATCGTGGTGACGGTGGTGAACCCGTTGAAGTTCTGGATCACTCCGCCGATCATCAGCACGATCGCACCGACCACGGCGATCGGCAGCAGAATGCGCAGCGTGCCGCGGATCAGGTCGACCCAGAAGTTCCCGATCGTGCCTGAGCGCCGGTAGGCGAAACCGCGCACCAGAGCGATCGCGACCGCGATACCGACTGCGGCGGACACGAAGTTCTGCACCGCGAGACCGGCGAACTGGACGGTGTAGCCGACGGTGAGCTCCGGCGAGTACGACTGCCAGTTCGTGTTGCCGACGAACGATGCCGCGGTGTTGAACGACAGATGCTCCGAGGGAGCCGTCAGGCCCAGCGAGTACGGCAGCCACTGTTGGAGGCGTTGCAGGCCGTAGACGATCAGCAGGCCGATCGCGGAGAACGCGAGCACGCTGCGCAGGTAGGCCTGCCAGGTCTGCTCGGTCTTGGAATCGACGCCGATGATCTTGTAGATCCCGCGTTCGACTTTCCAGTCCTTGCGGGACGTGTAGACCCAGGCCATGTAGTCACCGAACGGGCGGTGCAGGATGCCCAGGATGATGGCGACGGTGGCGAGGGCGAGAAGCGCGTACACCCAGGTCATCAGAAGCGCTCCGGTTTCACGAGAGCGAACACGAGATACACGATCGCCGCGACCCCGAGACCGGCGGCGAGAAGTTCAAAGACGATCACAGCTTCTCCACCGCCTTCCCCAGCAGCCCGACGACGACGAACAAGGCGATCACGCCGAGCGCGTAGACGATGTCAAGCACAACAAGCTCCATTCGGATAACAAGCGACAGCAGGACCACTAGCCGCGCAACCCGAAACAGCGGGTGCAACTCACGATCAAACACCCGCCCACACCCCCGAAACAGGCGTCCTAACAGAACCCATACGAGGATCGGGCGGACTCTGACGGGCCGCTAACACCACAGGCCCGCAGAGCGCGCCGACGGCACGGACGCGAGTGGCCGCGCCCTCTGCGTGGTGCTGTTAGCGGCAGGCCGAGAAGGCGCATGAGTTCCGTGAGGGGCTGTTCCCTGCCCGGTGGTTGCCGCGTAGAAGTGGAGGCATGACCCTCACCGCCATCCTCCCCTCCCTCAGACGCAGCATCCCCGCCCCTCTCCAACCCCGACGTTGGCCCGAGCACACCGTCCCCACGGTCTCGGATGTCGTGATCGGCGGAGTGTCCCTGAGGCGACTGGTGGACATCACCGGCACCCCGGCGCTACTCACCGGGGACCTGCCGCACCCGAAACCGGCCCAGGCGCACGCCCAGGGGATCGGCAACGACGTCACCGTCCTGGTCTTCCAGGTCACCCTCCGCGTCGACACCGACACCGATAAACGCGTCGCCCTCACCGACTGCGGATTCGCCCGGGTGGCCCCCTACTGGGACGAGTGCCGGCTCATCGGCCGCACGTCGACGGCGAAGAACACCACCATCGAACTCATCCCCGGCGAAACCGGGTCTGCGCCGTGGCCGTACCCGATCGTCACCCTTCCCGCAGACATCCACCAAGGCGACCTTCTCGCCGTCCCCTGCGCCGGCGCAGTCACGCTCAGCGACGTGCGCCCACGCCCACAGGAAGCCTTCGTACGCGCAGATCAGGTCCGGGAACTCGCGGTGACCCGATGAGCATCATGCACACCCTGATCTCGTCCCGGGCGATGGCTCTTGCCGCCCTGTACGAGGACTGCCCACCCTGGCCCGCAGACACCGCCTTCGCCGACCGCGACATCAGCATCGGCGCGCAATCACTCACCGCCCTCGCAGCACAGCGCGGCACCCCCTGTGTCCTGATCGCGCCCAGCAGCGCGTCGGCGCGAGGAGAGGAGTACCGCACCGTCATCGTCACCACCATCCTCGCCCGCACATCGCGCCGCGGGCTGCGGCACCCCTTGGAACTGACGGTCGACTGCGACCTGGCCGCCCTCGACTCCCGCGTCCTCGACGTCCTGCCCCTGCAGTGCCCGAACGCGCGGCACCGCAAGACGACTCTGCTGCGCTCCCCGCACACGCAGACCGCCATCAGGGTGCTGCTTCCGCAGACCTGCGCCCCCGGTGACCTCCTCGCCCTCACCTGCGAAGGCACGATCGCACTCGGGCAGATCACCAGCCACCCCACCCGCATCCACCCGGGCAGTGACGACGAGGAGTGGCAAGGCAGGTGCCTCAAATAATGGACACCATCCGACACACCACCCGCTCGTCCCCGGCAGGCCCGCAGTCTGGGAAGGCTCGTTTGCTCCTCTACGGCGACTCGCTCGACAGCCTCGCCTATCTTGCCATGCCCGTTCCTTACGATCACGACGCACTCGACGACCGGAGAGCGCGAACCATGATCGTGGGAATCCGCGTGCCCGACACGAACCACCCTCGGCAAGCGCTCCGGAGTCAGCTCCGGGCAGCGCATGACATCCTCACGAAGCCGCTGCGCACGCACCCCCTGGTGCGGCACATCTTCTACATCGTCGAAGTCCCGTCTGACTCACCGACCCCTGACCGCGCCGTCAACGCATTGTCCGCAGCGATCTGCGCACACCACGCTGAGATCGAAATGCGCCACGGCCGCGACATCTGCATCACCGGAATCATCACCACCCCCCACACCGACCCCGTGACACTCACCGAACGCGTACACCAAAGGATCACCACCACACCCTTCGAGAGCTACTACGCGACCTCGTGGGACCAAATCGCACACAGATCCATTGCCGCCGCCGCCGCAGAAGCACTTCTCTAGCGTCGCCGAATCCCTACCAGTGGACCCATCGATGGTCACGGGCGCCAGCTCCCAGCGCGAATCCGCGTGCTTACTAATCTCGCGCGGGAGACAGTGCATGCGTCTCCTCGTAGACGGCCATCCACACGCGGTCGTACACGCTTCGCGTGATCCTCCCGTGACGAAGATCCTCTGTTGCGCGCTCCATCAGCAACGACAGCGTCGTGATCATCTCTTCACGATCCTCATCATCACGACGAGGCCAGAACACGAATCGGCTCGACCACGCCATTGCCACCCGTACACGAAGCGGACGTGCCTTCCACCAAAGGAACACTCCGGCCGACACCCCCACCAGCACGATCCCGACCGCCGACGCCTCAGGAGACGCGCCAACCGCGATAAGCACAAGCCACAGCAGCAGACCCATGCTCAGGGCCGCCGGCACGAAAGCACTCGCCAACCGTGCCCAGAACCGTTCACGCTCCGACGACACCGGCGAATACACGACCAGGCGGGACGTCCCCACACCGTGACGCGCGACAGTGTGACAAACGGATCCCCAGCGCACGGGTCGCGGCAACCGGGAACCGCTGGGCTGTCGCGACCGGCCAGCTGTGGGACTTACACGAGACATGCACTGATGCTCACCCGCTCACGGGACCGCCGCGAGAGCGCCATACGGAGCCCATGCAGCAAACCGGCAGATCACCGCGGTTCGCTAACGCATTCCCAACACTAACGCCCCCGTTTACCGGGCACATCCGACCCATCAAACGCCCGAGCACCGCGCCGCAGGGGGCAGCCGGAGCCGCTGATCGTTCCCAATCCCTTGGCTCTCGCGTACGGATCGAGCGCGATATCGGCAGCAGCTTCGCCATGCTCCGCGTCGGTGAGCATGCTGGCAACAAGCAGGTCCTCACAGTGCTGGTGTATCTCAGAAGTTGAGCATCTTCCGGGCCGCTCCCAAAGCCGCGACAGCTTGCCTCGGGAGAACACCGTTCCCGAGCGACGCAAGTTGTTGGTTGGCGGTCAGCCCATGACACGCATCGGTCACCCATCCGGCCGGTAGCCCCATAAGCCATTCGACGAACGGGGGCGCCGGACGCGGACCGGTCTTGTCGCTCAGAAGCGCCGGTGACGGAGCGGAGCGGCCAGTGATTCGCTCCCATCTGGTCACGGCTTCGGCGTATCGTCCCCAGCGTCGAAGAGCTGCCCGATCAACGACCACAGGCTCTCGGGCTCCTGGGTGCGCGGGTATCCGTGTGGTCCGTGGAGGGCGAGGTCGATAATCTGATGGCTCAGAGCGATCGTGCCCCGCCGTGCTTTCACCTGTTGCAGGGTCTCCCCGCCCCGAGACGCGTCCGACGCGAGTGGGGTCCGGAACAGCGCGGTGGGCGAGGATGAAGACCCGGTATCGGGGATGAGGTGCGCCGATAGCGGAAGCGGGTAAACCGATCCATTGCGCGTCATACCGGAGGTCGGCCAGGTCTCCCAAAACTGCTCCCGCTGCCCGAAGAGGTCGAGTTGCGGTTTCTCCCAAATGCCACGAATCGGATTCCACACTGCGAGAGGCTGCGTCGCTGGGGGTTGCGTCTTTGGGGTTGCGCTGCTCATCGTTGTCTCCTTCGGGAATCGCGCGGATCGCGGGTGCAGATAGCAGCCCGCGCACGTTCTCGATCACCACCCGTTCCGGTTGCAGAACGTCGATCGCTGCTGCCATGTGCGCCCAGAGTCCGGATCGAGTGCCGAGTTTCAGGCCGGCCATCTTCCCGACCGTGGATACGTCTTGGCAGGGGAACCCGCCGCAGAGGATGTCCACCGGCGGGACAGTGTTCCAGTTGATGGTGGTGATGTCGCCGAGGTTGGGGGCGTCGGGCCAGTGGTGGGAGAAGACGCGGGCAATGAGTTCGTTTATCTCAGAGAACCAGATCGTTTTCGCCCCGAACACTTCCTCGACGGCGAGATCGAGTCCGCCGTAACCAGAGAACAGCGACCCGACGCGTAGCGGCGCGGCCGGGTCGCTTGGAACCCTATTTGCCATCGGCGAGCCTCCTGGGTCGGTGATCCTCGGAGCCGTGATGCTGCTCCGAGCTGGTCACCAACGAGGTGCACGGTCGGCCCCACCGGCCTACGCCCAGGCCGCTCGCCACGCCCCGCGTGCCGCGCCCAAAAGTTCGCTCGTCTGACCCCTTCGCGGTTCGCTCAAACGGGTTGTCACGCGTCTTGCAAGCGAGGTTCGCCGCCTCCGGAAAGTGCCCTCAAAAGTCACCGCGCCCGCGGGCTGTGAAGCTCACCTTCGGGGTGAGGAGAGGCGGTGCCTGGTGACGGTTTCGATGCGGGTGATGTCCGCCGGTGACGGCTACAAGTACCTCCTGCGCACCGTCGCCACCGGCGACGGTGACCGAGTGCTCTCCACACCGCTGACGAGGTACTACACGGAGGAAGGAACACCACCGGGCCGATGGCTCGGATCAGCCGTCACCGCACTCGGCGGCGGAACGATCGCCGTCGGTGACGAGGTTTCCGAGTTGCAGCTTCAACGTCTGATCGGGCAGGGCCGCGACCCGGTGACCGATCAGGCGCTCGGCAGTCCGTATCGGAAGTACCCGACGCTGACCGAGCGCATCGAACACCGCACGTCGAGGCTCGATGCTGACCTTCATGTGACCGAGCGTGCGGAAGCGGTCGCCGCAATCGCGGCTGAGGAGAATGCTCGTGGGGTGCGGAAGGCGGTTGCTGGGTTCGATTTCACGTTCTCGATTCCGAAGTCCGCGTCGGTGCTGTGGGCGGTGTCGGACGCGGGGACGCAATCGCTGATTGCGGACGCGCATCACGCGGCGGTTGCGGAGATGGTTGCGTTCATCGAGCGCGAGGTTGCAGCAACCCGTGTCGGCGCAGCAGGGCGCAATGGGGCGGTTGCACAAGCCGATGTGTCCGGGGTGATCGCGACCGCGTTCGATCACTACGACTCACGGGCGGGTGACCCGCATCTGCACACGCATGTCGTGATCTCGAACAAGGTGCAGACCGTCCACGACGGCAAATGGCGCTCCCTCGACGGCCGACCCCTCCACGCCGCGACCGTCGCCCTCTCTGAACTTCACGAGGCCGTGTTCGCTGATCACCTCACCCGTGCGTTCGGCGTCGAGTGGGAGGCGCGTGACATGGGACGCGACCGCAACCCTGCCTGGGCGATCACTACCGTGCCCGAGCCACTGGTGGCGGAGTTCTCATCCAGGTCCAGGCAGATCGATCAGGAGAAGAACCGTCTCATCGCTGAGTACGTTGCCCGTCACGGTCGGCAGCCGTCGCTGGCGACGGTCATCAAGTTGCGGGCGCAGGCGACGTTGGCGACCCGGCCGGAGAAGCAGGTGCGTTCCCTCGCGGACCTCACGAGTGAGTGGAGGGGTCGTGCGTCGCACCTTCTCGGTGAAGACGCCACCCGCTGGGCTCGCACCGTCGCCGCCAACGACGCCCCCATGCTGTTGCGCGCGGACGATGTGCCTTTGGACGTGATCGCTTCGCTCGGGCGCAGCGTGGTGGAGACAGTTGGTGAGAAGCGGTCGACCTGGCGGCGCTGGAACCTTACCGCCGAAGCCGCCCGCCAAACGATGCCGTACCGGTTCGCCACCACGCAGGATCGTGAAGCTGTCGTCGGGATGGTGGTCGATGCTGCCGAGCGCGCGTCGATCCAGCTCACCCCGCCCGAGCTTGCGTCCAGCCCGACCGTGTTCCGTCGGGCTGACGGCAGCAGCAGATTCCGACCAGTCGCATCGACGGTCTACTCGTCGCCTGGCATCCTTGCGGCGGAAGACCGGCTCCTCGAGCGCGCCCGCACCATGACCGCACCCACCGTGCCCGTCGAGGTGGTCGAGAAGGTCACCCATCGCCCGGACCGCGACGGCAGGCTCCTCGCCGACGACCAAACCGCAGCCCTCACCGGCATTGCGATCTCAGGCCGAGCAGTGGACGTCTTGGTCGGCCCGGCCGGGGCCGGGAAGACGACAGCGATGCGTGCCTTACGCACGGCGTGGGAGCGGGAGCATGGGCGCGGCAGCGTCGTCGGGCTGGCACCGTCGGCGGTGGCCGCGCAGGTCCTCTCTGATGATCTGGGTATCCGGACGGAGAACACCGCGAAGTGGTGGCAAGACCACCAGAACGTAGGCGTGTCATTCCGTAAGGGGCAGCTCGTGATTGTGGACGAAGCCTCCCTTGCCGGCACCCTCTCGATCGACCGGATCACGGCGCACGCGGTGGAGGTGGGTGCGAAGGTGCTGTTGGTGGGTGACTGGGCGCAACTGCAATCCGTCACCGCTGGTGGCGCGTTCTCCCTCCTCGTGCACGACCGCGGCGATGCCCCGGAACTGGTCGATGTGCACCGCTTCGTCAACGACTGGGAGAAGACCGCCTCCCTTGATCTCCGTCACGGCCACACCGAAGCCATCGACGCCTACGCCACCCACGGTCGCATCACTGGCGGTGATACCGAGGCGATGATTGACGCCGCCTACACCGCCTGGCGCGCCGATGCCCTTGCCGGGGTTTCGACGGTGTTGATTGCGGACTCGACCGAGTCCGTCCATGCTCTGAATCAGCGTGCCCGCGCTGACCTCATCCTCGACGGTACGGTGAACGCTCGCCGTGAAGTCGCCCTCCACGGTGATGCCCGTGCCGGGGTCGGCGACACGATCATTACCAGGAAGAACGACCGTCGTCTCCACACCCCGCGGGGATGGGTACGCAACGGGGACCGCTGGACCGTCACCGACATTCGCGATGACGGATCGCTGACCGTCCGCCGCGCGAACAGCCGCGGCACCGTGCTCCTCCCGGCGGACTATGTCTCCGATCATGTTGATCTGGGATACGCAGTCACGGCGCATAGGGCGCAGGGCATCACGACGGATACCTCGCATGTGCTTGTTGATTCGTCTACGACGCGGGAGAACCTGTATGTCGCGATGACCCGCGGAAGACAATCGAACCTCGTCTACATCGCCACCGACCGCCCCGACGACAACCACACCACCCCCCATCCCGCGGATGACCCGGAGGCGACCGCGCGGAGCGTGCTCTTCGGGGTCCTGCAGCACGTCGGTGCCGAGCTCTCCGCGCACGAGACGATCACGGCCGAACACGAGACCTGGGGGTCGGTGGGTCAACTCGCGGCCGAGTACGAGACGATCGCGCAAGCCGCCCAACACGACCGCTTCGCCACCCTCATCCGTCAATCCGGTCTCACCCCGGACGAAGCAGAAGACACGATCCACTCCGACGCATTCGGCGCCCTCACCGCCGAACTCCGGCGGGCGGAAGCGAACCACCACAACATCGACGCCCTCATGCCTCGGATGGTCGCAGCCCGCGGGTTCGGCGACGCCGACGACATCGCCTCCGTCCTGCACCACCGCCTCGCCCGCGCGACCGAGAGGCCGGCTGGTTCTGGGCGTACCCGCAAGGCACCCCGCCTGATCGCCGGCCTCATCCCCGAAGCAACCGGGCCCATGTCCGCCGAGATGAGAAAGGCCCTCACGGAACGGCGCGAGCTGATCCAGCAACGCGCCGAAGCAGTCCTCGACCAAGCCCTCACCGAACAGCAGGAATGGGCGCTCGCACTCGGAGACACACCGGCAGATGCGAGAGCTGCGGCAGCGTGGAAACAGCAAGCGCGAACGGTCGCCGCGTATCGCGACCGCTACGGCATCACCACACGCACGCCGCTCGACCCTGCACCCAATAGCGATGCGCAGAAGATCGACGCGGCACGAGCGAAAGCCGCCCTCGCGAGGCTCCGCGACCTCGCCGGCGGCGAGGGCAGCGATGACCTTTCGCGGACGGTGCGGCGCGAGGGTGCGAGCCGGGGCCTGTGACCGGTTGCCCTTCCGATTGTCGCTGGTGCGTCGTACTCTTGAAAGTGAGGCGGATTTCTCCTTGATATGACGCTCCTCGGGGCAGGCCGCACGGCCACCCACACACGCACCGCCTCCGACGATCAGTCGTGCATGTGAGAGGAAACCCCCGTCATGATCCGCCAGCTCTGGACTCTTAGCGTCCACACCCGCGCCTTCCTGCGCCGTTACATGCCCACCAACATCCTCCTCGACGCCATCCGCACCCGCCGAGGACTCAAATGGGGCGTACCCGCGATGCTCCTCGCCGTGCCCTACCTCCTGGCCGCGAGCACCTTCACCACCCTCATCGCGGACGGCGGACCCGGATGGCTCAACCTCCTCGTCCTCCTGTGCCTGTGGAACACCATGAAGTTCGTCATCATGGGACCTGTCAGCCTGATCCTGCTCGCCCGCGTCCGGGTACGCGAGGCTGTGGTCGCCCGCGCCGAACGAAGAACGGGTCTGCTGCACTAACAGGTGACAGTTGTGTCAGGCAGCGAGTGCGACCTGCTCGTTCATGATCGCCTCGTATTCGACTGGAGTCAAACGACCTAATCGTGTCTGCCGGCGACGCCGGTGATAGGTGCGCTCGATCCAGGTAACGATCGCGAGCCGGAGTTCATCCCTGGTTGCCCAGCTGCTCCGGTTCAGTACGTTCTTCTGGAGCAGACTGAAGAACGATTCCATTGCCGCGTTGTCACCGGCAGCACCGACCCGACCCATCGACCCGACCATGTCATGCTGGTCGAGTGCCCGGCGGAGCTTGCGGCTGCGAAATTGCGATCCTCGGTCTGTATGCAGCACACACCCCGCCACGTTCCCACGCCGCATCACCGCGTTGTTCAGAGCACTGACCGCGAGCGTCGACTTCATCCGGGAGGCGATCGAGTACCCCACAATCCGGTTCGAAAACACGTCTTTCACCGCGCACACGTAGAGCTTGCCTTCATTCGTCCAATGCTCTGTGTAGGGTCGGCCAGCAGCGCCCTGCCCGCATTGCTGCGGATGGGTTTCTGCTGGCCGCCCTCCGAACCGGACGTGCCCATTCCTGAGCATCCGGCTCTCCATGTAATTACGCCGTAGCATTCGCCCATGGAGTAGGGATACGAGTTCCTCGATACCGATAGCGAGCCACAGTGACTTGCCACGCTCGAAAGAACTCGATCCCACCAGCACGGATCACCCACCCAGGTAGGTGACGACGCACCAGGGTGCGCATATTCAACTTCGGATGCCGCTTCTTCAACCATCCAACAATCCGCCAAAAAGCGAAGTGATCGACACAGCTGAAGGTATGTTTCACGACCCCGTGCTGAAAATAGCTACACCACCCCCGTATCGCCGGGTTCAACCGGCGTAACAGGTCAGCGAGTGTCCGATGTGATGCTCTACGAGTCAACAACCTGATCTTGTCCCGAATCGAAGCCAACGACTTCTGAGACGGGTACGTGTAGATCGCTGTTTTCCCGTTATGACCCCTGACCCGGCGGCGCTGGATGCGCCACCCTAAGAAATCAAACCCCGTGTCCACATGCGTCACCAAAGTTTTCTCAACCGAGAGGCGTAAACCTATCGGTGAGAGCACCTTGGTAACTTCATCCCAGAGCGCTTCAGCATCAGCGCGACTGCCACGAACGAGAACCACGAAATCGTCCGCGTAACGCACCAATTTCATCGTCGCGCCCCCAGCACGCTGATACTTTGTACGCTCCCATTGCGAACCATACGCTTCCCACTTGCGCTGGAAGTGTTCGTCCACAACCGACAGAGCGATATTTGCCAGCAAAGGCGAGAGGATCCCGCCCTGCGGGGTGCCGGTATACGTATTCCTGTTCACACCGTCCTCAGAAAGAACTCCAGCACTCAGAAACCCGCGTATCAAACGCAACACTCGCTTATCGATGATCCGGGCACGAACCCGCTGCATGAGCGCGTCGTGATCGATTTCATCGAAACATGCGGAGATATCTGCTTCAAATACCTGCACGTAGCCGCGCGAGGCATAGAAGTGAATTTCCGCAATAGCGTCCTGCGCTCGACGACGCGGCCGAAACCCATACGACGATGGCTGAAAATCAGCCTCGAAGATCGGCTCCAATACCAGCTTCAAAGAGGCCTGAACGATTCGATCGGTCATCGTCGGAATCCCCAAGCTACGGATTTTACCGTTTGCTTTAGGGATCGATTTCTGCCTCACCGGTTCAGGGTGAAACTCTCCAAGCTTCACGCTTGCACGTAGCTCAGAAAGCATTCCTCGCACACGTTCCGGCGGTATAGATCGTGGAACGACTCCATCGACACCGGCTGTACGACCTCCTTTATTGCCCTGCACCCGATTCCACGCCGCAACGAGGAATGCTGGGTCATAGACGAGGTTGAACACATCATCGAAGCGACGAACAGAATCGTTCTTCGCCCATTGGTGCAGTTTCGTTTGCATCTTCAGTACTCGCGCCCATGCCTCTGTAGTGTCGGCTGGCCACGAAACATCCGTATTCACGGTTGTATCTCCTTTACTGCTTCCAGATTCTGCAATCACACTGAACTCCTTCGCCATGTGGCCGGCTTTCCCGACCTCGGACTACTACGAGTTCTCCGCCCCACCCCGACCCGATCAACAAGCCACGTGTCTAACCGAGTAACTCTGCTGCTGGATGCAGCGAGTACCTTCGGCGGAGCCGGGATGGTTCCCACGTTCATTCCCGAACCATTTGACGGGATTGGTACCCAGTTATGCCCCAACATCATCGCCATGGTTACGCCGCAGGCATTCACCATGGCCTCCCGGGCGGCGACATCACCCACCCAAAGAGTTCCCCTCGCTACTCATGTAGCGAGGGTGCGCAATGTAACCCGACCCGAATCCGCCAGGTTTAGAGTCGGTGGTCTTGAATTGAGAGGCTTTCAGCCACTGGTTCCTGTACGTATACCTCTCCGTCTCGCTTGCCGAGCCCGCACCATCTGGCAGTACTGGATACGACTCGTCGTTGTCGAGGACTGCTCCACCCACCTCGCTCGTACCAGCGAGGCAGATCGTCCTCCAGCTCTATCACGCGACTGCTGCGACAGACGCGGAGCGGTGTCCTTTCATCACCGCAAGGTTCAAGAACGCCTCGTGGCGCTCGATGTCCGAAAGCCACAGCTCGTTCGGACCTGCCGCCGTGAACACTCGCTGTACGAGATCGTCATGCACCGCAGGTCCTGGTCGCTTCCCCTTGCCACGTGCCTTCTTCTTCCCAAACACACTCCACCAGCCGTTGTCACGGCAGATCCGCCACGCAGTCCGGTCGCACATGGGTTCGCCTGAATACCTGGCCTCGTCTGCGAGGAAGCGGTGCCCGAACTCAGGATCTTCAAGATGGGCGTCATAAATCGAATTCGCGCGATATGCCTGCGTAATCTCACGACCGGTCGTGGGATTACGGAGCCAGCGATAGTAGGGCTGGCGTGAGAGCTTCAATACCCGGCACGACACCGCGACAGGAATCCCATCAGCGGCGAGCTCACTCACGAGCGGGTAGAGCCTTTTCCCGGCAAATGCGCCTGGGAAAGGTACGCGGCAGCTCTGCGCAGCACCTCGACTTCCTGTTCGAGGAGCTTGTTCCGGCGACGCAGTTCCCGGAGCTCGTCGTTCTCTGCACTGGTGATGCCTGGTTTCTCGCCTTGCTCGACACGAGCTTGCCTGAGCCATTTGTCGAGCGTGCCGACGTGGATGCCGAAGTCCTTCGCGATCTGCGCGAGCGTGACTTCTGGGTCTCGGCTCAACGCAACACGTACGACGTCGTTTCGGAACTCTTCCGGGTACTTAGCAGGCATGATGATCATCCTTCCAGGCCAGCCGAAACTAGCCATATCGAATGTCACCTGTTAGTGCAGCAGACCCAACAAGGACCGAGTCGGCCGAGCTAGCGGACTGACAGGCTCGACTGGCTTCGTGGCCCAGAGACATCGCTGTGATCCAGGAGACCCCCACACCTCCACTGCACCGTTGTCGATCTCCACGGTAAGATTCAAGAGTTCCCTGTCGTAAACCGCCATTGGAGTCCAATGAACACATCAACATCGTTGTTCGGACTGCTTGCCGTGGACACGCAGCGTAACGAGCCCGAACCTAAGCCCCGTCCGCAGCCTTCAACGCTCACGCACACAATCGAGACATCTGATCACGGGTTCGGGTTTTCCCCGATAGTGATCTCTCGGATGGAACACTAATGCAGACAAGAGAAGCCTTAACGTCCTTGTTTGCCGAGTTAGCACGCTACCCGCAAAGCGATGTCAATAGTGTCCGCGGGACAGCAACGATCACAGAGACAATTGAATCATCAGATACCGATGAGGCAGTCACGCAACTCCTCCTAAGTTACGTCGGGCCTCGTTGAGCTACAGAGCACCCATCCTCATCGGTGAACGTGATGATCCTCATATCGCCGCTGTCGAGAATGCCCTTATAACACGCGGAAATCGCCCACTGATCTTCGACCTTGAGTCAGTCATGAGCGGCGGTCTTTCGATAAGCGATGAAGGTTACGCCGCGAAAGTTGATGGCGCTTGGCACGACCTCACCGATGCGCGATTTGGGTGGCTACGACGTCTTCACCGGGCAGACTGGGGGCTTGCCATCAAAACAGGCTCGCTGAGAGCTTTGGAGCTTGGAACTTGGCATTCGGCGTACTCATGGCTTCTGGACGACTGCAAAGTCAGTTGGATAACAAGCCCAGTGGCGCTGCGCAGAGCTGAATCGAAGCTCTGGCAATGGAAGGCTGCAGTCAGACTTGGCATTCCATACCCAAGAACACTAGTCACGACGAGTAGCGAGGCAGTCGCGACTACCTTCTCGAACGAGGTCATTGTTAAGCCTCTCGGTACGGGCCAGTTCATCCAGGACGGTGAGACAATGACGGTCTACGCCGAGTCCATGATGCCTACAGACATTCGGCTTAGCGCACTGAACGCAGCGCCATTCATTGTCCAGGAACGGATACCGGCTGTTAAGCATCTTCGCGTTGTCACCGTCGGCGATCGTAGCTGGGTAGCAGCGCTAGATGTTGACCTAACTGCTCCCGCTGATTGGCGGCGGCGTTCACGCCATCATTCTGCATTTGTAGAAGCCCCTGACGCGAGCTCGATAGCGCCCACAGGCGCGCTGACAATTGCGAGTCATCTCGGACTCGGATACTCGAGCCAAGATTGGGTCCAAACGCCTGATGGGGAGGTATACCTTCTCGATGTGAACCCATCGGGGCAGTGGCTTTTCCTTCCGGAGCGAGTGGGTATGGCGGTCACTGACACCCTCGCAGATCTACTCGTGGGGGCCACATGAGAAAGCAGACATTTCGCGACAAGACAAGACGTGCATTCGCCGAAGTTCGCATGGTTGCGAGTACGGCGCTGGGTCTCTTCGCTGGCCGGAGAGTGTGGATGCCGAAGGAAGAGGCACCTGAAACGAAGTGGATAGACGAGTGCCCCAAACGGAACCTTGCCATGGCACGCTCGTCCTATGACGAGCGTCTGAAAAGCGAATCAGCGGGCATCGAGGCGGTTCGGCGCCGTGCAGAGTTCGCACTCACAGCGATCATTGCGGCCATCGGACTGAGCACTGCCGCCTTCGAGCGGCTCTGGGCCGTTGCCTCGACCTCCACCAGCTTGCTCGTCATCTGGTTGGTCGGCGTTCTCATTGTCATCATGGCAGTTCTGGTTTTTGCCGGTGTCGCGGTGTCGAACAAAGTCCTTGGAGTGGTCACGGTAGAAGACTTCATTCACCTTCGTGATCCCCGCCGAGAGGAGCTTCGACAGTACGTTCTGGCAGTGCATACGACATCCAGGACTCGCCGCGCGATGGTCACTGTTTTCCGTGACGGCTTCTTAATCGCGCTAGTCGGGCTAACGCTGCTCGCGATCGCTCACACCGTATCTTGGGCGGTTCCCCTGGACGATGCTCCAACTCCTGTGGATGTCAACATCGTTAGTCCTTCGCCCGCACCATAGCTTTGAACGGCGACACGAAATGTCCCGGCGCGAGACGTTAGGGGAATAACGAATCCCTAGTGATTTCGTTCGGTCAACGTGGCGTCTACGATGACGGCCAGTGGGCGCGAACTTGCTTGGCAATGAGTTCTGTCTTGGCGAGCGGCATCTCTTCCACAGGACCCCATTCGGTACCGCCAGAGTCTAGGGTTCCGGCGACGTGGAAGTGAACGTGCCTGATCGACTGGCTTGCCGTCTCACCGTTGTTCTGCCAGACGGAGATGCCTGGACGCTGGTAAGCGGCGTCGATAGCCCTGGCTGAGTTCCTTACTTCGACCATCAGCGCCGCACACTCATCATCTGTCAAATCGAGAATGGTCTCTCTGTGCACGGTAGGGATGACGAGAAGGTGCGGTTTCCCACGCTGTTCCTGCGTAACCATAACCGCTGTCAACGTGTTCCTGGTCACGAAGGTGAACGGTCGACTTCCCTTGAGGTAGGCGCAAAACGCGCACGGCTGCGCGTCAGGAAGCCGAATAGCTGACTCACTCACGACGGCCTCATCGATGACAGGAACGCTTGGAGCTCGAGCCTGTCCAGGCGATCGAACTCCCTCGGATGCACCACTATTCGCAGCTGATCGCAGACCTTCTTCGTGCGTGACGCGAACATAAAGGACATCACGATGAAGCGGATCGAGTCTTGTGCCGGCATGACCTGTGATAGCCGGGACTGTCCTCCACCGATGACGGGTACGGCTACCGCCGTTCCGTTCGCAGTCTGCGAGACCTCCTCCCACAATGATGCGAGGCTTCGCCAGATACCATCCGGCGTACTCTGTGCTTCGTTGGCCTCGTTCATCTCGCTGTAGGCCAAGAAATAGAGGCGATGAGAACCGTTTCGAAGCGTCGCCACGGCCCCAACACCGTATTTCTCGGTCTTGCCAGGCTTATGAATCGTTGACGTTACTGCTTTGCCCTGCAGTGCAGCAGCGAGTTCGCGGTCCAGTTGATCCGTATCGCCACCGTAGAGGCGTTCGAGTGCCTGACCTTGAACGCTGTTCTTCGAGATGACGTTAGGAACGGAGGTATCGAACGTATCGCACGTGCCCACAACGATATTGCAATCCTGCACGAACAGATCGCCCTTCACAATCTCGATCCTTGTGTTGGGCGAGTTGTAGTCCTGCCGGATGGGGCGCGGCCAAGCACGGACAAGTCCGTACCCGACCGAAACGACAGCAATGATGATGGCGAGCGGCCACCCCTCGATCGGAAGACTCCCGAAAATGAAGTTGGTCAGTTCGAGCAGAACCGCAAGAACTCCGACTGCGGAGAACGTTTGAATGAGGAACCAACGCCAGAACCGCCAAGTACGTAGATCGTGTATGAGGTCGCTCATTTAGAGGCCGAGCTGCTCGTAGATTTCGGACTTGTAGTAGTGCGGACCAGAGTTGTCGCTCGTCGAGTACCGGGGGGCGTAGTTGTCCAGGGCGAACTTAATTATCTTCGGCTGGAAGGAAACCGACAGTGTGTAGTAGTCAGCGTTTAGGAGCGGTGCGGGTATGAAGTTTCTGTCGATGTTCCGGTCACCGTCGAGGTTCGCAACGACAATGGGCAGGTTGAACTCGATCATTACCTTGACCTCGTGAGCGAGGAACGAGACGCCATCTCCACCCTTCCTCTTGCCATCGCTGCTGCCAAGAAGGACTACCTGCTTGGCGTTCTTCATTCGTTCACGCAGGTTCCGCTTGATCGTCTCGGGCTTGCTCGTGTCGCGGGAAATGAAGAGATCGTGAGCATCGTAGAAGTCGAAGTCGATGTTGGCATTCTCCCTCCAGGCTTCCATCAGGCGGTACTTGGAGATGTCCTCGCTGGCAAACGCGACATATGTCTTGTTTCTATAACTCATGATTTCCTCTTTTGTTCTGAGAGCGGTGTGGACTTGACCAGACGCTCGTGATTTCCCTGTCTAGATGGAGCGACTCATCAAACCAGCCGCAAAGCAGGCCGTTCATCAGCGTCACCGAGCATTCGGCGGACTTGTGCTGGTTTCCAAGCAAGCTCCTGAGCCAAGGAAGCGATGGTCACACCGTTTGCCTCGGCCATCTCGACGGCGCGGCGAAGGAGCGAAGGAACCTCACCGGGAAACTGGTAAACGGGCTGGGTTGCGATCACACCTTGCTCTGAGAGCTGGTTCAGCTGAATGTATGCGCGTCGAGCGGTGGCGTCGGATAGCAGGCCGACCTCTCTGCTCCTGTAGATGAGGGATTTGATGGATACCCCCCATTGTTCGCTCAACTGGTTCAGCTTTCGAAAGTCGATCCGTCGAGGGAGTAGGTCATGGATCACCAAACTTGGTGTCAGGAACTCGGCGGCGAATCGGTCTGCTTCTCGTTCCAATGCGGGGTCACCGCCGGCGAGTTCGCCGTGCATGACGAGGTGTCCGAGTTCGTGTGCAGCGGTGAAGCGGTGCCGGTAGATGTCGTTCGCACGGTCGGGTGACAGGACGATGATCGGTCGCGACAGCGAAAGTGTGGAGAACGCGTCGATCCGGGCAACTTCGTTCTCTGCGAAGGGGACTAATACTGCGACGATGCCCCGATTTTCGATGGTGCGCACGAGATGCGGGATCGGTTCCGCGCCTAGCCTCCATGCCTTGCGTAGTGCCCGAGCTGCCGCTATTGGGTCGTTGGGGAATGCGCCAGGTTCTATCTCGCCACCAACGAAGCCAGGCAGGTTCACGGGTGGCAGGCGCACGTGCTTCTCGACTGCATGCACCAGTTCCCACAGTTGCTCTGTGTAGGACACTGCCTTTGCGCGCTGTTTCGCCGTTGTGGCGCGAAGGCTACGGAAGAAGGCATCGGCTGTTTCCAGTCGAGCGAGCGGCCGCCCCGCGGCGAAGAACTCGCGAGGAACATCAAGTTCTCGAGCTAGAAGCGGGATGAGTTCCGCGCGGGGTGGTGTGGCGCCGGATTCATATTGCCCAATAGCGGCGGCCGAGACGCCAAGTGGTTCTGCGAGACTCTGCTTTGTGCGCAACGCGAGTTGTCGAGCTTGCCGCAGACGGTCACCGTCGAAGGTCTTTGCGATGTCGAGATCAGTGGGGGGCCCGACCGGTCTGCTCGAATCACGGGAGATCATCTGATGCACCTCCAGTTCCCGTGTCAGGGACGCCCTCGGCCTCGACGTTGGTACTCGGCAGTTCACCCGGCTTCAGAAGCGTTAGGTCGCTCTCTGGAAGAGGGGCGTCATCGAATCGTGCAGAGGAAGGCTCGCCTAGGCCGACCAGGGCAACTCCTTCTCCATCGAGCAGGTGCAGCGGCAACTCCTCGCGGTAGTGCCAGGTGACGAGTCCGGATGATTCAAGAGTCGCCTCGCCGACGTAAACGTGCTGGACACCGCCGCGGGCGGATACGTCGTAGGCGACAAGGCAAACTCTCGTGGCGGAGCCGAAGGAACCATCCTTGACGGCGGCATCGAGGTCGCCCTCCAACTCCAGCTCGAACTCCAGCTGTTCCTGCATGCGGCGGCTAGCTTCGTCTTCGAGGGAGAACACTCGGCGACGGAAATCCGAGCGGCCCAGCCTGATTCGATCAGCACCTGACGAACCGCGTCCGCACTTGGCTGGAAAGACTAAGGTGCCATCGAACACCACCAAGTCGTAGCGACTGCCCGTCGGATGGATTACTTCACGCCCTGGCAGGAATGCCAGGTGGGCCGTTACTTCCTCGGGCAAGATCACCCAGAACGAGCCGTAAGCCTCGTTCGAGGCCAGTTGGCTTCCGGTCTTGGCGTCGAGGGAACGCTCGTGAGCTGCGCGACCGGCCTTGGCGAGCGCAAGCATCACGCTTTGGCTGTGCTCTCCGAAGTGACGGTTGAACCACCGAGACGGTTCGGGCAAGTCGTTCATCGATGCTCCTGACGCTGGCTGACATCACAACCTTAGCACTATCGCTTTAGAAATACGCAGGAATCGATCACTGTGGCTTTCGGCGTGTCGCGATCGCGACCTGAATCTGTTGGCCCATGGCTATTTGGCCATTGGCCTCCTTCCTCGGGGACGGAGGCTTATGCCCTCAGCAACTACGGCGTTGCGCACGGTCTTCGGGTCGATGCCGAGACGATCGGCGACCTCCTGCAACGTGTGCCCGTCGCGGTAGAGGATGGCCGCGCTCGCACGGCGCTCGTTGCTCAGTCCTGTTGACCGCAACCTTCCACCAGATCGTAGGACGAAGGTCGGAATCGTTCCGCGATGCACGCCGTACTTCACGGCGATGGTTCGGACGGGCATCCCAGCCTCATAGTCCGCGAGCAGTTCCACACGCCGCTCGGTGGTCAATCGTGTTTGAGACTTCGCCGGATTTTTCGCGACCGCGCCTCGCGAATCGTGTCTCTTAGGGGTTCGCCCCCTCGGTACGCGTCGCGCGGAACCCCTGAGCACATGGGAAATCAACGATTTCAGCGCCGGGCGCTTGTTTGAGAATCGCCTGGGAAGGCCCACCACGCAGGAAGCCCGCTCGGCACATGCCGAGCGGGCTTCGTCGTCCTCAGTCCGGCTCACGCCCGTCGACCGGCGCGCCGGGCAGGTCGAGTTCGTCGGGATCGACGTCGACGTCACCGGTGTCGTCCGGCCCGCCCGTACCCGGGACGGCGCGGACGTCCTCCTCCGGGATGTCCGGATCGACGGTGCCGGGAAGCGGATCCCGCTGCTTCTGGGCGGTCTCCGTCTCACTCCCCGGGCTGTAGCTCATGTCCTTCCGGAGCGCCTCGTCCTCGGTGAGCGGTCGCGATCGCGCCGTCTCCGCCCGCGTCGAGTCCGCAGCGTCCGGGTTCTCACGTTCGGCCTCCATGCGCTCGACGCTAGGCGTCACAGCGGGCGGGGTCCGCCCCCTTGACAGCGAGGAGATCGGCCGGTGGCTGTCAACCCCCGTCCTCCGGTGCCCGCACGGCCGTATCGTCCCGGACGCGCGGGCCTTCCCCATCCGCGCAGGAGGACGACACGATGCGCCCATTCCGAGCCGTGCACCACGCCGTCACGGCCGCGAGCGGAGGACTCCACCGGGCGATCCGTCCCGCACGTCTGCTCCTCGCGGCGAAGGCGGCGGTGGCCGTCGCCATCGCGTGGTCCATCGCTCCCCTGGTCCCGGGGTCAGCCGACGACTATCCGTACTACGCCCCTCTGGGGGCGCTCATCAGCATGTACCCCACGTTGATGGGGTCGCTGCGATCCGGTGTGCAGACGCTCCTCGGACTCGCGGTCGGCATCGTGCTCTCCGTCGTGATCGTCCTCACCATCGGCCCCAGCGTCTGGACGATCGGGCTCGCCGTCGGTCTCGGCGTCCTCCTCTCGGGCACCGGGTGGTTCGGCTCGGGGAGCGAGTACCTGCCGATCGCCGCCCTGTTCGTACTGCTTCTCGGCCGGGGAGACCCCGACGGCTACTCCCTCGGCTATGTCACGCAGACCGCGCTCGGCATCGCGGTGGGCCTCGTGATCAACCTCGTCATCCCGCCTGCGCCGCTCGTCGCGCAAGCCGAGGGACGCGTGCAGCACTTCCAACGGGATCTCGCCCAGCACCTCGACGACATCGCCGACGCGGTGGCGGGATCCTGGCCGCCGGAGCAGGCCGGATGGGCGCGGGACTCCCGTGCCCTCGCCGAGACCGGACGCTCGTTGCACGACGCGCTCGCCGAGGCCGACGACAGCCGACGAGCCAACCCCCGCGCCTGGCTCCGTCACCACGACAGCCGCGCCGTCCACGAGCGTCTCGCCCTGCTCGACGAGGTCGCGCACCAGATCCGGGACATCGCCGGCTGCCTCGGGGACACCGTTCTGGGCCGTGGAGCCGCCCTGCCGCTCAATCCGTCCCTCGTCCCGCCGTTGTCCGGCGCCTGCCGCGCCGTCGCGGAGGTCGTGCGCGAGGCGGACCCCGGTAGCCCTTCCGCGGACACGGACGCACGCCGCGCCGCCGAAGACGCCGTCCTGCGCCTGCGCCGCATCGTGGCCACGGAGAGCATCGCTGCGGCCGAGGTGTCCGGCCCGGGCGTGCTGTCGGCGATGCACCTCGAGCGCATCCTGCAGCTCACGGCGGCTCGGGACGCCGACGAGGAGGAACCGTGACCGCGCTCAGATCCGTCGCCATCGGTCGTCGGCGATGCTGGCGCCCGCCTGCGGTCCCATCTGCAGCATCCCGCCGTCCACGACGACGGAGGTGCCGCTCACGTACCCGCCCTGCGAGGACGCCAGGAAGGCGATGAGGGCGGCGACCTCCCGTGCGTCGCCCGGTCGCCCGAGCGGTATCCCCGGACGCTCCTCGGTCCAGGGATCCCCGTCCGCCTGGTCCGTCATCGGGGTAGCGATCTCCCCGGGCGCGACGCTGACGGACGTGATGCCGTGCTCCCCCAGTTCCAGCGCGAGGTTCTTCATCAGGCCGTCCAGACCGTGCTTGGCCGCGTCGTACGCGCTCGATCCGACCATCGGCTGATGGGCGTGCACGCTCGTCACCGCGATGAGACGGCCTCCGCGCCCGGCGGAGACCATCGCGCGGGCGGCGCGCTGCAGGCACACGAACGCGCCCGTGAGATCCGTGTCGACGACGCGGTTCCACTCGTCGAGGCTGAGCTCCAGAACCGGCGTCCGGGTCCCCGCGCCGGCGTTGTTCACGAAGACGTCGATCCCGCCGAGCTCCCCGATCATCCCGTCCACCACCTCTCCGCATCGGGAGAGGTCGCTCACGTCGAGCTGCGCGACCACGGCGCGGGCGCCGTGACCGCGCACCTCCGCCGCCGTGCGCTCCGCGCCCTCCCGATCCGAGCGCCAGGTGACGCCGACGTCCATTCCCGCTGCCGCCAGCGCGACCGCGGTGGCGCGGCCGATGCCCGAGTCGGATCCCGTAACGATCGCACGTCGCGGCTCGAAGTGCTTCCCCCGCGCGGGGCTCACGGCAGGTCCTCGACGTCGATCGTGTCGGAGTCCTCGTCCTCGTCGGGTTCGTCTCCGACCGGGTCTTCGCCGACCTGCCGAGCCACGAGGTCGTCGGGCACGTCCGCCCGCTCGTCCTCGGGCAGCCGCGGGTCCTCGGGCCGTCGCGAATCGCTCATCCTCGTCCTCCTTCGTCCACCGCCCGGCGGCTCCGGGCCTGGTTCCGAGGATGCGCGGCACATCGTCCGCCGGCCCGGGGGTTGACATCCGCGTTCCGCGGGGACAGGACGACCCTCTCCGCGTCGATCGCTGCGCGACCGGCTTCCCGACGGGGTCAGGCCGTGGCCTGCAGCGTCTGGCGGCCGATCTCCAGCTCCTCGTTCGTGGGGACGACGAGCACCGTCACCAGGGAGTCGTCCGCGGAGATGACCCGGATCCCGCGATCCGTGGACTCGTTGCGGGCGTCGTCGATCACCACCCCGGCGAAGCCGAGCGTCGCCATCGACTCGCGCCGCACGAGCGGATTGTTCTCGCCGACGCCTGCCGTGAACACGATCACGTCGGCGCCGCCGAGCTGAGCGAGGTACGCGCCGGCGTAGGCGCGGAGCCGGTGGATGTACACGTCGAGCGCGAGCGCGGCGTCCAGGTCGCCCCCGCGCGCGCGCCCCTGCAGATCACGCATGTCCGAGACCCCCGCGAGCCCCAGGAGCCCGCTGCGCTTGTTCAGCAGGTCGTCGAGCTCGTCGATCGACAGTCCCGCACGGCGGGCGAGCTGGAGCAGGGATGCGGGGTCGATGTCGCCCGACCGGGTTCCCATCACCAGGCCTTCCAGGGGGGTCATCCCCATCGAGGTCTCCACCGATCGGCCTCCGTCGATCGCCGACACGGACGCGCCGTTCCCCAGGTGGAAGACGATCTGGCGGAGGTCCTGCACCGCCCGTCCGAGAAAGAGGGCGGCGGTCTCGGAGACGTACTTGTGCGAGGTCCCGTGGAAGCCGTACCGGCGCACGCGGTGCTCCCGCGCGAGCTCCTTGTCGATGGCATAGGTGTACGCCGCCGGCGGCAGGGTCTGGTGGAAAGCGGTGTCGAAGACCGCGACGTGCGCGAGGTCCGGGAAGGCCTCCTCCGCCGCGCGGATCCCCTGCAGCGCGCCCGGATTGTGCAGCGGCGCGAGGACGGACAGCTCGTCGATGCCGCGCTCGACCTCCGGGGTGATGATCGTGGGGGCGAAGTAGCGCGCCCCGCCGTGGACCACCCGGTGGCCCACGGCCCGAGGCGGGTGCTCCTCCAGGGAGGGGCCATGCGCGGCGAACGCGTCCAGCATCACCTGGAACCCGGCCGTGTGGTCGGGGATCGGGAGCTCCCGGGTGAAGGTCTCCTCGCCGGCGCCGAGCGCCTCGTCGGCGGAGACCGTGTGCGACGACACCCCGAGGGGCTGGCCGATCCGCTCCACGAGACCCGATGCCAGCGCATGCTCGCTCTCGACATCCAGCAGCTGGTACTTGAAGGACGACGAGCCGCTGTTCACGATCAGCACGACGGTCATGACGGCGCCCCCGCCTCCGCGACGGACTGCGCCTGGATCGCCGTGATCGCGATCGTGTTCACGATGTCCTCGACGAGCGCCCCGCGGGAGAGATCGTTGATCGGCCGGTTCAGGCCCTGCAGCACCGGTCCGACGGCCACGGCGCCCGCGGAGCGCTGCACCGCCTTGTAGGTGTTGTTGCCGGTGTTGAGATCGGGGAACACGAACACCGTCGCCCGCCCCGCCACCGCCGACCCCGGCATCTTCGCCCGTGCCACGGCGGCGTCCGCGGCCGCGTCGTACTGGATCGGTCCCTCCACCGCGAGCTCGGGGGCGCGCTCGCGGACCAGGGCCGTCGCCTCGCGCACCTTCTCCACGTCCGCCCCGGACCCGGACTCCCCCGTCGAGTAGGAGAGCATGGCGATCCGCGGATCGATGCCGAACTGGCCCGCGGTCGCCGCCGACGAGATCGCGATGTCCGCGAGCTGGGTGCTGGTGGGATCGGGGATCACCGCGCAGTCCCCGTACACGAGCACGCGGTCGGCCAGTGCCATGAAGAAGACCGACGACACCACCGAGACACCGGGGCGCGTCTTGATGATCTCGAACGCCGGGCGGATCGTGTGGGCGGTCGTGTGCGCCGCGCCGGACACCATTCCGTCCGCCATCCCGAGGTGGACCATCATCGTGCCGAAATAGGACACGTCGGTGACGGTGTCCGCGGCCTGCCCCACCGTGACGCCCTTGTGCGCACGCAGTCGGGCGTACTCCTCGGCGAACCGGGCGACGAGCGCCGGATCCGTCGGCGACACGATCCGGGCCGCGTGCAGGTCCACGCCGAGCTCCTGGGCGCGGCTGCGCACCGCGCTCTCCTCGCCGAGGATCACGAGATCGGCGATGCCGCGGCCGAGGACCACGCCGGCGGCCCGCAGGACCCGGTCGTCGTCCCCTTCGGGCAGCACGATCGTGCGCCGCTGGGCCCGCGCCCGTTCGAACAGCTCGTACTGGAACATCAGCGGCGTGACGACGCTGGAGTGGGCGACACCGAGCACGTCGATCAGCGCGGGCACGTCGACGTGACGCTCGAACAGCGCCAGCGCGCGGTCGGCCCGATGCGGTGCGTCGACGGACAGCCGGCCCGGCGTGTTCATCACGCGGACGGTCGTGTCGTAGGTGCCGAGATCCGTCGCGATGATCGGCAGCCTCGGGCCCAGGCCGTCCATGAGCCGGTCGACGGGCTCGGGCACGGCGAAGGGCCCGTTGAGCACGATCGCCGACACGGACGGGAAGGTCCCGGAGGCCTGCGCGAGCAGGGTCGCCAGAAGCACGTCGGCACGGTCGGCGGGGATCACGACGACCGCGCTGTCGAGCAGGCGCGGCAGTACGTTCACCATCGACATCCCGGCGATCACGACCTCCTGCACGTCACGGTCCAGGAGCGCCTCGTCCCCGCGCAGCAGCGTGCCGCCGAGGGAGCGCAGCACACCGCGGACGGAGGGCGCGACGAGCGACCGGTCCTCCGGCAGCGCCCAGACGGGGATCGCGGTTCCCTCCTCCCCGGCACCGCCGGAGAGGACTCCGCGGATCGCCGCCACGATGTCGTCGAGGCGCTCGCCGTCGGCCCGGTTCGCGACGATCGCGGCGAGCTCGGCGCGCTCTTCGGCGAGCTCGGCCAGGGCCAGAGCGGCGATCTGCGCCATGTGCTCCGGCGTGCGGGCGGCGGTGACGCCCAGCTGCTCCCCGTGCCCCTGGTGCTCGCGACCGCCCAGCACCAGGAGCACGGGCGCGCCGAGGTTCGCCGCGATGCGCGCGTTCATCCCCAGCTCGGCGGGACTGGCGACGTCCGTGTAGTCGCTGCCCAGGATCACCACGGCGTCGCACTGCGCCTGCACGGCCCGGTACCGCTCGACGATGCGTCCGAGCGCGGCGTCCGGGTCCCGTCGCAACTCGTCGTAGGTGACCCCGATCGCCTCCTCCGCGCCGATCTCGACGCCGTCCCGGGCCAGCAGCATCTCGAGCACGTCGTCGGCCCCGTCCGCCGAGCGCGTGATCGGGCGGAAGACGCCGACCCGGGGCGTCGCGCGTCGGAGCGCATCGATCACGCCCAACGCGATCACGGACTTCCCGGAATGGCCTTCGACCGACGTGATGAGGATGCTCTGCGTCACCGTCCCAGGCTACGGCGCCGGCGCTGTCGGGGCGAGGCGCATCCGCCGGGACAAGCGCGCCTCAGGCGGTCGTCCAGCCGAACCGCCGCTGCAGCACCGCGGCGACCCGATCGAACCGGCGACGGTCCAGCGCCGCGGCCTCGCGCCGCATCCCGTCCCGGTGGACGCTGTAGAGCTGGTCGACGTCCACCCAGGACTCCCGGCCCTGCGAATCCCAGGCGCCCGTCCCGATCGAGAGGTAGTCCCGATCGCGGTCGTGCGACTTGCTCGTGAGCTTGACCGCGTAGACGCGATCGGTGCCGTGCTTCGCGATCACGAGCACCGGGCGGTCCTTGCCGCGTCCGTCCCGCTCCGCGAACGGCACCCACGTCCAGATGATCTCGCCCGCGTCCGGCTCCCCGTCGCGGTCCGGACGGTACTCGAGGGCGAGCCCGGTCACCGCGCGCGGATCGAGCTCCACGGTCTCGGTGCCGCCGCCGCGCCCCGGCGACGCAGCGATGGATCCGCCGGGACGCACCGCAGGGCTCGACGCGACGCCGTTGTCGCGTCGAGCCTCGGCGGAGCGGGAGGTCAGGGCCCGGAGCACCGCCACCCCCGCTTCCACCAGCGCGGAGAGGATGCCGTTGCCGTTGCCCGTTCTACTCACGACGACACCCTATCCGCGCTCCGCCCGCCGGCCGCTCAACCGCGGGCGGAGCAGGCTGCTCACGAGGTGAGCGCGTAGCCCTCCTCGCCGTGGACGACCAGGTCGACCCCCGCGATCTCGTCCTCGCCGGTGACCCGGAACCCGATCGTCTTCTCGATCGCGAAGCCGATCGCCAGCGCGACGACGAAGGAGTAGACCAGCACTCCGCCGGAGGCGATGACCTGCACGGCCAGGAGCCGCAGGTCGCCGCCGGTGAACAGCCCCTGCCCGGTCGCGAAGAAGCCGAGATAGATCGTGCCGAGCAGACCGCCGATGAGGTGGATGCCCACGACATCCAGGGAGTCGTCGTAGCCGAGGCGGAACTTCAGCTCCACCGCCAGCGCGCACGCGACGCCGGCCAGCGCGCCGAGGAGCAGCGCCCATCCCGGGTCCAGGTTCGCGCAGGCGGGGGTGATCGCCACGAGGCCCGCGACGGCGCCGGACACCGCGCCCACCGACGTGGGCTTGCCGTCCTTGATCTTCTCCACGAGGATCCACCCGAGGATCGCCGCGGCCGTCGCGCCCAGCGTGTTGATCGCGATCAGGCCGACCTTGCCCATGTCCTCGGACACCCATTCGGCGCCGGCGTTGAACCCGAACCACCCGAACCACAGCAGCGCCGCCCCCAGGAGCGTCAGCGGGACGTTGTGCGGCTTCTGGATCCCCTTCTGGAACCCGATGCGCTTGCCGAGGACGATGGAGAGCGCCAGCGCCGCAGCGCCGGCGTTGATGTGCACCGCCGTGCCGCCGGCGTAGTCGATCACGGCGATCCCGCTGTCCTCCCCGAACAGGGTCGTCCCGAGGTTCATGATCCAGCCGCCGCCCCAGACCCATGCGGCGATCGGGAAGTACCCCAGCGTCGCGAACACGCCGACGAAGATCAGCCACGGACCAAACTTGGCCCTGTCCGCGATGGCGCCCGAGATCAGGGCGACCGTGATGATCGCGAACGTGGCGCCGTACGCGACCGTGAGGAGGGAGACGTTGGCCTCCGGCGACGCCGCGATCGACGCGAGCCCGAAGTCGGCGAACGGGTTGCCGGCGAACGCACCGGGATCCGACACGGCGCTCATCGAGGATCCGTAGAGGATCCAGAGGACGGCCACCAGGCCGATCGACCCGAAGCTCATCATCATCATGCTGACGACGCTCTTGGCCTTCACCAGACCGCCGTAGAAGAACGCCACGCCGGGCGTCATCAGCAGCACGAGTGCCGTCGCGGTCACGCCCCAGGCGATGTTCCCCGGTGCATCCATGTCCATACCTCGCATTTCGGAAAGAGTGACCCCAGTGTGGCGAGGTCGCGTTTCCGCCGAGGACGCGCGGTGTTGCGCGCGGGTTACAGGAGCGGCTCCGGTGTGAACAGCGTGTTACGCGGCGAGCGGGCCGGCGGGCGTGCGCTCGGCGTGCGTGAGGGCGTTGAGACGGGAGATGGCGCGCAGGTACTTCTTGCGGTAGCCCCCGGCGAGCATCTCCGGGGAGAACACCTCGTCCAGGGACACCCCCGTGGCCGCGATGGGGATCTGCGCGTCGTAGGCGCGGTCGACGAACGCGACGAACCGCAGCGCCTCGGACTGGTCCGTGAGCTGGTGCACGGCGCGCAGACCCAGCACGCCGACCCCCTCCACGAGGCGGATGTACCGCGACGGGTGCACGCGCGCGAGGTGCCGGATCACGTCGTCGAAGGCGTCGTCGGACACGCAGGCCGTCTCCGCGTGCCGCGCGAGCTCCGCGCTGTACTCCGCGTCGTCGAGCACCACCGCATGCCCGTCCAGCGCCCGCTGACGGAAGTCCACGCCGTCGATCCGGATGGTCTCGAAGCTGTCGGCCATCTGGTGGATCTCGCGCAGGAAGTCCTGTGCGGCGAACCGCCCCTCCCCCAGCGCGTTCGGCGGTGTGTTGGAGGTGGCGGCGAGACGGGTCCCGGAACCGACCAGTTCCCCGAGGAGCCGAGTCATCACCATGGTGTCGCCGGGATCGTCGAGCTCGAACTCGTCGATGCACAGCAGGTCGGCTCCGCGCAGGAGGTCGACGGTGTTCTTGTAGCCGAGGGCGCCGACGAGCGCGGTGTACTCGATGAAGGACCCGAAGTACTTCCGGCGTGCGGGCATCGCGTGGTAGATCGAGGCCAGCAGGTGGGTCTTGCCGACGCCGAAGCCGCCGTCGAGGTAGACCCCGGGCTTCGTCTCCGGCTCCTTGGGCGCCCGGCGGAACAGCCCCGCCCGCTTGACCGGGGCGCTCCCGCCCGCGAAGCGCATCAGCGTCTGCTTCGCGTCCTCCTGCGAGGGATAGGCGGGGTCCGACCGGTAGCTGTCGAAGGTGGCCTCGTCGAACTGGGGCGGCGGGACGAGGCTCGCGAGCATCTCGGTCCCGGTGACCTGCGGCTGACGGTCGGTGAGGTGGACGATGCCGGGTCGGGCCGTCTGTTCGGTCATGCGAATCCTGTGTCGAAGTCTTACGGAACGACCCCGTCGCGCCGCGCGGCGCTCTAGGGTCGGAGAGACGGATCCACACTACGCCGTCCCCGCACCGAACCCGCCCGCGCACCACATCGAGGAGCCCGCCGTGACCGTCGAGATCGACACCTCATCCGCCAAGTTCGCCGAGTACGCCGAACCCGGACGACTCGTGACGACCGAATGGCTGGCCGCGCATCTCGGCGATGAGGGACTCGTCGTCGTCGAGTCCGACGAGGACGTGCTGCTCTACGAGACCGGGCACATCCCCGGCGCCGTCAAGGTCGACTGGCACACCGAGCTGAACGACCCGGTGGTCCGCGACTACGTGGACGGACAAGGCTTCGCCGACCTGCTCAGCCGGAAGGGCATCGCGCGCGACGACACCGTGGTCATCTACGGCGACAAGAACAACTGGTGGGCCGCCTACGCCCTCTGGGTCTTCTCCCTGTTCGGTCACGAGGACGTGCGGCTGCTGGACGGAGGCCGGGACCGCTGGATCGCGGAGGGGCGCGAGCTCACCACCGACGCCCCGGACCGGGACCGCACCGACTACCCGGTGGTGGAGCGGGACGACACCGTCCTTCGCGCCTACAAGGACGACGTCAAGGCGTTCCTCGGGAAGGGACCGCTCATCGACGTGCGTTCCCCCGAGGAGTACAGCGGTGAGCGCACCTCGGCACCCGCGTACCCCGAGGAGGGCGCGCTGCGCGCCGGCCACATCCCCACGGCGCAGAGCGTGCCGTGGGCGAAGGCGGTGGCGGAGGACGGCGGATTCCGCCCTCGCGCCGAGCTCGAGGCGATCTACCGCGACGGCGCCGGCCTGTCGGACGGAGACGCGATCATCGCGTACTGCCGCATCGGTGAGCGCTCCAGTCACACCTGGTTCGTCCTCAAGCATCTTCTCGGCTTCGACGACGTCCGCAACTACGACGGCTCGTGGACCGAGTGGGGCAGCGCCGTGCGCGTCCCGATCGTGACGGGCTCCGAGCCCGGCACCGTGTGAGCGTGGGAGAATGGCGGGGATGACCGCCACGCTTCCGAACGCCCTCGCCGAGATCCGCGACGAGTTCCTCGAACTGCCCGAGTCCGAGCGGCTTCAGCTGCTCCTCGAGTTCTCCGGCGAGCTTCCCGACGTCCCCGCGGAGGTGGCGGATCACCCGGAGATGTGCGAACGCGTCGCCGAGTGCCAGTCGCCGGTGTACATCTACGTCGCGGTCGAGGACGGCGCCGTCGCGATGCACGCGACGGCGCCCGCCGAGGCGCCGACCACGCGCGGCTTCGCCAGCATCCTCGTCCAGGGGCTCACGGGTCTCAGCCCCGAGGAGGCGTTGGCGATCCCCGACGACTACCCGCAGTCGATCGGGCTGACGCGCGCCGTCTCGCCGCTGCGGATCGCGGGGATGACCGGCATGCTGATGCGCGCCAAGCGACAGATCCGGGAGCGCACCGGGATCAGCCCCGCCGCGCGCTGAGGCACGGGGGCGGTCACGCCTCGGTGAGACCCTGCTCGGCCAGCCACGATGTGATCGCTTCCGACCAGCGGTTCTGGTCGTAGTTCCACAGTTTCGTGTGCCGCGCCCCGGAGAACGCCGGCATCGTGACGAGATCCGGGCGCGCGGCGGCCAGGGCGTGCGAGGCGTCCGCGGGCACGAACCCGTCGTCGTCGCTGTGCAGCACGAGCATCGGCACCGAGAGCTCGCCGGCCCGGGCGACCATGTCGAGGTCGTCGAAGGGGATCGCCTGCTCCGCTCCGCTCAGCCGGGCGCTCCACTCGCGCGACAGCGCGTCCATCGCCAGCCGGGGCAGCGGATCCGGCAGCCCCATCCCCTTCGCCTGATAGCGCAGCACGGTCCGCCAGTCCACGACGGGCGACTCCAGGATCAGACCGGCGATCGCGTCGCGGTGCGCCGACGAGGTCACGGTCTGCAGGGCGATCGCGCCGCCCATCGACCACCCCATGAGGACGATGCGCTCCGCGCCGTGCCGCAGGGCGTGACCGATCGCCGCGTCCACGTCCCGCCACTCCGCGGCGCCCAGGGCGTAGGCACCGCCCCGGGTGCGCGGCGCCTCGCCGTCGTTCCGGTAGGAGGTCACGAGGACGGGCAGGCCCGCGGCATGGAGCACCGGCACCGCCCGCAGGCACTCGGCCCGGGTGGCCCCGCGCCCGTGGACCTGGATGACCCAGGTCGTCGAGGACCCGGGGAAGTACCAGGCCGGACACGGACCGGCGGGCGTCCCGATGAGGACGGACTCGTACGGGAGATGCAGTTCGCCGGGGCCTGTGTAGTAGATCCCGCTGAACGCGGCGCCGCGATCGAGCTGCGCCCCCGGCTCGATCTGCGTGAGCAGCTTCCTGCGGACGCTGTGGCCGTCGGCGGCGAGAACGGCGCCGAGCTTCACGTAACCGGGTGTCCCGCCGACGTAGAGGCCGTACCGGCCAGGGAGCTCCGTATCGGGGGTCCGGGCCAGCTCGATCGTCTGCGCGCCGGTGTCGACGGACAGGATCTCGGTGTCGAGCGCCCGGATCGACGGGGTGACCACCTTCCGCGCGATCCGGAGCACGAGTGCGCCGCCGATCGCGCCGCCGACGGCGACGGCTCCCGCAGCCGCCAGGAGCCCGATCGTCGCGGCGTGCCTGAGACTCTTCATCGCCTCCTGACTCTAGTCTGTCCGCGTGGACGCTCACCCCGGATCCGACGACGCCTTCGCGCGTGCGGCGACGGAGGTGCGCGCGATCCGCTTCCGCTCGGACATCGTCGTCCGCGAGATCCCGGCCCCGGCCGGGCTCGCCCCGTCCTCGCTGGCGCTCGCCGCTGATGTGCGGCCCGACGACGACGGCGACTCCATCTACGGCAGCGGGCGGTTCGTCCTGCTGCACGACCCCGCCGAGCCGGACGCCTGGGGCGGACCATGGCGGATCGTCTCGTTCGCGCAGGCGCCGCTGGAGCCCGAGATCGGCACCGATCCCCTATTGTCGGACGTCGCGTGGTCCTGGCTGATCGACGCCCTCGACTCCCGGGGCGCCGAGTATCACTCCGCGTCGGGGACCTCGACCAAGACGCTGTCGAAGGGGTTCGGCGGACTCGCCGCAGAGGGGGACGGCGCGCAGATCGAGCTGCGCGCGTCGTGGTCGCCGGACGGGGCGCTGACCCCGCATGCGGAGGCCTGGGCGGAGCTGGTCGGAATGCTCGCGGGACTGCCGCCGGGCTCGGAGAACATCGCCGTGTTCGGCGCCAGGAGAACCCTTCGTGACTGAGTTCGTCGTCATCGACACCCCCGTCGACTTCGCCGAGGCCTGCCGCCGTCTCGCCGCCGGCAGCGGCCCGGCCGCCGTCGACGTCGAGCGGGCGTCCGGTTTCCGCTATTCGCAGCGCGCCTACCTCGTGCAGGTGTTCCGCCGGGACGCGGGGGTCTTCCTCTTCGACCCGATCGCCATCCCCGACTTCGCCCCGCTCCAGGAGGCCCTCGCGGACGAGGAGTGGGTGCTGCACGCCGCGAGTCAGGACCTGCCCTCCCTCCGGGAGCTCGGCCTGCTGCCGGCCCGTCTGTTCGACACCGAGCTCGCCGGGAGGCTCCTGGGCCACGAACGCGTGGGACTCGCCGCGGAGGTCGAGCACGCCCTCGGCATCACGCTCGCGAAGGAGCATTCGGCGGCCGACTGGTCGACCCGGCCGCTGCCGGAGTCCTGGCTCGAGTACGCCGCGCTGGACGTGCTCCATCTCGTGGACGTCCGCGACACGCTCGTCGCCGAACTCGAGGAGCAGCACAAGACCGAGTACGCCCGCCAGGAGTTCGAAGCGACCCGGACCCGGCT
>NZ_BCRA01000013.1 GCF_001552355.1 Microbacterium resistens NBRC 103078
CGCGCAGGAGTCGCGCGCGCATGCCCAGGCGGCGCTGGACGAGCTGCGGGCGCTCGCGGGCGGGGTCGCGCCGCCTCTGCTGCAGGACCGAGGGATCGTCGAGGCGCTGCGCGCGCTCGGGACGGCCGGCGCCCTGCCCGTCACCAGCGCGATCGACCCGCGTATCGACGGCGTGCTGACTCCCGAGACCTCGCGCAACCTCTACTTCGTCGTCGCCGAGCTGCTCACGAACGCCGCGAAGCACTCGGGGGCCGCGGGCGTGGAGCTCACCGCGACGCTGGACGGCGCGGCGGTGGAGGTCCGGGTGCGAGACGACGGACGCGGCGGGGCGCTCCCGCGTCCCGGGCACGGCCTGGAGGGGCTGCGTCAGCGCGTCCAGGGGCTCCGCGGCGACATGGAGATCGACAGCCCGACCGGCGGCCCCACCGAGATCCGGGTCCGGGTCCCGGCCGCGTGACGCCAGGATACGGACCCGCGGGTCCGTATCCTGGAGCGGTGACGATCCCCGGCCCTCCCCGCGTGATCCTGTTCGAGGACTCGGTGCTGCTCCGCGAGGGGCTGGTCCGCCTGTTCGAGGAAGCGGGGTTCGAGACCGTGGGCGCGTACGGCGACGTCGACGACGTCGTCGCACGGACCCGGGAGGCGGGCGCGGACGTCGCGGTGCTGGATGTCCGGATGCCCCCGACGTTCCGCGACGAGGGCATCCGCGCCGCCCTGTCCCTGCGCGCGGAGGCTCCGGGGATCGCGATCCTCGTGCTGAGCCAGTACGTCGAGGGGGTGTATGCGCGCGAGCTCCTCGGCTCCGGAACCGGCGGGGTCGGCTACCTGCTCAAGGACAGGGTGGCCTCGCTGGAGGAACTCTCCGAAGCGGTTCTCCGGGTCCGGGCGGGAGGCACCGTGCTGGATCCCCAGGTCGTGCAGCAGCTCGTATCGCGCGGCCCGGATCCGGTGAGCCTGCTCACGCCGCGGGAACGCGACGTGCTGGAGGAGATGGCGGCGGGTCGCAGCAACGCGTCGATCGCCGACCGCCTCGTGATCGGCGTCGGCGCGGTGGAGAAGAACATCAGCGCGATCTTCGGCAAGCTCGGGCTGGAGGACTCGGGGACCGACCACCGACGCGTCCTCGCGGTCCTCACATATCTGCAGCACGGCGCCCGCGCCTGAGCGCTTCTCGCGCGCGCAGACGACGAGACCCCGCACCGGGAGCGGAGCGGGGTCTCGTCGGGTGAGCCGTGGTCAGGCGGCGACGTGGGAGACGAGGAACCAGCGGTCCTTCTCCAGGCCGCGCTGGATCTCGATGGCCACGTCCTGGCTGGTGAGGTCGATCTCGTCGAGCCCCTCCACGGCCGCGCGCACGTCGGCGAGGATCGCGTCGATGTCCGCGATCACGTCGCGCACGAGCTCGTCCGAGCTCGTGAAGCCCGCGGGGACCTTCGTGGCGGCGGCCTTCTCCGCGACCGTGGCGACGCGCGCGTCGATCGGCAGACCGAGAGCCACGATGCGCTCCGCCGCGGTGTCGGCGAAGTCGCCGGCGTGGGCGACGATGGTGTCGAGGAGCTCGTGCACACCGACGAAGTTGGCGCCGCGGACGTGCCAGTGCGCCTGCTTGCCGTTGATGGTCAGCGCCTGGAGGCCCAGCACGACCGGGGTCAGGAACTGCGCGGCGGCGGCGGCGACGGTCGGGTCGCTCGCGGTGGTGGTGATGGTCTCTGCCTTGCTCATTCTGATCGTCCTCCGTAGATCGTTTCCGGCTTCGTCAGGGACAACGCTACTCGTCTCAGAATGTTCCGCAAGCAAGCTGAGGCATGGCTAAGACGCAGATCAGAGGCAAGTTCGGGAAGGCTCGCCTCACTCCTTTCCCGCGGTGTGAGCGCGCGCCGGACCGGGGCGTCCAGGGATCCGCGCTACCGTCGTCTGGTGGCCTCTGCTGGTGAATCCTCCCGCGTCGACCTCCGACGATCCCGTCCTCGTCCTTCCGCGGACGCCTCGACCGCTTCGTCATCCGCCTCCCGGTTCCTGCCGCACGTCCAGGGGCTGCGCGCGATCGCCGTCCTGTTCGTGGTGCTCTATCACTTCTGGCCCGCGCGGCTGAGCGGCGGCTACGTCGGCGTCGACGTGTTCTTCGTCATCTCCGGGTTCCTCATCACCTCGCACCTCGCCCGCGAGCTGACCTCGACGGGGACGGTCCGGCTCGGCCGGTTCTGGGCCCGGCGGGCTCGCCGGCTCCTGCCGGCATCGCTGCTCGTCCTGCTGTTCTGCGCGATCGTCGTGTCGACGCCCTACCTCATGCCCACCGCGGCGCTTCCGGGCGAGATCAAGGAGATCGTCGCCTCCACCTTCTACGTCGAGAACTGGTTCCTCGCCTTCGACTCCGCCGACTATCTCGCGCACTCCGGCGACCCGACGACCGTGCAGCACTACTGGTCGCTCTCGTTGGAGGAGCAGTTCTACGTGCTCTGGCCGCTCATCATGCTCCTTGCCGCATGGGTCGCGGTGAAGTGGTTCCGGGGTGCGCGGCTGCGGGCCGCCGCCATCGCGATCGGGGTCGTGTCGGTCGCGTCGTTCGTCTTCTGCGTGGTCTTCACGATCACGAACCCGGCGCCGGCATACTTCGTCACGTTCGGCCGGATGTGGCAGTTCGGCGTGGGAGCGGTCATCGCGCTGGTCCCGATGCTGCGCGTGCGCGGTGCGGCGCTGAGCTTCGTGCTCGGCTGGGCCGGCATCGTCGCCCTCCTGTACAGCGCGTTCCGCTTCGATGCGCAGACGCCCTTCCCCGGATACGCCGCGGCCCTGCCCACCCTCGGCGCGGCGGCGGTGATCGCGGCCTCGAACACGGACCGCTGGTGGTATCCGACGCGGGTGCTGTCGCTGCGTCCCATGACGTTCACGGGCGACATCTCCTACAGCCTGTACCTGTGGCACTGGCCGCTCATCATCATCGCCCCCTCGGTCCCGTTCTGGGGGCTGACGATCTACCACCGGATCGCGCTGCTGGTGATCTGCTTCGTGCTGGCGTGGCTCACCAAACGCTTCGTGGAGGACCCCGTGCGCTCCTGGAAGCCGCTGACGTCGCGCCCGCCGCGGCTGACACTGTGGGCGTCGCTCGCGGCCATGGTGGTCGTCGCCGGGTCCGCGGGCATCGGCTGGGCGGTGAACGCCCCCGCCTACGACCGGGGCGTCCAGGCGATCAAGGAGCTGCGCGAGAACCCGCCGGAGTGCTTCGGCGCCGCCGTGGTCCTGGACGAGGCGTGCGCGGGCACGGTGAGCGACACGATCCTCCCCGCGCCCGGGTTCGCTCGGGTGGACCGACCGTCCAACGCCGACGGCTGCTTCGTCCAGCTCAACGACTCCCGGCCCGTCGTGTGCGAGTACGGCTCGGACGATCCCGAGGCCCCGCAGGTGGCGCTCATCGGGGACAGCCACGCCTTCCAGGTCCTCAGCACGTTCCAGGACATCGCCGAGCGCGAGGGCTGGCACCTGGTGACGTACTTCAAGGGCGCATGCCCGTGGAACAGCACGCCGCTCGCGGCGGGCGGCGCGTTCGGCCAGGCGTGCGACGACTGGCGCGCCGGGGTGGCCGCGGACCTGGAGAAGCGGGACTTCGACGTGGCGTTCACCGCCGCGCTCTCGACCACCTCGTTCGATGCCCGGGGCTTCGACTCGGGCCACGACGCCGCTGTCGCCGGCTACAAGGACGTGTGGGGCCAGATGATCGCGCGGGGCACGCCGGTGGTGACCGTCGTGGACAACCCCGTGTGGGAGACCGACCCCAACAAGTGCCTGCGCACGCGCGACGCGGCCTCGTGCGACGGCGCGCGCTCGGAGCTGCTGACCGCCGACGACCCGCTGCGCGACGCGGCAGCGCAGACGGAGGGCGTCACCCTGCTGGACTTCACCTCGGTGTTCTGCGACGACGAGATCTGCCGCACCGTCGTGGGCGGCGCCAACGTCTATCGCGACCAGGACCACCTGACCGCCACGTTCGTGGACACCCTGGCCCCGCAGTACACGGCCGCCCTCAAGGAGGCGATGGCGCGATGAGCGGACGGGGGAGCATCCTGTCCCTGCCTGGCCGCTCTCCGCGCATCGATCCGACGGCCTTCCTGGCCGAAGGGTCCCGGATCGTGGGGGAGGTCGTCCTCGGCGAGGGCGCGAGCGTCTGGTACAACGCCGTGCTCCGCGCGGATTCCGATGCCATCACGGTCGGTGCCGGCAGCAACGTGCAGGACAACGTGTCCGTTCACGTCGACGCGGGCCATCCGGTGCGGATCGGAGCGGACGTCTCGATCGGGCACAACGCCGTGGTCCACGGCTGCACCATCGGTGACGGGTCCCTCGTGGGAATGGGCGCCGTGGTGCTGTCCGAAGCGGTCATCGGCGAGGAGTGCCTGATCGCCGGCGGAGCGGTGGTGCTCGGCGGAACCGTGGTGCCGGACGGTTCGCTCGTCGCGGGCGTCCCGGCGAAGGTGCGCCGAGCGCTCAGCGCCGAGGAACGGGCGCGCCTGCGCGAGAACGCCCACGCGTACCGTCGGCACACCACGGCCCACGCCGCCGCGGTCGACGTCCCCGCCGAGACCCGCTGACGAGCACGAACAGCGCGTCGTCACGCCCCGCTAGGCTGGAGTCTCCGGGGCAGTGGCCAAGCTGGTCAAGGCAGTGGGCTCATAACCCAACGATCGCGGGTTCGAGTCCCGCCTGCCCCACGAGCCGTCCGGCGGGCGTAGGGGCCGCCGTTGCCGGGCTACTCCTCGTCCTCCGCGGCACGGCCCTTCCGCCCCTTGCCGAGCCAGCCCCGCCGGAGGAAGAGCACGACCGCGACGACATCGACCACGACGATGGACAGTCCGATCACGAGCCAGCCGAACTGCCATTGCACCAGAGGCAGGTTCTTGAAGTTCATCCCGTAGATTCCGGCGACGACCGTCGGGATCGCCAGGAGCGCGGCGAAGGAGGAGATCGTCCGCATGTCCTGGTTCTGCCGCGTCGAGACGTTGCTCTCGTGACTGGAGACGACGGCGTCGAGGGCGACGTGCTCTGCGGCGGCGAGCCGGGCTACTCCCTCGACATCGTTCACGAGGCGGCGGAAGTACGGGCGCAGCGCCGTCTCCCCGACGGTGGCGGCCTCGATCTCCGCCCGCCCGTCGCGCACTGCCTCAGCGAGCCCCGAGGCGGCCCGGTCGATCGTCCCGATCCGCTGCCGCAGACGGTAGATCCGCCGGTAGTCCTCGTGCACGCGGCTGTCGAAGACCTCGGCCTCCACCCTTTCGAGCTCCCGCTCGATGTCCGCGCCGATCTGGACGAAGTCGGTCACCACGGCGTTGAGCACCCGGTACACCGCGGAGACGGGGGAGCGCACCGGGAGCGCGTCGGCGGCGGTGAGGAGGGCCCCGATGTCGCGCAGGTGCTCCGTCGGCCCCTGCTGGACGAGGAGGAGCCGCTCGTCGTCGAAGACGAACCGCAACTCGGCATCGGAGGCCTGACGCCCGTCCCGTGGGTCGATGTCCCACACGGTCAGGTACCGGACCTCTCCGAAGCGCTCGAGCTTCGGGTGTCGGCGGCGCTGGGTGAGGTCGACCGTGATCAGCGGGTGCAGGTCCCAGCCCTGCGTGGCCCGGGCGAGCTCGGCGGGGGTGGGGTTCGGAAGCAGGGTCCAGAACGTCCCCGCTGCGGCGGGGCGCGAGCCCGCGTGCCCGGTTGCGGTCGAGGATCTCATCGTGGCCCTCATCCGGTCGCCGGCGGGAGGTGGGGGATCGGGACCGGGCGGGTCGACCCGGGCAGCGGGTCCACGTCGCCGAGGGACTCCAGTGCCGAGAGCAGCTCGTCCAGGTCGTGGAAGCGGCGCCGCGACGGACACGGCGAGCGCAGCCAGATGACGTTCAGTGCGCCGAAGCCGTCCCGGTCGACGTAGGCGACGAGGTGCGCGGGATCATGCTCGCCCCGGGTGTCGTCGCAGATGCGCCACCCCGTCTCGCCGAGCGGTCGCAGCCGCCAGCGGGGTCTCGGTCCGGGACGTTCCCCCGAGACGTTCACAGCGGCTTCCCTCCGGTGACGGGCAGGATGGCGCCCGAGACGTACGACGCGTCGTCGGAGGCGAGGAAGACGTAGGCACCGGCGAGCTCGGCCGGCTGTCCGGCGCGCCCCAGGGGCGTGTCGCTGCCGAACTCGGCCACCTTGTCCTCGTCCCATCCTGTGCCGGGGATGAGCGGCGTCCAGATCGGACCGGGGGCCACCGCGTTCACGCGGATGCCGCGGGGCCCGGCCTCCTCCGCCAGCGCCTTCACGAACGCGACCTGCGCGGCCTTGGTCATGGCGTAGTCGATGAGGCCCGGGGACGGCTGGAAGGCCTGGATCGAGGCGGTGACGATGAGGGACGCCCCCGATTCGAGCAGCGGCAGCGCCGTGCGGGCCGAGAAGAGCAGTCCCTCCAGGTTCGTCTGGAAGACCCGGCGCATGTCCTCGGTGTCCAATTGCGCCAGCCCCTCCACATCGTGCTGGTATCCGGCATTGAGCACGACGACGTCGAGACGCCCGAAGCTGCGCCGCGCCTCCTTCACGCTCTCCTCCGCGAAGGCCTCATCGCGCACGTCACCGGCCAGGCTGAGACCGGTGCGACCGGCGTCGCGGATCAATCCGAGCGTGTCGTCCGCGTCCTCCTGCTCCTCGGGCATGTGCACGATCGCGACATCGGCGCCCTCGCGGGCGAAGGCGATCGCGACCGCCCGTCCGATGCCCGAGTCCCCGCCGGTGATGAAGGTCTTGCGGTCCGCGAGCCGTCCGTGGCCGCGGTAGGACTCCTCGCCATGATCCGGTCGGGGACGCATCCGGGACGTCTGCCCCGGCTGCTCCTGGCTCTGCGGGGCGAACTGGTCGTCGTGGAGGGTGCGGGGGTCGGCGGCACGGTTCACGGTGTCTCCTCTCGATGGCCTCGTCCGAGACTGCCGTGCGCGCGACGGCATCACGAGGGGGTTGACATCATCCCTGCCCCCGGTCGCCCAGGAACCAGCGGAAGCCGTAGGCGTCGAGGTCGATGGTCATCGTCCGCTCCTCGGCGTCGGCGGCAGGAGCACCGGTGCCCAGGATGTCGCGCAGCGGGCCGTGCGGGGGCAGGGAGCGCAGGTCCACGCGGACGCTGCAGGCGGACTCGGACAGATTGTGCACGGCGAGGAAGACGCGGTCGTCCTCGATCTGTGCGTGGCTGAAGACGGCGGGGTCGTCCGCCGGCAGCACCTCCGTCCGCCCCCACGCGATCTCGGGCGTCGCCCGGTACCGCGCGATGAGCCGGCGGATGAAGGCGAGCAGGGAGCCGGGATCGTTCTGCTGCTCCTGGACGGAGACATGACGCGGGGCGTAGCCGCCGTCCGGGAGGCGGCGGACCAGGCGCGAGCGCCGGGCCGTGGAGAAGCCTGCGGCAGGCTCCGCCGTCCACTGCATCGGCGTGCGGACGGCGAGGCGGTCGGGCGTCCGGGGGATCTCTCCCATCCCGATCTCCTCGCCGTAGAGCAGCACCGGTGCGCCGGGCGCGGAGAAGAGCAGACTGTAGGCGAGGCGGAGGCGTCGCGGGTCGCCGTCGAGCAGGGGAGCGAGCCGGCGGGTGATCCCGCGGTCGTAGACGCGCTGGCGCTCGTCCGGCGCGAACGCCGCGAACACGTCCTCCCGCTCGTCGGGCTTTCGGAGCTCGACCGTCAGCTCGTCGTGGTTGCGCAGGAACATCGCCCATCCCTGGCTCGCGTCCACGAGCGGACGGCTCCCGAGGATCGCGCGCAGCGGCTCCGCCTCGCGGCGGGCCAGGGCGAGGAACGTGGCGGTCATCGTGTCGAAGTCGAACTGCAGGTCCAGCTCCGTCCCGCGGGTGCCGAAGTACTCCACCTGGTCGGCGTGGCTGAGTCCCACCTCGCCGAGGAGCACGGCGTCCCCGCGCCGCCGCCCGATGAACCGTCGCAGCTCACGGAGGAAGGCGTGCGGATCCGCGTGGTCGGCGGCGCCGGGCGGTCCGATGAGGAAGGGCACGGCGTCGAGGCGGAAGCCGTCGACGCCCAGTTCCAGCCAGTAGCCGACGATGCGCGCGAACTCGGCCCGCACCGCGGGGTGGGCGAGGTTCAGGTCGGGCTGGAACCGGTGGAACGAGTGGTGGTAGTACTGCCCGGCCTTCTCGTCGAACGTCCAGACGTCGTCCTCCTCGCCGGGGAACACGGGATGATGCCCCGCTCGCGGAGGATCGTCGGACCAGACGTAGTAGTCGCGGAACGGGCTGTCCGGCGAGCGACGGGCCGAGCGGAACCAGGGGTGCCGGTCCGAGGTGTGGTTGAGGACGAGATCCATGATCACGCGGATGCCGCGGTCGTGCGCGATGCGTAGGAACTCCACGACGTCGCCCGCCGTGCCCAGGCGCGGGTCGACTCCGTAGTGGTCGCTGATGTCGTAGCCGTCATCGCGGTTCGGGGAGGGGTGGAACGGCAGGAGCCAGACGCAGGTCACCCCGAGCTCGACGAGGTGCTCGATCCGCCTGGACAGGCCGGGGAAGTCCCCGATGCCGTCGCCGTTCGAGTCCTGGAACGTCTCGACGTCGAGGCAGTAGACGACGGCCGTACGCCACCAGAGGTCGCTCACGTCCGCGGGCTTCATGCGGCGCTCCGCAGCGCGGGGAGCAGTTCGCTTCCCGCGCGGTCGATGAAGGCCAGCTGGTCCCTGGCCACCTGGTGGAGCTGGACTTCGTCGAACCCGCGGGCGAGGTCGAGGATCCTCTCCGCCAGTCGTCCGGCGTCGGTGTCGATGACGACGGCGGAGCGGAGGGCGTCGTCGTCCGGGGCGGGATGGGCGTCGAACTCCTCCGGCAGCGCGAGGTCCCACACGCGATCGGCGGGGACGGCGCTGTGACGCCACTGGTCCCTGGCGGCCGCCAGCGCCAGCGACTCGCTCTCGGCGAGGCAGACGTGGACCTGGAGGACTGCGCGTCCTCGTCCCGCCGCATCGCGGAACGCCGCCAGCACCCGCTCGGGCGGATCGGGCTGGGGCGCGACCGTGATCAGCCCGTCGGCCCAGCGGGCGGCCCGGGCGGCGGTCGCCGGGGAGACCGCCGCGGCGAGCAGCGGCGGAGGGGAGAGCGGCAGGCTCCACACCCGGGCACGGTCGATGCGCGGAGGATCGAGCGCGGTGACGACCTGCCCGCGGAGGAGCTCTCGGATGGAGCGGGCAGTGGCCTCCCAGGCGCGGTCGCGGTCGGGCTTCGCGGGCCAGGGGAGGGCGGTCACGTGCTCGTTGACCGCCTCGCCGCTGCCCAACGCGGCCCAGAACCGCCCGGGGAACATCAGCTCCACCGTCGCGACCGCCTGGGCGATCACCGCGGGGTGGTACCGGTAGCCCGGCGCGGTCACGACGCCCAGAGGCAGGGAGGTGGCCTGAAGGACGGCCCCGAGCCATGCCCAGGCGAATCCGGACTCGCCCTGCCGCGCGCCCCACGGGGCGAGGTGGTCCGAGCACATCGCGGCATCGAACCCGGCACGTTCCGCCGCGATCACGCAGTCCCGGAGCAGGTCCGGGCCGAACTGCTCGTGCGACGCGTGATACCCGACGATCACGGCCGCTCCTCGTCGACGCGGGGAAGATCCCGGACGGCGGGCCCTTCGAGGACGGTCCCGTCCGGCGCGAACCGCGAGCCGTGGAGCGGACAGTCCCAGCTGCGCTCCACGTCGTTCCACGTGACGATGCCCCCGAGATGCGTGCACACCGCCGACACCGCACAGCGCCCCTCCCGGGTGCGGGTCTCGGCCACGGGAGGGCCGAGACCCCGTCGCACCACCCGTGCACGCACGACGGAGTCCGGCGCGGGGCGACGGGTCGGCAGCACCCGGCCGCGCAGGGCGTTGACCGCGGTCGCCGCAGCGGCGCCCACGAGCGTGGGCGCGCTCCGCAAGCCGATCCGCGGCCGTTCGAACACCTCGGACCAGGGCGGCGAGCCGCCGTCGACGCGGGCGGCCACGGCGAGCGCTGCGGCGACGGCGTTGGTCATTCCCCACTTCGCGTAGCCGGTGGCCAGAAGGATCCGCTCGCCCGTCCGCGGACGGGCGCCGGCGAAGGGGAGCATCGTCGGAAGGGCGTAGTCCTGCGCGCCCCACCACCGCACGCGTTGCGCGACGCCGAAGCGCTCCTGCGTCCACGCGTCGAGCGCGGCCAGACGCGCGCCGGTGTCAGACACCCGCCCGGGGACGAACGGCTCTCCGCCGACGAGGAGCAGCGTCTCGCCGGATCCGTCGACCGCCGTGCGCAACGACCGGCGCGGATGGTCGACGGAGAGATGCATCCCGCGGGGCAGGGCGTCCTGATCCCGCACCCGGTAGGCGGCGACGAACTCCCGGGACGGCGACAGGAGCATGGTGAAGGACCCGTCCTCCACCGCGGGGAAGCCCGTCGCGACGACGAGGCGGGACGCACGGGTCCTTCCTCCGGTCGTGGTCACGTCGACCCCGCCGGGCAGCGGATCGGCGCCGGTGACGCGGGCGCCCATGCTGAACCCGACGCCGGCACGGAACGCCCGCTCCGACAGGATCCGCAGGACCTCCCGCGGATCGAGAGCGGCCTGGTCGCCCAGCCGCAGGACACCGAGCACCGGGAAGGGAAGCCCTGTGTCGCCGCCGGAGAGCAGCGGGACGCCGGCGATCCTGCTCGCCTCCCGTTCGCGCGACAGTGCCCGCAGCCCCTCGGGAGAGGTCGCGAACGTCACGGCGGTCTCGCCGTGCAGGGCGCCGGGATCCTCGCGCATCTCGCGGCGGAGCCAATCCGCGCCGACGCGGTTCGCGGCCGCGTATGCGCCCAGGGCCGAGCGTCCGGCGCGGCGGTGCACCTCGCCGTACCTCCCGCCCTGCAGCAGGCTCAGCTTGCCGGTGGTTCCTCCGGTCGTGCCCGCGCCGATCCGTCGCGCCTCCACGACGTGCACGCGGTGCCCGCGGCGAGCCAGTTCCAGGGCGCAGGTGAGACCGGTCAGCCCGGCTCCCGCCACCAGGACCTCGACGGCCTGGGGGAGGGGCGTCGTTGGCACCTCCACGGGGCACTCCCGCCACAGCGACTCCGCACGGATCGGCATGGGACCCTCCTCTCGGGCGCGTCGCGGTCCTCTGCGCCCGCCTCGCACCCTCGCCCCGCCTCGTCCGGACCGGCAGGGGGTTGACACCGGATCGGTCGGCGCCGGGACGTTGTCAATCCCCTCGGCGGCCCGCCATGGCCGGGCTAGCGTCGTGCGTCGGGCGACGACCGCAGGAGGAGCCATGATGACGACGGACGACCGATCCGAGGCACGGCCGGGGCAGCCGTACGCGGGCAGCGCGGTGCAGAAGGTGGCGCTCGCCGCCGGCGTGGTCTTCCTCCTCGTCGGGGTGGCCGGCTTCGTCCCGGGGCTGACCCAGGGCCTGGAGCACCTGCAGCCGCTGGGACACGGCTCGGAGGCGTACCTGCTCGGTCTCTTCCAGGTGTCCGTCCTCCACAACGCCGTGCACCTGCTGTTCGGCGTCGTCGGCGTCGTCGCGGCGATCCGCCCGGCGGCCTCCCGCCATTACCTGCTGTGGGGCGGAGTGGTCTATCTGGCGCTGTGGGTCTACGGGCTCTTCCTCGCGGGCCGGGAGGGCGATGTCGTCCCGCTCAATGCCGCCGACAACGTGCTGCACCTGGTGCTGGCCGTCCTGATGATCCTCTCCGCGCTGGTGATCGGCCGACGCGGACGCCCGCGGGCGACGGGCGTCCGCGCACTGGACTGAGGTCAGTCGGACTCCCAGGCGCTGAGCCGATACGGAACGCCCACGGGCTTGGACTCGGCTGACCCGCGCTGGCGGAGATAGATGGACAGGCCCACCATCGCACCCACCGCGAGGAACTCCGACTGCCAGTTCTGCAGCGTGCGATCCCAGAAGTCGGGGGACGCGAGGTACTGCGCCCAGGTGATCGCGGGCTGGCCGTGCTGTGCCTGCTCGGCGTTGTAGACCACCGCGCCGGCGAGGGACTGTGCGAGCCACGACAGGACGAAGACCGCCCCCATCACCAGGACGAGCGAGTTGCCGTAGAGCCAGGTCCGCCAGCCGCCGGCGCGCGCCCATCGCGGTGAGTCCGGTCGCGCGTGCGCCCCGACGAGCTGATCCTCATCGTTCCCGGGGCCCTCGTCCTCCGGCTTCTTCGACTCGGGCGAGCCGCGCTGCACGAGCCAGATGGTCGCCGTGATGAAGAGCAGGAACTGGAGGAACTCGGACTGCCAGTTCTCGGCGACGTCGACGACGAACTCGGAGGAGAGCAGGAAGCCGCCGAAGCTCTCGACGACGCCCCCGTGCTCCTGTTGCTCAGAGGCGTAGCGGGCGTACCCGGCGATCGCCTGTCCCCCGAGCGCCCCGAGGAACAGGAGGAGGAACAGCAGGCTCAGGGCATGGTCGCGGATGAGACGGCGCATGTCAGCGTCCCGTCCCAGCGATGGCCAGCATGGCGACCAGCCCGCCGCCCAGGATCGTGATCCAGGTCCAGAACACGACGGCCATGCCGATGCGAGCCCGCCGCTCCTCGGCGATCCCCTCAGGAGTCGGCGTCGTCATCGGGATCCTCGCCCTCGGCCTGGGACGGGTGGCCGGGGATCCAGGGGTCGGTGCCCTCGGGGGCATCCGGATCCTCGCCCTCGGCCTGGGAAGGGTGTCCCTGCGTTCCGCGATCGCGGGGGTCGGGACGACCGGGGTCGTGTCGTGAACTCATGGTGGCCTCCAGGGGCTGACGGACGGCGATGCGGGGCGCACGCGCCGAAGGCGTCATGCGCGCCTCGTGATGGGAGGCTAGGGCGGCGCGCGTCCCGCGGCGAGGGGGTTGCCCTGGCCGGGCGTCGCGAGTAGCGGGGTAGCGGAGCATACTCATGCCCTCCGGCGGGCGGAACCCTCCTGCGTCGGTGCGGAGAGGGACGTAATCTCGCTCTTCCGAGCGCGAGGAGACGAGCATGTACAGCACAGTGCGGGCATCCACGGTCGTCGACGTCCCGGTGCCGGTCGCCTACGACCAGTGGACCCAGTTCGAGGACTTCCCCGACTTCATGACGGCGGTGGAGAGCATCGAGCAGACGACAGCGGAGCGCACGCGGTGGCGGGTGGAGATCGGCGGCGTCAGACGCGAGTTCACCGCCACGGTGGTCGACCAGGTGCCCGATGATCACATCACCTGGCGCAGCGTCGACGAGGAGGTCCACGCCGGCACCGTCCGGTTCGCGGTGGACCCGTCGGGCGGCACACGCGTGTCCCTGGAGATGAGCTGGCGGCCGGAGACCTTCTCCGAGCGCGCGGGAGCCGCTCTGGGCATCGACGACGCCATGGTGCGCCGGGACCTGGAGAACTTCAAGCGTTTCATCGAGACGCACCACCCCACGGGCGCATGGCGCGGAGAGATCCACGGCGGGGAGCAGACGGACTGATCCGCCCTCGAACTTGCCCCCGCGGCGCGTCGATGCGAGCCTGGGATCACGGGGCGGCTTCCCCCACGGCGGACTCCGGTCCGCCGGAGTCGCGCCCGAAGGAGGAGCATGGGCACTCTCACGTACGACGGGACCGTCAAGAAGGAGTTCGACGACCGGGTGCTCGCCCACCTGCAGGTGGTGATCGGCAGCAAACTGCGCCGCGGCGAGTCGTTCTTCTTCACCTGGCGCGACGACGCCAGCGTCGGGGACGGCCGCACCAGCGTCTGGATGCACCCGCAGGTGCCGATGGTCTACAAGTACTTCGGCAGCAGACAGCCGCGTCTGAACGTCGCGTGGATCGACGCGCTCGCGTACACCGCGAACTCGCCGCACGGGCTGTACCTCGTGCCCGAGCCCGCCGAGTCCTCGTCGGCGGCGCCGAGCACCCAGTGGGAAGAGGACGACATCGACGGCGGAGGGCGCTGAGCACGCGGTCGGGCACGGGGTGCCGCGGGCACAGGGTTCTCAGGGTGCGGCGGTCATCGCGCGGCGGTACAGGGAGGCGAGGCCGGTGTCGCCCTCCTTTCCGGCACGGCGTTGGAGATCCGCTCCGGAGCGTTCGCGCGACGTCGCGTCCAGAAGGTCGTCGATGAGCACGCGCATCGATGCGGTGGCCACGGGGCGGATCGTCGCACGCAGACGGTCGAGGACGACGCCCGCCGTCTCGTGACGGCCGGACACCGGATCGAAGGCGCCGCGGGAGAGCCCGTAGCGGGCCGCGTGCCACATCTCCGCGTCGATCACGGCCGAGGGAATCGGCTCCGGCTCGACGCGGGCGTCGTCGAAGGAGCGGGCGAGTGCCACGAGGAGGGCAGCGAGCGAGACCGACGCCGCAGGGGTCAGCTGGGCGTCGCACACGCGGGTCTCGATGGTGGGCAGGTGCGCGGAGAAGCGGATCGCCCAGTTGAGCCCATCGCCCTTCCGCGTGGCGCCGACGTCGGTCAACCGCGCGTGCAGCCGGTCGTACTCGTCCGCGTCGCGGAGGAACGGGGGCACCCCGTAGGTGGTCCAGCGGCGGGTCTGGATCGCCCGCCAGCTGCGGTACCCGGTGTCCTGCCCCTCCCAGAACGGGGAGTTCGCGGACACGGCCAGCAGGAGCGGCAGCCAGGGGCGCAGGCCGTTCATCACTCGCACCCCCTGCTCCCTGTCCGGGATGCAGGTGTGCACATGCAGGCCGTTCAAGAGGTGCTCCTGCGTCAGCGCGCCGACGTCGCGGGCGATGCGGCGATAGCGGGCGGAGCGCGGCGGCGCCGTCTCCTGCGGTCGACGGTACGGGGTGCCGCTGCCGACGGCCAGGAGCCCGTGCCGGTCGGCCCAGTGCGACAGAGCCCGTCGGAAGGCGTGGAGTTCGTCCGCGAGCTCGTCCCAGCCGGAGCAGACCCGCGTGGAGTGCTCGATCTGGCAGGGGAGGAACTCGGCGGCCACATCTCCGTATCCTCGGCCGCCACGGAGCGCAGCGATGGCCGCCGGCCCCTCGTGCACGGGGGTGAGCCGCGCCGGGTCGACGAGCATGAACTCCTCCTCGACCCCGAACGTGTCTGCGGTCATCGCGTTCTCCTGTCGGAAGGGGCCCCTCATTCTGAGACGGACGCCGCCGACGCGACAGACTCTTGACACGGCGGCGCACTGTCACGCCGAGCGGGGATCGTCAAGGCCCTCGTCCGCTCCGCGTGACCGCGACAGCCTGGCGATGCGGGCCGACGTCCGCCGAGTCGAGAGGAGATCCGGATGGCCGAGTACGACGCGCATCGGTGGTGGCCGACGCTGTCCATGGAGGCCAAGCATCGCATCCTCCGCGACCTCGACGCCCCGTTGTCGGAGGAGGTGCGCCGCGAGATCGCGGAATCCACGGGCACCGACATCCCGGACGGAGCGAGTCTGGGCCCGGAGGACCGACAGTTCATCCGGACCCAGGGCGAACAGGTGGACTGAGGCCGCGAGAACGGATCACACGAGAGGAGCAGAGACATGCCCGGTTCGCGCAGGAACAGCGTGAAGGATGAAGAGGTCTACCAGGAGCTGCGCGAGGACGGCGCCTCCAAGCAGAAGGCCGCGCGGATCGCGAACGCCGCGGCCAGGGACGGCCGTTCCGCGGTCGGTCGCCGTGGCGGCGATGCGGAACCGTACGAGGAGTGGACGGTCGATGAACTGCGCCATCGCGCGAAGGAGATCGGTCTGCACGGCTACTCCGATCGCCGAAAGGGCGAGCTGATCGACATGCTCCGCAACAGCTGAGCTCGCGGGGGAGGACGACGGGGCGCCCGCGCGTCCCGTCGTCCTCCGCGGCCCTCAGCTGTCGTGCACCTCCAGCGGGCGCTCGTCGCCCGGCTCGTCGCGCCGGTAGTCCGGTCGCGCGGGCTGCGGAGGCTGGTCGGACAGCTCGCCGCCTTCGCGCCCGCCGTACGGGCGGCCATGATCCGCGAACTCGTCGCGCTGGAACACGAGGGTCCAGTCGGCCACGGTGAACCGGGCCCCGGTGCGGAGGATCTCGCCCCGCTCCGCGTCCGTCCCCGAGACGTCCGGGCGGGCGTTCATCTCCCCGGCGGCGTGCAGCTCCAGCACGTACTCGTCCCGGTCGTCATGCGTGATCGTCGCGTGCACAGGGTCCGCGCCGTCGAGTCGGAGCTGCGCATCCGGTGCGGAGCCGATCGCCGTGCGGTCGTCGACGAGATCGAAGACCTGGCGTTCGTCCTCCCGGGAGACGAGCAGCCGCGGATTCCCCGCGCCCCAGGCGGCGTGCGTCGTTCCGCCCCTGGTCGGCTCGGGGAGGCCGTGTGCGGGCTCTCGTGCGTCGTCGTGCGACATGTCTGCGCCTTCCGTCGGGTTCGTGGACGATGCACGCTAATGCAGGCGACGACCGATGCTCGAGGGGGTTGACGCCGGCGCCCTGCAACGGCAGAGCCCGGGCGGCGTCGGGTCAGCGCACCCGGCGACCGCGCACGATGTCCTGCAGGCGGGCGAGGACGGGGCCCGATCGCAGGCCGTTGTGCTCGTACTCGCTCGTGATCCACGGGGTCACGCCCGGCAGGAGCGCGGCGGTCTCCAGGGAGAACTCCAGCGGGACGTAGACGTCGTTGACGTACACGGCGGCGGCACCCCGCGCGCCGGACGAGGCGAGGGCCTCGGCGTCGTAGATCCGCGGCCACGGGTGCTCGGCGAGGGCACGGGCGACGGCCGCCCAGGGGCGGAACGCAGGTACGGTCTCGGTCCACTCGCTGCGGATGTGCTCGCCGGTGAACAGGGTGACGTCCTCGCGGAAGTCGTCCGGCTCGACCCGTTCGGCGGACCACGAGGTGGTGTGGCCGCTCGCGTAACTGGACTCGTGGAACACGTAGTAGAGCGGGTTGCGTCCGTCGAACGGCATCGCGCGGGCGAGGTCGTACCGGAAGGCGGGGGAGTCCGGATCGAGCTCGAGCAGGGACCAGATCGACTGCCAGCCGTCGTTGGTGCCGAGGGCGGAGCCGACCGAACGCAGGCGGGACGGCGAGACGACCTCGCCGTCCGGGAGCACGATGCCGCCGGACGCGGCCCGGTCGACGAGGCGGCGCATCCGGTCCCGGTGCTCGGGGAAGCGCCGGTAGTAGCGGTTCGACGCATCGCGCATCTTGTCGTAGCACAGCGCGTAGACCTCGTCCGGATGGCGGGTGACGGTGCTGAGCCCTCCGGTGATGTACACGTGGTCCAGGGCGTCGGGGAAGGCACTGAGGTAGGCGAGCGTGGTGAAACCGCCGAACGACTGGCCGAGCAGGTTCCACCGGTCGGCGCCGAGATGCGCCCGCAGCGCCTCGGCGTCGCGGACGATCGCGTCCGCGCGCAGATGGGTGAGACGCTCGGCGGCCGCATCAGGGCCCGCGTCGAGATCTCGGTCCCCGACCGGCGTCGAGCGCCCGGTGCCCCGCTGGTCGAGCAGGACGACGCGGTACTCCCGGAGGGCGTCGTCCAGCCACAGCGGCCCCGTGGGGGAGTGGAAGGCCCGGGGCGCCTCGTGTCCGGGGCCGCCCTGGAGGAAGACGAGGAACGGGAGCTCCTCGCCGCCGGACCGCGACACGACCGCGGCGAAGACGTCGATGGTGCGGGTGTCGGACCGGTCCCCCCACACGAGGGGAACCGTCAGCGTGTGTTCGTGAACCGTCAGATCCTGCATCCGGCGGACGGTGGTGCGCGCCGAGGTCATCACATCACGTTCCCGATGTAGGAGTACTTGACGAAGACCTCGGGGGCGAGTCCGGACTCCTCCAGCAGACCCTGGATCGCGCCCATCATGTACTTGGAATCCCAGCCCATGTAGAGGAAGTGGTTCTCGTCCAGCTCGTCCCACTGTCCGTTCCACGCCTTCTCCCCGTAGATCGGGCCGCCCCGACGGGCGCTGTACGCGAGGACGGCGTCGCGGGTGTCGGTCCATCCCCGCCGGAACACGCGATTGAAGAGGTACTTGACGTCGTAGACCTCCCAGTGCTCGCCGCGGTACTCCACGTACTCGAACTCGCGGTCCCAGCCCTGGGGCCATCCGCGCCGGCGCACGGCGTCCAGGATCGGGGTCAGTCCGTCGTCGTCGATGTCGGTGACCGCCGGGCGCTTCCACACCGACACGAACGTCTCGGTCAGCTCCACCGTCCGCGCGGCGATGGCGGAGGTGCCCCAGGCGTCGCGCGTCGCGAGCACGCGGGTGCCCGCGGCACGGCTGCGCGCATAGGTGTCGCGCTTGTCGGGGAAGGAGGCCCCGAACACCCGCTCTGCCAGCGGCGCCTCCAGCAGCGTGAGGTTCCCCAGGGTCGGCGCGAGCGCGCGGTGACTGTTCTGCTCGTCCTCCGTGTACTCGCTCCACGGGCGCTCGCCGTCACCGGACCAGGACTCATGCGGCGCCAGCGGGACGATGTGCTCGACGTCGAAGGCCTCCGGATCGTCGATCCCCTCGAGCCGGCCCAGGACGTAGGCCGCGTGGGGGAGCTCGCTGTACTTCAGCGCGACCCGGACGCGCTCGTCGGAGGGGGTGATTCGGGCGATGGCGCGCAGGAGCTGTTCCGGGCCCTGGGCGCGGGCGCGGCAGAGCCGGGCGATCAGGCGGTCCGTCGGGACGCCCACCACGCTGCGCCGCAGCAGGAGCGACTGGACGTTCTCCAGCGTGCCGATGAGCTCGTCCTTGCCGATCAGGCCGAGCGAGTGGTCGCGGTAGGCACTGAGCAGCAGCGGGTACGTCGCGCGCCCGAACGTGTTCACGTACCGGAGCTGACGACGGATGTCGGGATCGGGCTCGCGGGAGGGGTCGAGCAGCACCCGGTAGATCTCCGAGAACTCGCGCCAGACGCCCGCCTGCGTCCGAAGCTCGTCCAGCCCGAGGTGCGGGAAGCTCTGGCGGAAGGCGCTGTACACGCCGTGCTCGCCGGCGACGGCCACTTCGCGGCCGGTCGTCATGATCAGGAAGTGACGCCAGAACGCGCCGATGAGCTCCCCGGTGTTGCGTTCGATCGGCAGCCAGAACTCCGTCTCCACCGCGAGCTGCTCGGCGTGGGACAGGCCCATCAGCACGTAGTTGTGGATCAGCTCGTGGTCGCGAAGGGGCTCTCCGGTCGAGTTCAGGCTCTCGAAGATCTGCTGGGCGTTCGCGTCCGCGCCGAGCGTGATGGACACGTGCTCCAGCTTCTGCAGCCCGCGCCAGATCCGGGGCGCCTCGTCCGCGTGGACCTGACTGCGGAAGAAGGCGTAGTTGTCGTCGAAGCGCGACTCGCGCTCGTCGGAGGGGGAGCGGCGGTCCAGCACGACGGACTCGTAGAGGTCCGCCCACGCGTGGTGCGGGCGCAGCTTCGTGCGCGTCGCGTCGTCGGCCCGCACCAGGACGCGCTCGAGCTCGGCGGCGAGCGCCGGGTCCTGCTCCCGCACCGCGTGATGCAGGGCGGCGACGAGGAGCATGAGGGTGGTGATCCGCTGCTGCCCGTCGATCAGCACGAGGTCCGCGTCGGCACCGGCGTCCTGAGCCGACAGGATCGAGCCGATGAAGTGGCGGTGCGCGTCGTCCTGAGCCGCCACCGCGCGGACGTCGGCGAGGAGCTGCTCGCAGCCGCCGATGTCCCACCGGTACTGCCTCTGATACACCGGGACCACGATGGTCGTGGAGTCGGCGGAGAGCCATTCGATCGTGTTGACTGCGGTCGCCTCGACGTTCGTGGCCATGCTCATTCTGCTGACTCGTCCCTTGCTCTGCGGTCCTCGTACGCCGGCATGCTGCGCGCTCGCCGGCCCTTCCAGCTTAGGCCGTGCCCCTCTCCGCAGCGGGCGTCCGGTGCTCCGGGCGGCCCGTCGGTTTTTCACGGCGCGGGGTCCCCGGGCACGCGCGGAGCCCGATGTTAGGCTGTCCTAAGAAGGGCCTGTAAAAACTTCGCTGGCCCCTTATGAAAGGACATGACTCAGATCATGGGATACATCAAGTCCGCCGCCCTCGAGGACAAGGGCTTCGTCGTCCTCGACAGCTACGCCCAGGAGCTCGACCCCAAGGAGTGGCTCGACATCGAGTACGTCGACTGGAAGTCCTCGGGTGACACGCGCTTCGCTCCCCTGGCCTCGGCCAAGGGCGAGATCGAGTGCAACGGGTTCTGGAACCACGTGCCGCCGCGCACCGACAAGGACGGCGTCTGGATCGACTCGCAGACGGCCAAGGCGCCGAACCTGACCCGTCGGGCGCAGGAGCCGGGTGCGAACGTCGGCCGCTGCCGCGTGATCGAGCTGCAGCCGACCACGTACGGCGAGTGCCTGTACAACCTGCACCAGGACGACAACAACCGCCTCAACCCCGACGGCACCGGCTGGGTCGTTCGCGGCTTCTTCAACCTGACCGACGACAAGGACAGCTACTTCGTCCTGCGCGAGAACCGGACCGACCCGAGCGTCGAGTACCGCATCGCCCTGCCGGCCGGCGCACAGCTGATCGTGGACACGCAGCGTCTGTGGCACGCCGCTACCCACAACGGCACCGAGCCCCGCTACTGCCTCATCACCTCGTGGACCTCGGGCCCCGAGCTCGATGCGTACATCGAGAAGTACCACGGCACGCAGGACGTCGAGAACTATGAGGTCTCGCAGGACGTCCTCGACGCCGGCTACGCCGAGCAGGCGCGGCGCGACGCCGCCCGGGCGGCCTACTACGCCGCCAAGGGCCAGCAGGAGAAGATCGCGATGAGCGAGGCCTGAGCCTCCTCGCACGGTGACCGCCCCAGGGCGGACACGTACCGCGGGCCCCGGCGCGACAGCGTCCGGGGCCCGCGTCGTCCTGTCGGCGGACGCCGTCGCCGACACGCCGGCGACGTCAAGAGTTACATGCTTGTGATTTCGCCGATCATCGGTGAGAATGGGCGCATAACCGCATAGGAACGCCGTGCTTCGCGGATCAGGTCGTAGGGGAAGACGCACCTGAGGAAACGGAGAGAACATGGCGACTGCACACGCACGCGGAGTGGTGTTCATCCACTCCGCGCCACGCGCGCTCTGCCCCCACCTGGAGTGGGCGGTGGGTCGCGCCCTCGGGCGCGCCGTCAACTTCGAGTGGGCGGACCAGCCCGTGCTGGAAGGCGCCCGCAGGGCGGAGTTCTACTGGGACGGCCCGGCCGGGACGGGAGCCGCGCTGGCGACGGCGATCCGCGGCTGGGAGCATCTCCGTTTCGAGGTGACCGAGGACCCGACGCCGCGCAGCGACGGCGGACGCTGGCTGCACACGCCGGGGCTCGGCATCCACTACGCGCAGACCGACGCCGCCGGCAACATCGTCGTCGGAGAGGACCGCATCCGTTACGCGATGGAGATCGCCGCCGGGAACGCGGTCGACCTCCAGCGCGAGCTCGACGTCGCGCTGGGAGCGGCGTGGGACGAAGAGCTCGAGCCCTTCCGGCACGCGAGCGACGACGCGCACGTGGTCTGGCTCCACAAGGTCGGCTAGCCGCGTCCGATTCCGGCGTCTCGTCGGGGTCGGGATCAGGCAGGGGCGCAGAGGCCCGACTACCGAAGACCGGAGAGCAAGGACCCGGCCGGCGGGAAAGGGAATCGGCGCCCCGGACGATACGAGGCCCCCGGGATGATCCCGGGGGCCTCGAGGTCTCGAGACGAGCGGACGGGCCTCAGCCGTCGTAGCTGCGGAACGCGGCGACCGCGTTGTGTCCGCCGAAGCCGAACGAGTTGCTGATGGCGAGCTGCGGGCCCTCTCCCAGCGGCTGCGGCTCGCCGGAGAGCCGGAACGGCACCTCGGGATCCTGCTCGGTCATGTTGATCGTGGGCGGTGCGACGCGGTCGCGCAGCGCCAGGATGGTGAACACCGCCTCCAGCGCGCCGGTGCCGCCGAGAAGGTGCCCCGTCGACGCCTTGGTGGCCGAGACGGGGATCTCGTCCAGGCGGTCGCCGAAGATGCGCTTGAGCGCGACGTACTCGTTCGGGTCGCCGACCGGGGTCGAGGTGGCGTGGGCGTTGATGTGGGTGACCTCGTCGGCGGTGGCCCCGGCCGCGGCCAGCGCCTGCTCGACCGCGCGTGCCGCACCCCATCCCTCGGGGTCGTTGCCGGTGATGTGGTAGGCGTCCGCGGTGACCCCGCCGCCCACGACGTAGGCGTAGATCTTCGCTCCGCGGGCCTTGGCGTGCTCCTCGGTCTCCATGACGACCGCGGCGCCGCCTTCGCCCATCACGAAGCCGTCGCGGTCGACGGCGCCGGGCCGCGATGCGTGCTCCGGGTCGTCGTTGCGCCGCGAGAGCGCCTGTGCGGACGCGAACGCGGCCATCGTGATCGGGTGGATCGCGGATTCCGCGCCTCCCGCGATCACGACGTCCGCGAGTCCGTCCTGCAGGTGCTCGTAGGCGTTGACGATGGACTCCGTGCTCGACGCGCACGCGCTGACCACGGAGCGGGCGTACGCCTTCGCGCCGAAGTGCAGCGAGAGGTTCCCCGCGCCGGCGTTCGGCATGAGCATCGGGACCGTCAGCGGCATCACACGCCGCGGACCCTTCTCGCGCAGGGTGTCCCAGGCATCGAGCAGCGTCCATAGTCCGCCGATGCCCGTCGCCCAGTCGACGCCGAGCCGCTCGGGCTCGACGTCGGGCGCACCGGCGTCCTCCCAGGCCTCCCGGGCGGCGATGAGGGCGAACTGGGTCGACGGGTCGAGCCGCTTGGCCTCATGGCGGGGCAGGACCTCCTCGGGCCGGACGGAGGCCTCGGCCGCGAAGGTCACGGGCAGCTCGTACTGCGCGACCCAGTCGTGCTCCAGGGTGTGGGTGCCGGACGCGCCGGCGAGGAGGTTGGCCCAGTTCTCGGGAGCCGTCCCTCCGATCCCGGAGGTCGCGCCGATGCCGGTGACGACGATGCGCTTGGTCATGTGGGGAGTCCTTGTGGGGCTGGGTGTCCGCGATCGCGGGTCATGTGTCCGTGTGGGGGAGAAGGCGCCATGAGGCGAGGACGCCACGCCCCGCGGACGCGGGGGTGGCATCCACGGGTGTCACTCCTGGCCGGCGACGATGAAGTCGACCGCGTCCTTGACGGTCTTGAGGTTCTTGACCTCGTCGTCCGGGATGGTCACGCCGAACTTCTCCTCGGCGTTGACGACGATCGTCATCATCGAGATCGAATCGATGTCGAGGTCGTCCGTGAAGGACTTCTCGAGGGCGACCTCGGAGGCGTCGATGCCCGTCTCGTCGGTGATGAGCTCGGCGAGGCCCGCGAGGACCTCATCGTTGGTGAAAGCCATGGCTTTTCCTCTTTCTTGGATGGTTTCGGAACCGGTGAACAGTCTAGGAGGCGACGACGGATCGTCAGGGGAGCACGACGACCTGCGCGGCGAACACGAGACCCGCGCCGAACCCGATCTGCAGGGCGAGGCCGCCGCTGAGCTCCGGGTGCTCCTGCATGAGACGGTGACTGGCGAGCGGGATCGAGGCCGCGGACGTGTTGCCGGTGGTCTCGATGTCGCGCGCGATCACCGTGCTCTCTGGGAGCTTCAGCTGCTTGGCGAACTCGTCGACGATCCGCATGTTCGCCTGGTGGGGGATGAAGGCGGCGAGATCCGAGGCCTCCACACCGGCCTTCTCCAGCGCCTCCCGAGCGACCTTGACCATCTCCCAGACGGCCCAGCGGAACACGGTCGGCCCCTCCTGGCGCAGGGTCGGCCACGGAGCCTTCCCGTCGCGGAAGTCGACGAGGGTGTGGTTCATGCCGACGGCGTCGGCCTTGGAGCCGTCCGAGCCCCACACCGCAGGGGAGATGCCCGGCGTGTCGCTCGGGCCCACGACCGCGGCGCCGGCGCCGTCGCCGAGCAGGAACGAGATGCTCCGGTCGGTGGGGTCGACGATGTCGGACAGCTTCTCGGCCCCGATCACGACGGCGTACCGGGCCGCTCCGGCGCGGATCAGGGCGTCTGCCTGGGCGATGCCGTACGCGTACCCCGCGCACGCGGCGTTCATGTCGTAGGCCGCGGCGGGGTTCGCGCCGATCCGGTCCGCGACGATCGCCGACACGGACGGGGTCTGCTTCGGGTTGCTGATCGTCGCCACGATCACGAGGTCGACGTCCGCCGGGTCGATGCCCGCGGTCGCGACGGCCTCCTTGGCGGCCTCGGTGGCGAGGTCGATCGCGTCCGTGCCGGCGTCCGCGCGGACCCGCGTGACGATTCCGGTGCGCTGCCGGATCCACTCGTCGCTGGAATCGATCGGACCGACGAGGTCCTCGTTGGGGACGGCGTTCTCGCCGCGTGCGGCGCCGTATGCGTAGATGCGCGTGTAGGCGGGCCCGGTGGCCTGCGTGAGCCCGGTCATGCGGCTTCTCCGTTCAGCAGCGCCACGGCCGCGTCGAGGTCTTCGGGGGTCTTCACCGCGACGGCCGGAACGCCGCGCAGCCCGCGCTTGGCCAGACCGGTGAGCGCGCCGGCGGGGGCGAGCTCGATGAGGCCGGTGATACCGTGCTCGGCGAACGACGCCATGCAGAGGTCCCAGCGCACGGGGGAGGCGACCTGGTTCACGAGGAGCTCCAGCGCCGCGGATCCGTCCGAGACCACGGATCCGTCGTGGTTCGTCCACAGCAGCGTCTGGGGGTCCTGCGCCTCGACGCCGTCGACGGCCGCACGGAGGGTCTCCACCGCGGGGGCCATGTAGGAGGTGTGGAACGCGCCGGCCACCTGCAGCGGGATGACGCGCGTGCCCCGCACCGGCTCCTCGGAGAGCGCGGCGAGGGCCGGGAGGGTCCCGGCCGCGACGATCTGGCTGCCGCCGTTGTAGTTCGCGGGGGTCAGCTCCAGTTCGGCGAGTCGGGCGAGGACCGCGTCCTCATCGCCGCCGAGCACCGCGCTCATGCCGGTGGGCGTGGCGGCGGCCGCATCGGCCATGGCTCGGCCGCGGATGCCGACCAGACGCATCGCGGTGGTTCCCGAAACGACCCCGGCGCCGGCCAGGGCGGCGAGCTCGCCGACCGAGTGGCCCGCGATCCCGTCCGGCGTTCGGCCGGCGCGCTCGCGCAGGAGCTTGCCGGCGATCATCGACGCGGCGACGATGAGCGGCTGCGCGATCCGGGTGTCCCGGATCGTATCGGCGTCCGACTCCGTGCCGTGCAGAGCGAGGTCCACCTCGGCCGCCTCGGAGAAGGAGTCCAGCAGCTCGGCGACTCCTTCGAGCTCGAGCCAGGGGGAGAGGAATCCGGGGGTCTGAGAGCCCTGTCCGGGACATGCGACGACGATCACGGGTTCCAGTCTGCCAACGAATGCGCGGTTTCGGTGGCACATCCCTCACAAGAATCGGAGGAACAGTTGTGTGTGGCGTACAGCGGGGTCACCGTGGACGGCGCGGATGGGCGCGGCGGCGCACGGGCTCGGCCGCCCCGATCGATCCGAGCACGAGCGCGGTCTGCAGGATCAGGGCCTCGCGCGGTCCGGTCGCGTCCCACCCGATCACCTCGCTCACCCGCTTCAGGCGGTAGCGCACGGTGTTCGGGTGCACGAAGAGCTCACGGGCGGTCGCCTCCAGCGATCGGCCGTTGTCGAGGTAGCTCCACAGCGTGGTGATGAGATCGGTCGAGTGCGCCTGCAGCGGGCGGTAGATCCGCTCGATGAGCGTCTGCTTGGCGAGCGGATCGCCGGCGATGGTCCGTTCGGGGAGCAGGTCGTCCGCCTCGACCGGACGGGGGGCGCCGCGCCAGGCCTTCGCGACGGCGAACCCGGCCAGCGCGGCACGGGCGCTCTGCCCCGCATCGACGAGCGCGGCGACGGCGGGGCCGACGACGACGTAGCCGGGGCCGAACGACGGCTCGAGCCGCCGCGCGATCTCGCTGAACGACAGCTGCTCCTCCTCGGCGTCGCCCTCGTCCTCGGCCTTGGACGCCGACCGCGCCCGCCCGATCACGAGGACCAGACGCGATCCCTGGACGCCGATGAGCACGTCGACCGAGAGCTTGCGAGCGGTGCGCCGCACCTGGTCGACGTCGAACTGCGGCGGCGTGGTGCCCACGATGACGCACACCTCGCCGTGGCCGTGCCAGCCGAGCGCGGCGATCCGGCTGGGCAGCTCCTCATCGGCTTCGCCGGTCAGGATCGAGTCGACGACGAGGGCTTCCAGGCGGGCGTCCCAGAGGCCGCGGGCTTCCGCAGCCCGGGCGTAGACGTCGGCCGCGGCGAACGCGACGTCCCGGGAGTACAGCAGGATCGCCTCGCGCAGATGCTCGCCCTTGCCGGCGACACGCTCCTCGGTGACCTCGACGGTCACGCGGATGAGCTGCAGCGTCTGCTGCAGGCTGACGCTGCGCAGCAGCTCACGCGGGGCCGCGGCGAAGATGTCGGCGGCGATCCACGGCGTGGACGTCGGGTCGTCGTACCACTGGATGAACGACGTGATCCCGGCCTGCGCCACCAGCCCGACGGCGGAGCGTCGGGCCGGTGGCATCTCGGCGTACCAGGGCAGCGACTCCTCGAGCCGCTGGAGCGTCGCCGTGGCCAGGTCCCCGGAGATGCGTCGCAGCCACGTGAGCGTCGACGCCTTGGTCATCGTGGGGGACGAGTCGGTCACGCGGGTGTCAGCTCTCGCCGCCCGCGTTGCCGCTGGTTCCGGCGTTGACGTCGTGCAGGCGGTACTTCTCGATCGCCTGGCCGACGAGCGCACGGTCCACCGCGCCCGCGTCCGCGAGCGCCTGCAGGGTGCGGACCACGATGGACGGGCCGTCGATCTTGAAGAACCGCCGCGCGGCGGCGCGGGTGTCGGAGAACCCGAAGCCGTCGGCTCCCAGCGTGTAGTACGGCTGGGTGACCCACGGGCGGATCTGGTCCTGGACCGCGTTCATGAAGTCGCTGACGGCCACGACCGGACCCTGCGCATCCTTCAGCTTCTCGGTCAGGTACGCGGTGCGCGGCTCCTGCTCCGGGTGGAGGAAGTTGTGCTCGTCCACCGCGAGCCCGTCGCGGCGCAGCTCGGTCCAGCTCGTCACCGACCACACGTCGGCGACGACGCCCCAGTCGTCCTTCAGGAGCTGCTGCGCCTCGTGCGCCCACGGCAGGCCCACGCCCGAGGCGAGGATCTGCGCGCGGTGCCCGTCGCCCTCGCCGACGGAGACGCGGTGGATGCCGCGGACGATGCCGTCCACGTCCACGCCCTCCGGCTCGGCCGGCTGGATCATCGGCTCGTTGTACACCGTGAGGTAGTACATGACGTTCGGGTCGGCGTGCTCGCCGCCGTACATCCGCTCCAGGCCGGAACGGACGATGTGCGCGATCTCGTAGCCGTAGGCCGGGTCGTACGACACGGTTGCCGGGTTCGTCGCCGCGAGCAGATGGGAGTGCCCGTCGGCGTGCTGCAGGCCCTCGCCGGTGAGCGTCGTGCGGCCCGCCGTGGCGCCGATGATGAACCCGCGGGTCATCTGGTCGCCGGCGGCCCACTGCGCGTCGCCGGTGCGCTGGAAGCCGAACATCGAGTAGAAGATGTAGATCGGGATCAGCGGCTCGCCGTGCGTGGCGTACGAGGTGCCCGTCGCCGTGAACGCGGCCAGGGCGCCGGCCTCGTTGATGCCGACGTGGACGATCTGTCCCTGCGGGCTCTCCTTGTAGGCGAGGAGGAGCTCGCGGTCGACCGAGGTGTAGTGCTGGCCGTTCGGGTTGTAGATCTTCGCGGTCGGGAAGTACGCGTCCATGCCGAAGGTGCGCGCCTCGTCCGGGATGATCGGCACGATCCGGTGCCCGAAGTCCTTCGAGCGCAGCAGGTCCTTCAGCAGACGCACGAACGCCATCGTGGTGGCGACCTCCTGCGTGCCCGAGCCCTTCTTGGGAAGGGCGTAGGCCTTCTCGTCCGGAAGGCTGAGACCCACGTGGGTGCTGCGACGCTCCGGGAGGAACCCGCCGAGCCCCTTGCGGCGCTCCAGCATGTACTGGATGGTCTCGTCCTGGGGTCCCGGGTTGTAGTACGGGGGCAGGTACGGGTTCTCCTCGAGCTGCGCGTCCGTGATCGGGATGTGCATCGCGTCGCGGAACGTCTTCAGGTTCTCGAGGGTCATCTTCTTCATCTGGTGCGTCGCGTTGCGCCCCTCGAAGTGCGGGCCCAGGCCGTAGCCCTTGACCGTCTTGGCGAGGATGACCGTCGGCTGGCCCTTGTGCTCGGTGGCCGCCTTGAAGGCCGCGTAGACCTTGCGGTAGTCGTGGCCGCCGCGCTTGAGGTTCCAGATCTGCTCGTCCGAGTAGTCCTTGACGAGGTTCGCCGCCCGCTCGTCCTGCCCGAAGAAGTGCTCGCGGATGAACGCGCCCGACTCGGCCTTGTACGTCTGGTAGTCGCCGTCCGGGGTCGAGTTCATGATGTTCAGCAGGGCACCGTCGGCGTCGCGGGCGAGGAGGTCGTCCCACTCCCGGCCCCAGATCACCTTGATGACGTTCCAGCCGGCGCCGCGGAAGAAGCTCTCCAGCTCCTGGATGATCTTGCCGTTTCCGCGCACCGGGCCGTCGAGGCGCTGCAGGTTGCAGTTGATCACGAAGGTGAGGTTGTCCAGGCCCTCGTTCGCGGCCACCTGGAGCTGTCCGCGGCTCTCGACCTCGTCCATCTCGCCGTCGCCGAGGAACGCCCACACGTGCGAGCCCGAGGTGTCCTTGATCCCGCGGTTCTCCAGGTACTTGTTGGACATCGCCTGGTAGATCGCGTTGATCGGTCCCAGACCCATCGACACGGTCGGGAACTGCCAGTACTCCGGCATGAGCCGCGGGTGCGGGTAGGAGGGAAGACCGTACGGGGCGGCCGAGGCCTCCTGCCGGAATCCGTCCAGGTGCTGCTCGGTGAGGCGTCCCTCAAGGAACGACCGGGCGTAGATGCCCGGAGACGCGTGCCCCTGGATGAAGATCTGGTCGGCGCCGCCGGAGGCGTCCGCGCCGTGGAAGAAGTGGTTGAAGCCGACCTCGTAGAGAGCGGCCGAGGAGGCGTACGTGGAGATGTGACCGCCGACGCCGATGCCGGGTCGCTGGGCGCGGTGGACCGTGATGGCGGCGTTCCAGCGGATCCACGCGCGGTAGCGGCGCTCGATCTCCTCGTCGCCGGGGAAGTCGGGCTCGTTCTCCGGGGCGATCGTGTTGATGTAGTCCGTCGTCGGGACCATCGGGACGCCCAGGTGCAGCTCCTTGGAGCGCTTGAGCAGACTGAGCATGATCTCTCGTCCGCGGCCGTGGCCCTTCGCCTCCACGAGTTCGTCGAGGGACTGCTGCCATTCGCTGGTCTCCTCGGGGTCGCTGTCCAGCGGGCCCTGAGAGTACGGATCCTGATCGTGAACGGTCACGGGGAGCCTTTCGTCTGTCTGGCAGGTCGTGCCAAGGAAACGGGATGAGGCATGAGGAACGCTTGTCGCATTCGTACAGCACGCCTTGTTGGATACCCTAGCCCCGTTCGCGGGGGTCGAGATGCGCATCGGGCGGTGAGGTCGCCGACCCGTGGTGCACGCGGGTCCTCTCCGCGGCGCGCGGGTGCAACCGGGGGATCCAGCAGGAGACCTCCTCCCGATAGTCGAGGAACTCCCGGCCGAAGCGGCGTTCGAGGTCGGCCTCCTCCTGCGGGCGCACCAGGGTGTTCCACACCACCGATCCGGCCAGCGCGTAGGCGACGACGAGCCAGGATCCGAGCATCAGTCCCACTGCGACCCCCTGCGCGATCCCGCCCACGGCCATGGGGTTGCGCACGAACCGGTACGGACCGGTGACGACGAGGCGGTTCGGCATGACGGACGGCAGCGGTGTCCCGCCGCCACGCAGCGAGACGGCGACGCCGGACCAGAGCGAGAGCGCGAGCGCGGGCACGAACAGGGCCGCGCCCGCGATGCGCACGGCGGGCGGCACGGGCGGGTGCAGTCCCCAACGCTGCTCGAAGAAGAGGATGACCAGGGGGACGGCCAGGAGCAGCACGCCGGAGAACACGAGAGTCTGGATCCCGGTGCGGGCGAGGTGGGTTCCGGCCGGAGCCGGGGGAGCGGACCGGAACCGGAACGGTCCGACGACGATCCACTCGACGGGCACGCGGTCGAGAAGCACGAGGATTCCGGCCCCGACCGAGGCGAGCGCGGCGACCGCCATCGCCAGGGCGCCCCATCCGCCCAGCCCGGTCACCGTCGCGTACGTCGCCATGCCGATCGAGACGAGCGCCGTCCAGGGGACCGCCACCCACACGGCGGCACGGACACCGGCGGCGACGAGGACGGAGGCGCCGACGAAGAGCGGGATGTCGAACACCGCGACGAGGACGGGATCGAGGCGTCCCAGTGTGCTGTCGCGGACGAGCGGGGCGGTGAAGACTCCGATCCACCACGCGATCCCGCGAGCGCCTGGAACGCGAAGTAGGCGCGCCCCCACCGCCGGTCGAGCAGGTCGACGAGGCTCCCGCTGCCTCCTCGTTCCGCCATGGCCGCCAGTCTAGGTCCGTCGCCGCGCGCTGTCGGGATCGGTAGACTTCCGAGCGCGGGCCTTTAGCTCAGCTGGTAGAGCGCCACGTTTACACCGTGGATGTCGTCGGTTCGATCCCGGCAGGGCCCACCGCCGCCGACGCCGGCCTCGGGCCCACCCGTGGCGGTCGTCCGATCCGAGGCCTAGGCTCGCGCCATGGGACTTCTGACGTTCTCCCTCAACCTGACGCTCGACGGGTGTGTCGACCACGAGGAGGGGATCGCCGACGACGAGACGCACGCCTACTTCACCGGCCTCATGTCCGAGGCGGGGGCGATGCTCTGGGGCCGGGTCACGTACGAGATGATGGAGGCCTTCTGGCCGGCGGTGGCGCGCGGGGACGAGCCGGCGCCTCCGGCCATGCGCGACTGGGCCGTCGCACTGGAGACGAAGCCGAAGTACGTCGTGTCCTCGACGAGGACGGACTTTCCCTGGACGAACAGTCATCACCTCGCCGGTGACGACCTGCGTGGTGCGGTGCAGAGGCTCAAGGACGAGACCTCGGACGGGGTGCTCCTCGGCAGCGGCGCCCTGGCGGTCTCGCTGGACCGCCTGGACCTCATCGACGAGTACCGCTTCCTGGTCCACCCCCGGATCGCCGGCCACGGCCCCACCCTCTATGACAAGGGCTTGCCGAGGACCCGGCGGCTCGACTTGGTCTCCGCGACACCCCTGCGCTGCGGCGCGGTAGCGATGCACTACCGCCGCGCCGACTGACGCGAGAGAGGCCGTCGGGTCAGCGCCAGGCCGTCAGCAGGCTTCCCACGAGGACGGCCAGCGGCAGGGACCCTCAGACGGGGCCCACGCTCTTGTCAGGAATGCGCGGTCCATCCCGGTGAACGGTGTCAGGCGATCTCGCCGCGGTGGAGCGCCTCGGCACGCCGTTTCAGCGCGCGACCGGTGTCGTTGAAGGCGCGGGTCACCCACGGACCCGAGAACCGCATGACATGGATGGCGTTCGGACCGAGGAACGCGTCCGTCGAGCGGTACCGGGTGAGCTCGGGGCCGACGGACTCCAGGATCTGGTCCCGCCGTGCCGCGTACGGCCACTCCTCGGTGAACGGAAGCTCCCACGACAGCAAGTGATTCGGTTCCACCGCGCAGACGAACTCGACGCCCGGGAAGAGGGCACCGCCGCCGGTGTAGTCGACCAGGCTCATGTGGACCGGCGCGCCGAGCTCGAGGGTGGACTCGGCGCGGACGCAGAACGGGTTCCATTCGCCGTAGCGCGGCATGTCCACCAGCACCTCCCACACTCGCTCGACGGGAGCGGCGATCTCGAAGAGGTCGGAGGAGACGAGCGTGGCGGTGTCGTACTCGGCGAACGGGTCGAAGGTGGTGTGCGACGGTGCGCTCTGCGCGGTCATGGCCGAAGTCCTCACTGTTGTCGTCTCTCGGGGATCAGCGGGTCGATGCGGTGAGCCGCTGCGGGTGCCGCGCGGCGACGGTCCTACGGATGCCCTCGCGCCAGTCGACCGTGCACGGGCCGGTGATCGAGAGCCTGCGGGCGTTGTCGGCGACCGAACCCCGGAGCGTGTTGTCGATCGGGGCGACCACGACCTCGGCGGCCGTCCCCATGAGCTCGGCGGCGTACGAGCACCACTCCTGGACGCTCACTGCCTCGTCGCCGCCCCAATTGACGATGGTCGCGGGAATCGTCGCCGCCTCCAGGAGCGCGGAGGTCTGGGCGTTGATGTCGTCCTCGTAGATCGGACTGTACAGACACGGATCCCAACGGGTCGTGACGGGTCTACCCTCGGCGATCGCATCGACATGGTGAGCGGGCAGACCGCCGTTCGGCCCGTACGAGGCGTTCATCCGGGCGATCGTGACCGGAATGCCGAAGGCGCGGGCCGCCAGTCGTGCTGTCGCCTCCTGGCTGATCTTCGACATCGAGTACGTCGGGCTGTGTGTGGCGTTGCAGTCGCCGAGCGGCGACTCCTCGGTGAAGACGTAGCGCGGGTCGTCCTGCGGACGGTACACGGAGTGCGTCGACATGACGAGCGCGCCCCGGGCCGTCCGGCAGTGCTGGAGCAGCAGCCCCGTGCCCTCCGCATTCGCGCGGATGGCGCCGTCGTAGTCCCAGCCCGGCGCCTGGCTTGCGGCCAGGTGGACGACGTAGGTGACGTCGCTGGGGACTCCGGTGAAGTCCCCGGCCGCGAGATCGCACGCGACCGGGGTGATCCCCGCCTCGCGGACTCGCTCTCGCGCTTGCGGATCGCTGAACCGCGCGAGCCCCCAGACGTCGTTGTCCGCGGCGAGCATGCGGGCGATCGGGAAGGCGATCTGTCCCGCGACCCCGGTCACGAGGATCTTCTCGCCGCTCAGCATGTCGGCGTCCGGTCGTCGTCGTGCACGGTCACCACAGCTCGTCCGTGTAGGTGTCCGTGCCGACGACGGTGGGAAGGAAGGGCGAGGCGAAGGTCACGGTGCCGGCCCCCGACCGTTCGATGTCCGCCGCGTAGTCGATGATCTGCGGCCAGCTCTGGACGGGCTCGTCCTCCAGGAAGAGCATCTGCAGGATGCGCTCCGCGGTGCCGCCGTCGTTGCCCATCTTCATCGGGACGGAATGGTCGGCGGGCCAGGGCTTCATCCGCCAGCTGCTGATCAGGTCGACGGCACCTTTGCTGAGCAAGGCGGCCGCGGGGCCCTTCTCGATCGCCTGGATCGCGTCGGTGCGCGACACGTCCGCTGCGGGCTCGATCATCAGGACGACGAGACCCCCGTAGCGGTGATCGTGCGCGAGCTCCAATGGCACGGAGTCCTCTCCCGCCGACACCGTCGAGTCCGGCAGGTACTGGGCGGTGTGGACGTGCGAGCGCTCCGGGAAGCCTCGTCCGGCAGCGTACAGCTCGCCGACCTGCTTCTGCGCCCACGCGTCCGCGACCTCGGCATCCGGCTCGTGCACCCAGTAGGCAGCGAGATACGAGCCCTCGTCCACGGTGCTGGCCACGGGGCCCGATGCGGGAAAGCGCAGGTCCTTCATCGCGCGGGTGGCCACCCATCGGCTGCCGGCGAACCAGCCCGGGCCGATCATGCAGCCGGAGTATCGGTGGTCCCGTTCGTACCACCGGTTGTACGCGACCTCGTGGCCGCGGTGGGGATCCACCAGGGTGAACAGCGCGTATCCGAGTCGGACGGGCGTCAGCGTCATGGTCTTCTCCTTCTCGGTTCAGCGGGTGAGCGCCAGGCCGTCGAACCGGTCGTCTTCGCGCCACTGCTGCAGCATGTCGAAGTACTCGTACCCCGGGCCGTAGAGGCCTGCCACCAGGGTGCTGCGCTTGTCGTCGAAACGGCCCTCGTTGTTGTACTGGCCTGGCGTGCAGGTCCGGTTCCAGTCCCGGCGCATCTCGGCGTGCCCGGCGATCGTCTCGTTCCACCCGGCCTCGGCCTCGGAGGTCGGCTGGATCGCCTTGATCTGTTCGGTCAGGCACTTGTCGATCATGTAGACCATGTGCCGTGCCTGATGATCGATGAGGTTCGCGATGTTCGAGACCGCCGTGGACTGGACGAAGCCGAGGAAGAAGAGGTTGGGGAAGTCCTCGCTGAGGAAGCCGTGGTACGTGCTCGCGCCGGTGGCGAACTTTTCCGACAGGATCCTGCCGTCGCGGCCGACGACGTCGTATCCGGCCCGGTCGGTCCAGGTCCGGCCGATCTGGAACCCCGTCGCGAACACGATGAGGTCCACCTCATACTCGTGGTCGCCGACCACGATGCCGCGTTCGGTGATCCGGTCGATCGGGGTCTCGGACGTGTCCACGATGGTCACCGAGTCCCGGTTGAACGCCGGGAGGAAGTCATCGCTGAACCCGGGGCGCTTGCACATGGTGCGGTAGTAGCTCTTGAGCTTCTCGGCCTTCTCCGGATCCTCGACGATCGCGTCGACCCGGTCACGGAGCATCTCGTTCCACTCGTAGTCCGAGCGCTCCATCGCGTCCATGAACTGCTCGAGAGTGGGATCCGCGCCACCCGCTTCGAAGATCGCGCCGAGCTGGTACTTCGCGAACTTGATCCAGCCGTCGTCCACCTCGCAGTCCGCGGTCGCGCGGTCCATGGCGCACTTGTCGAAGGTCGCGCGTCGCGCCTGGTGCCATCCCTCCGGCAACGAGCGGAACCACTCCAGGTCGGTCGGCGCGTTCTCCCGCGGGGCGATCTGCGTGGGGGTGCGCTGGAAGACGACGAGCGACTGCGCGTACTCGGCGAGCTGCGGGATCGCCTGCACGCCGGTGGCCCCGGTGCCGATGATCGCGACCCGCTTGTCGCGGAGCTTCTCCAGGTTCCCGGTGATGTCTCCTCCGGTGTAGCCGTAGTCCCACCGGCTCGTGTGGAAGCTGTGCCCCGCGAACGTCTCGATGCCGGGGATGCCGGGCAGCTGCGGGCGGCTGAAGGTCCCGCTCTGCGTCGAGACGAATCGTGCGCGCACCGCGTCTCCGGCGTCGGTCCGGACGATCCAGCGCGCTGCCGCCTCATCCCACTCCATCCCGGTCACGCGGGTCTGGAACAGGGCGCGCTCGTAGAGGTCGAACTGCTTCGCCAGCGACTGGCAGTAGGCGAAGATCTCGCTGCCGCGGACGTAGCGCTCGGTCGGGATGTATCCGGTGTCCTCCAGGTACGGCAGGTACACGTAGGACTCGACATCGCACCGCACGCCCGGGTATCGGTTCCAGTACCAGGTGCCGCCGAAGTCCGCCGCCACGTCGAGGATGAGGAAATCCGTCCGCCCGCGCTTGGTGAGCTCGATCCCGGCGCTCATCCCCATGAAGCCCGCGCCGATGATGAGGACGTCGACCTCCGCGGTGCACGGCGGCGCGGTGCGGGTGCCGGTCGCGTGCGGATCGGCGTCGAAAGCGGCCAGGTCTCCGTCGAAACCGACCGCCTGATAGGTGTCGGCACCAGTGTTCGGCAGCCGCTTGTCGCGCTCCTCGGCATACTTCCGGCGGAACCACTCCAGGTCTTCCACCTTGCGTTGCGGCACCCACAGGTGGGGATCGCGTGTCGTGCTTGTGGTCGTGTCGGTGAGGGTCATCATCGTCCTTTGTCGATAGGTGTGGTGCTCGGCCGGGCGGGGCGACTACCAGGGAGCGCCGGCACGAGGGGGTGCGGGGGACATGCGGCGGCTCCGTCGTCGCGGCGGTCTCGATCCGATGGGGCGTTCGCTCAGCCGATGGCCACCGGGGTGACCGGGCTCGCCGTGGCGCCGGTGACCTTCAGCGCGCCGATCGACAGCAGGAACTCATAACAGCGGTCGGCCGCGAGCTCGCTGAGGTTCATGTTCTCGACCAGGTGGATCCCGTGCTCCACGAGCAGGATGATGTGCCCGCCCAGATACACGTTCTCGTCGAAGGGGATCGGTTCGACGGCTGCGTTGTCCGAGCCCACGAGGGCGACGTCCTTCTCCGCCAGGAACCTGGCAGCCTCCCGCCCGATGCCCGGCTGCGGCATCTGCTCGCCCTGGTTCTTGAGGTAGTCCTCCATCCAGCCGGTGCGGATGAGGACCATGTCGCCCGTCTGAAGCTCGACGCCCTGCGCGTCCAGCGCCTGCTGCAGGTCGGCGGCGGTGATGACGTAGCCGGCCGGGAGGGGGTCTTGTCCCTTGGACGCGGCGACGTCGATGAGCACCCCGCGTCCGGCGATGCCGCCGACCTGGGTGATGTCGCACTTGTCGGCGCCGAGATACGGGGTCATCCCCTCGGCGGGGAATCCGTTGTAGATCTTTCCGTCCGCGTAGACGTGACAGAGCGCGTCCATGTGCGTGGAGGTGTGGGAGGGAATGATCAGCTGATCCTCGTTCGCACCGACTCCGGGCGCGCCGCCGTTGGCCCGGGCCATCGCCTCGTCGTCGTGGTTGGTCAGGGTGAGCCGCTGCGGGGCGCCTCGGTAGTCCAGGTTCGGGACGCCACTGCGCTGGATCGGGATGCTCAGGCCGTACGTCTTACCCGTCCTGGGCAGCTGCAGGGCCGCGAGGACTCGCTCCGGTGTCAGGAGGTTCAGGGCACCGCGCTCATCCGATTCGCCCCAGCGGCCCCAGTTCGACCTGTGTGTGCTCACATCATCCTCCTCGTTGAAGACGGGTGCGATCCGTGACCGCCGAGCTCTGTGCTCGACGACGATCGCATGACCTCGATCGTTTCCGGGACGGCGGCAGCGGCGCCGCCGCCCCGATGATCGATGACGATCGCACCGACTGTAGCCAGTGGCCACGTCAGCGTCAACTCGGCCGTCGCGGCGCGTCCGTGCTGGCATGCGATCGTCGATATTGACTCGACTGTGGCCACTGGCTACAGTCGAGGCGATCGCCCGTTGATCTGCGTCGCTGCCCCGCGCCCATGACGGGCAGGCCCGAAGGAGGACCCCATGGCTGAGCCGGCACGGACCGCACCGGCGGAGCTGCGCATCGTCGACGTCATTGAGGAGACGGCGGACGCACGCTCGCTCGTCTTCGGCGTCCCGCCCGAGCTGTCGCGAGTGTTCGACTACCGCCCGGGGCAGTTCCTCACGTTGCGCATCCCCAGCGAACGCACCGGTGCGGTCGCCCGCTCCTACTCGCTCTCCAGCACGCCCGGCATCGACGCGCATCTCAAGGTCACCGTGAAACGGACCGACGGCGGATACGCATCGAACTGGCTGTGCGACAGCATTCGCGTCGGGGACCTGCTCACCGTTCTTCCGCCGTCGGGATCCTTCGTGCTGAGGAGGCTCGACGCGGACCTCCTGCTCTTCGCCGGCGGCAGCGGCATCACCCCGGTGATCTCGATCCTCAAGGCGGCGCTTCGCGACGGCACGGGGCGCATCCGACTCGTGTACGCGAATCGGGATCGGGACTCGGTGATCTTCCGCGCCGAGTTGAACGCTCTGGCGGAGAAGCATCCCGACCGGCTGAGCATGCTGCACTGGTACGACGACGAGCACGGCTACCCGGACATCCCGCGGGTCGCGGACGCCGCGGCGAGCCATCCCGATGCGGACGCGTACCTGTGCGGGCCGCCGCCTTTCATGCGCACCGTCGCAGACGGTCTCCGTCACGCCGGGTTCGGCGCCGACCGGGTCCACCGCGAGGTGTTCTCCTCGCTCTCCGGCAACCCGTTCGACGAGGTGGCAGCCGTGCCCGAGGAGCCTGCCGACCAGGACGCCGGATCCGCGGGTGCTGCGAAGGGTGTCGTCCATCTCGACGGGGAGACGCACGAGGTCGCCTGGCCGCGCGATCGCACGCTGGTGGACGTGCTGCTGGCCCGCGGAATCGACGTGCCGTACTCGTGCCGCTCGGGAGAGTGTGGCTCGTGCGCCTGTCGCCTCGTCTCCGGGGAGGTGTCCATGGCTCCGACCGAGGCGATGGACCAGGAGGACATCGACGAGGGATACCTCCTCGGCTGCCAGACGCGACCGGCCTCGGACGAGGTCGAGATCGCCTTCTGACGCGTGGCGGTTCGGCTGGTCGGCGCATCGACGAAGAGCAAGGAGAAGGCGATGGACCTCAGAGAGCTCGTTTCTCGGGACCACACGGCCGTCGTGCTCATGGAGATGCAGCGCGGGGTGGTCGGCGACCTCTCCGGTCCGCTTCTCGCTCCGCTGGTCGACGCCGCGCGCGAGCGAGGGATCGTCGCCGCGCTCGCCGAGGTCGTCCGGGCGGCGCGCGAGGTCGACGTGCCGGTGGTCCATGCGGTGGTCCGCTTCCGCGCGGACGGCGTCGGCACTCCGATCAACACGCCGACGCTGGCTCGGCTGCAGCGCAGCGATCCGGACCGGCTGCGCGAGGGGGCGGCGGACACCGATGTCCTCCCCGAGTTGAGGCCGCGACCCGGCGATGTGCTCTCCTGGCGGCGTCACGGGATGTCGGCGTTCACCGGAACCGATCTCGACACCGTACTGCGTTCGCTGGGCGTGCGCACCGTGGTCCTCGGCGGCGTCTCGCTCAACGTCGGCGTGATCGGGACGGCGATCGAGGCCGTGAACCTCGGGTACAGGGTCGCCGTGGTCCGTGACGGGGTGGTCGGAGTCCCGCTCGAGTACGGCGACGACGTGCTGCGGCACTCGCTGCGGGCGCTCGGGGCCCAACCGACCGCCGCGGAGATCGCGGAGGCGTGGGCGGGCTGATGCTGCGCGCTGTCCGCCGGGGCGTCCGACCCGGCGGACAGCCCGCGCTCACCCGGTGGTGGTGCGCGCGAGGGCGTCCGCGACGATGCGGACGGCCCGAGCGGACTCCGCGCGGGCCGGATCGACCGTCGGCCAGGCGTGCGGGAGGTCGGCGAAGACCTCCGCCCGCACCGGCACCCCTGCGCGCGCGAGTCCTGCGGACATCGCGAGGGTGTCGTCGAGGAGGCACTCCGAGGAACTGGCGAGGAGGAGCGCCGGAGGGAACCCGCGGAGATCGCCGAGGACCGGCGAGGCCAACGGATCGTCGTCCGGCCAGCCCTGCAGGTATTGCGCCGCCGCTGTGCGGGCGTCTGCGTGCCCGAACAGGGGATCGGTGTCGGCGCGGGTGCGATAGCTCTCGGCGGTGCAGCGGAGATCCACCCATCCCGAGAGCAGGACGAGCGCGCGAGGACGGGGGAGCCCGAGCGCGGCCCCGGCGGCGGCGAGCGCGGCGGCCAGCCCGCCCCCTGCGGAGTCGCCGACGAGAGCGGGCGGCGTCGGCGACGATCCCGCGAGCGCGCGGTAGACGTGGATCGCGTCGTGCAGGGCTGCGGGATACGGATGCTCGGGGGCGAGGCGGTAGTCCACGGCGATCACACGCTCGCCGCTGGCGAGCGCGAGCTGTTCCGCGAAGGCTCGGAACAGTTCGGGGGACCCGAGGCGGTAGCCTCCGCCGTGGAAGTAGACGGTGGTCGGCTGCGGCCCGTCGTCCGGTCGTCGCTGCGCGGAACTGCTCAGGCAGCGCACGCCGCCGATCCGGACTTCGGTGGTCTCGACACCGGGGAGCGGAGGCGCCTCCGGCGCGGAGGCGATCCGCTGACGTCGATCCAGGAGGCTCTGCGGAGTGGCGAGGGCACAGGGGCGCTCGGCGGGGATCGCGGCGCTCATGACAGCAGGCTCTCGAAAGGGTCGATGATGCTGACGCCGCCGTCGACCGCGATCGTCTGACCGGTGACGAAGGCGGAGAGGTCGCTCGTGAGGAAGAGAGCGGCGGAAGCGACGTCGGAGGGGGAGCCGTTGCGCTTCAGGGGCGCGACCGCGGCGGCGCGCTCGCGCAGGGCGTCCGTGCCTGCGGCGAGGATCCTCGGGGTGAGGATGGAGCCCGGCGCGACCGCGTTCGCGCGGATGCCGCGAGGGCCGAGCTCGCTGGCGAGCGTCTTCACGAGCGACACCAGCCCTGCCTTCGCCGCCCCGTAGGCGGCATGGTGCACGGAGGCGGTCAGGCCGTGCAGCGATGAGATGAAGGTCATCGTCCCCGCCGTTCCCGTCTCGATCATGTGCCGGCCGATGTGCCGACTGAGCAGATGCGCGTGGCGGAGGCAGATCGAGAACTGCGCATCCCACGTCTGCGGATCCATGTCCAGCACCGCGGCCCATTCCGCCATGCCGACGATGTCGACGAAGCCGCTGAGCGGGCCGTCCAGGAGCCCGACGGCGTCGTGCACGAGCCGGGCGACCTCGTCGTCCTGCGTGACGTCGCCGGACCAGGGGATCCCGTCGACCTCCGCGGCGACCTGCCTGGCTCGATCCGCGTCGATGTCCGCGCAGACGACGCGGGCGCCGCTCTGGGCGAGGGCATGGCTGGCCTCTCGTCCCATGCCCTGGCCGGCGCCCACGACGACGAGCGTGCGCCCGTCGAGTCGCAGTCGTCCCGGATAGGTGCGGGTGGGGGGATCTGTGCGCGTCATCGTGGCCTTCCTCCGATCAGGACCCGGGCGGCGTTGCCTCAGGTTGACGCAAGTGTAGCCACTGGCTACAGTGATTGCAGTCACCACGGCGGGTGACCGCGCGAGGCCTCATGGAGGAGGTCCCGCGAAGGACCGGACCGCATCGGACGCATCGCGGGTCCCACCGTTCCGCGAGTGCCCGCCGCCAGGGTTCAAGGAGGACGACTGTGACATCGATGGCCCTTTCCATGAAGCCGACCGGCTGGTTCCAGATCGGATGGTCGAGCGATTTCGAGGTCGGCGACGTCAAACCCCTCCGGTACTTCGATCGCGATCTGGTGGCGTTTCGCACCGAGAGCGGGAAGCTCGCGGTGCTCAACGCGTACTGCGAGCATCTGGGCGCGAACATGGCGTACGGCGGCACGGTGTGCGGCGAGGACATCCAGTGTCCGTTCCACGGCTGGCGCTGGAGCATCGCGGGCAAGAACACCCTGATCCCGTATCAGGACTCGGTGAACCGGGCACGGCGGATCGGGGCCTGGCACACCGCCGAGCGGGACGGGATCGTGTACCTCTGGCACAACCACGACGGCGGTGCGCCCCTGTACGAGGTGCCGAGCGTCTTCGATCTCTTCCCCGGCAGCGGCTCCGAGGACGACTACCACGTCCCCGACGAGGGCGCGCGGTTCCAATCCGAGGCGCTGCCGATCCACCCCCAGTACGTCGCGGAGAACGGCGTCGACTTCGCGCACTTCAAGTACGTGCACCGTGCCGAGGAGATCCCGACCGTGGTGAGCCGTGAGTTCGGCGAGCACGACTTCCGTTCCGAGCTGGCGCTCGACTTCTCCGTCCGCACGGCGGACGGCGGGACCGAGACGGTCGAAGGCCGGACGTTCGCCGGTCTGCTGGGCCTCGGGCTCGGCTTCTCGTACGCCTACGGCGTCGGTGCCATCTGCAGCATCACCGCGGTCACCCCCGTGGACGACGAGACCTCGATCCTCCGCTTCACCGCCTGGGCCAGCAAGGAGGACGGCGAGAGTGAGGAGCGCGTCGCCAAGCGGCAGCGCAGCGCCATCGGGCAGTTGCGCGCCGACCTCGCGATCTGGGAGCACCAGCGGTACACCGAGCCTCCCGGGCTGGCGACGGCCGAGGCGGCCGGCTTCCGGGACATCCGCCAGTGGGCGCGTCGCTTCTACCCCACCGGCCACAAGGGCAGCGGCGCCGAGGAGCAGCGCGCGGGGACCGACGAGCTCGTGGCGGAGAACGCCTGATGCGCGGGAAACTGGGGGAGGATCTCGAACGCTGGCGTGCCGAGATCCGGGCGTTCCTCGACGCGGAGCTGCCCAAGGAGCACGCCTTCAACCCGGAGTTCGACGATGCTCCGGAGCAGTGGGCCATCGCACTGGAGTTCAGCAGGAAGGTCGCCGCGAAGGGATGGATCGGCCTCACCTGGCCGGTCGAGTACGGCGGCAAGGGACTCCCGCCCGTGGCGAACCAGATCCTGCTGGAGGAGCTGTACGCGGCGGACGCGCCCATGATCAACTCGGTCGGCATCTTCCTGGCCGCGGGCACCATCCTGGTCGGCGGCACGGAAGAACAGAAGAAGCGACTGCTGCCCGAGATCGCGAACATGCGCGTGCTCTGGGCGGAGGGGCTCACCGAGCCCGAGGCCGGGTCCGACCTCGGGTCGCTCCGGACGAAGGCCGTCCGTGACGGCGAGGAGTGGGTGATCACCGGCCAGAAGGCGTTCACCTCCTGGGGGCCGATGTCGGACGTGCTCTACGTCGCCGCGCGCACCTCCACCGATGAGGCGGCGCGCGACGCGATCAGCATCTTCGTCGTGGATCTCAAGAGCCCCGGAGTCACGCTGCACCCGATGCGCAACTACGGCGGCGGAGTGCAGTCCACGACCTACCTCGATCACGTCCGGGTGCCGGCCGACGCGCTGATCGGCGAGGAAGGCATGGGGTGGAGCTACATCATGCGCGCCTTCTACGCGTCGGGAACGGTGGAGCCGATCTACGCGATGCAGGAGGAACGGCTCCGCGCGCTCATCGCGCATTGCCGGAGCATCCCGGGCCTGCTCGACGACCCCCACGTGCGGGCCGATCTCACCGAGCTCGCCGATATCGTGCAGACCCAGCGCCTGATGGCCTACGAGATCATCGGGGACAACGCGGCGGGACGCCAGACGCCCTGGGGCGGGGGCGTGCAGCAGGTGATCGCCAAGGAGTCCGAACCGCTGTTCGCGCAGATCTACGATCGCGTGCTCGGACCCGCGAGTCAGCTCCGTCCCGGCGCGCCCGGAGCAGTGCTCGACGGGAGACCCGAGGCCTGGTACCGGCAGTCGTTCGCGAACCACGCCGGAGGGACCTCCCAACTCAAACGCATGGTGCTGGCCACGCGCGGACTCGGTCTGCCGCGATAGGAGGACAAGATGGATGTGGCATGGGGCGAGGACTACGACGTCCTCGCGGATGTCGGCAGGGCCGCGTTCTCGCGGTGCTCGCCGTTGGAGGATCGCGCGAGCAGGTTGTCCTTCGAGGAGCAGGTGGCGCAGTTCGCCGACCTGGGCTGGTTGCAGCTGGGGGACCCGACGGGCGCGGATGAAGATCGTGCGCCTCTGGGCACGATCGCGGCGATCTTCACGGAGATGGGGCGCGCACTGGTGGACGGGCCGCTCCTGGACCTGATGACGGCGCGCGACGCCTCGCTGGCAGCGGGCACGGCAGACGCCAGGGAACTGGCGGATCGCATCGGCGATGGCGCGACGATCGTCGTCCCGGTGTTCTCCTCCGCCGACTGGGGAGAGCACGTCTCCGTCCGGGACGGCGCGCTGAGCGGCACCGCGCTCGCCGTCGGCTTCGCGGACCGGGCGCATGCCTTTCTGGTCCACGCGCGAGGTGCGGAGAACGTGCTCGCACGGGTCCCGTCCGGGGACTCCGTCGAGGTCGAGGCGATGCCGAATCTGGGGGAGCGTCCGCTGTTCGCAGTGAGGTTCTCGAACACGCCGCTCGCGTCCGAGGACGTGCTGGCCCGGGGCGCGGGCGCGGATGCCGCCGTGGAGCTGGCCGACGCCCGCGCCGCGGTCCTCCGAGCGGCGCAGGTGGTCGGAGCCGGGCAGCGCCTGCTGGAGATCACCGTCCGCTATGCGCGGGAGCGGCATCAGTTCGGCGGTCCCATCGGACGGTTCCAGGCCGTGCAGTACCTCTGCACGGACATCGCCCTCGCCGTGCATCGGACCTCGGTGCACGTGCGCTCCACGGCCCGGGCCCTCGATGCCGGGGAGGACGTGCAGCCGCACCTGGGCCTTCTCCGCCGACAGGCCGCGCGCACGGCGCAGGTGATGGTGCACGGTGCCCACGAGGTGCACGCCGGCATCGGCTTCATGGTCGAGTCGTCCGTCCACCTGTTCACGAATGCCGCGAAGCGCTGGCAATTCGACTTCGGATCGGATGCCCGCAACGAGGCCGACGTCGTGTCGGCCCTCGACCGACGGTGGGCGGAGTCGGCCGCGTGAGCTACATCGACTACCGCGTGGATGACGCCGTGGCCGTCATCAGCCTCGACCGGCCGGAGAAGCACAACGCCCAGGACGAGTCGATGCTGCGCGACCTCGACGCACGATGGCAGCAGGCCGCCGCCGACGACGCGGTGAAGGTGATCGTGATCCGGGCCAACGGCGACAACTTCTCGGCCGGGCACGATCTCCGCACTCCCGCGCCGGGATACTTCCGCGACGGCAAGACCGTGATGGAGAGCGCCTACGGATGGGAGAGCGAGCACTATCTCGGCTTCTCCCAGCGCTGGCGCGACATCCCCAAGCCGTCCATCGCCGCGGTGCAGGGCGCCTGCATCGCCGGTGCACTGAACGTGATCTGGCCGTGTGATCTCATCGTCGCGGCGGAGACGGCGTCCTTCAGCGACCCGGTCGTCAAGTTCGGCGTCGGCGGGGTGGAGTACCACGCGCATCTCTGGGAGCTCGGCGCTCGCCGCGCCAAGGAGATGCTGTTCACAGCGCGCACCTTCAGCGCGGCCGAGGCGTACGACGCCGGGATGGTCAACCGCGTCGTTCCCCTGGACGAGCTGGACGCCCACACGATGGCGCTCGCCCGCGAGATCTCGGAGATGGACGCATGGGGGCTGGCCACGACCAAACGCGCCATCAACCAGGGGCTCGACGTGATGGGGCAGCGCGCCGCGATCCAGGCGGCCTTCGACATCCACTGGCACGGACACGCCAACGCGCTGCTGCGCACCGGATACCCCCTGCTCACCCCGGATCCGCTGCGATCCGCGTCGGACACCAAGGAGGACTCGTGAGCCCGACGGTCACGCCCCGAGACGTCTCGACAGCCGATGCCGTCTCCCTCTGGCACCTGCTGAGTCTCCGGGCCGCTGCCACCGGAGCTGCGGTGGCGCTTCGCGACGAACACGGCCGGACGGAGACGTTCGCGGACGTGGCCGGCCGCGCCGAGCGGGTCGCCGCCGGACTGAGGGATCTCGGCATCGGGCCAGGAGCCGTGGTGAGCTGGCAGCTCCCCACGAGGATCGACACGATCGTGCTGAGCCTGGCCCTGTCGAGGCTCGGCGCCGTGCAGAACCCGATCATCCCGCTGTACCGGGAGCGGGAGGTCACCGCGATGGTCGCGCAGTGCGGCACCGAGTGGCTGATCACGATCCCCGAGTTCCGCGGTTTCGACCACGCCGCCATGGCGCACGGCGTCCGCGCCGCCACCGGTGACCGGGTCGAGGTGATCGTGCTCGGCGAGACCCTGCCCGACGGCGACCCCGCGTCGCTGCCGCCCGCGCCGGAAGGACGTGACGAGGTGCGGTGGATCTACACGACGTCGGGCACCACCTCGGCGCCCAAGGGCGTCTGCCACGCGGACGGCACGCTGATCGCCGGCGGAAGCGCGCTGGCTGCGGCGATCGAGGCGACGGCGAGCGACGTCGCGACGGTGCTGTTCCCGTACGCGCACATCGGCGGCCCGGACATGCTCGTGGCGTCGCTCGTGAGCGGCATGTCGCTCGTGCTCATGGAGGTCTATGAGCCGGCAGCCGCGGTCGCGCTGATGCGGGACGCCGGCGTGACGGTGACGGGCGGATCGACGCCGCACTACGCGCTGCTGCTCGAACAGCAGCGCAAGGCACCCGGCACCGTGCTCGTGCCCACTCTGCGGATCCTGGCGGGCGGAGGCGCGCCGATGCCGGAGAGCCTGTTCCGCGACGTGCTCGCCGAGATGGGAGTGCCGGTGCTGCACGCATACGGGATGACCGAATGCCCGATGATCACCTCCGCACGCGTGGGCGACAGCGTCGAACACCTCGCGACGACCTCCGGGCGTCCGGTGCAGGGGTGCGAGGTGGAGATCCGGTCGGAGGAGGGCGACGCCCTGGCGGCCGGGGAGGCCGGCCGGGTCTGGCTGCGCGGGGAGATGCGCTTTCTCCACTACCTCGTGGACGGTCAGCCGGTCGCGCCGTTCGACGCGGAGGGGTGGCTGTTCACCGGCGACGTCGGGCGTCTCGACCCGGACGGACATCTCGTCCTCGTCGGGCGCGAGAAGGACCTCATCATCCGGAAGGGGGAGACGATCAGCCCCGCGGAGATCGAGGACGTCCTGGCGGCTCACCCCGGCATCGCCGACGTGGCGGTGCTCGGCCTTCCGGACGAACGGACCGGGGAGCGGATCTGCGCGGTGCTCGTGGCGGCACCAGGAGGCGAGGCGCCGGATCTGGCCGCGGTGCGCGAGCACTGTCGCGCCTCGGGCATCTCACCGGCGAAGTTCCCCGAGCAGGTCGTCCTCGTGGACGAGATGCCCAAGACCCCGACCATGAAGATCCGCAAGCAGGTCCTCCGCGAGTCCGTGTCGGACGCGGCCCTCGCGGTCCCGACGGCCGGCTGACGCAGTCCCCGGCGGCCCAGGCCGCCCATCGAGCATTGGAACCTAGACATGCCTGAACGGAGCTTCGTCGAGCGCGCGGTCGCGCACGCCGACGTCAACGCCTTGCGGCTCTCCCTGTACCAGATCACCCGGGACCCCGAGATCGCCTCGATCGTGCCGCGTCGGGTGTACGGCGCCGTCGCCGACACGGTCTCGTTCGCGGTCGAGGACGAGGAGCTGATCCGGCGCAAGGCCGTCGATCTGCTGCTGACCGGCGCCCCCGCAGAGGAGGAGCTGCCCGAGCCCACGGCTTCTGAGATCGACGAGCTGATCCAGATGCTCGAAGGGCGCCGGCTCGAACCTCCCGAGCTGACGCTGCGGCGTCAGATCCCGAGCTTCGGCGACATGCCGTTCCAGGCGCGCTGGACGGCGGACCCCTCGGTCCCGGACGGGTACCACGTGGCGATCGTGGGCGCGGGCATCGCCGGGATCGCGATGGGGGTCCAGCTCGCCCAGCTCGGCATCCCGTTCACCGTCTACGAACGTCGGTCCGAGGTCGGCGGCGTCTGGAGCATCAACACCTATCCGGATGCCGGGGTGGACACACTCAGCGCCACGTACGAGTACGGGTTCGAGAAGAAGTACCCCTGGCCCGCGTACTTCGCCCGCCAGGCGGACGTCCGGGCGTACGTCGAGCACGTGGCGCGGCGGCACGGGGTGTTCGATCGGGTCTCGTTCGGCAGCGACGTCCGCGTCGCACGATTCGACGACCGGAGCCAGGACTGGACGCTGACGGTCTCCCGGGAAGGGCAGCCCGACCAGATCGTCCGCGCCGATGTCGTCGTCGCGGCGAGCGGCATCTTCGCGACGCCGCGCGATCTGCCGATCGAGGGCGCGGAGGGGTTCGCCGGTGATGTGGTGCACACCGCGCGGTGGCACGACGGAGTGGACTGCACCGGCAAGAGGGTGGCGGTCATCGGCAACGGGTCGACGGGGGTGCAGCTCCTGTCGAAGGTCGCCGAGACCGCCGAGTCGGTGACGGTGTACCAGCGCACCCCGCAGTGGATCTCGCCGCGCGCCAACTACGGGGTCCCGATCCCCGACGAGCTCCAGTGGCTCATCGGCGCTCTGCCGTTCTACTGGAACTGGAACAAGTACGTCGCCGCGATGGGCACGATCGAGCTGCGCAACGTCCTCACGACCGATGCGCGATGGATCGAGGACGGGGGCGCGGTCAGCGAGCGCAATGACGACCTGCGCGCGCTCCTGACCCGCTACATCGAGCGTCAGGTCGGCGGCCGGCGCGACCTGGTGGATCAGCTCGTGCCCGACTACGCGCCGATGACGCGGCGCCCCGTGGTCGACAACAACTGGTATGCGTCACTGACGCGACCGAACGTCGAGCTCGTGTCGACCGCGATCGATCGCATCGAGGAGACCGCGATCGTGACCGCGGACGGGACCGCGCGCGAGACGGAGGTGATCCTCGCGGCGGTGGGCTTCCAGACGGAGAAGTACGTCTGGCCGACCGCGTACTACGGCGAGGGCGGGGTGAGCCTGGAGGAGGTCTGGCGTCCGCAGGGGGCACAGGCCTACCTGGGCATGACGGTCCCGCGCTTCCCGAACCTGTTCCTGCTGTACGGGCCGAACTCGCAGCCGGTCGCCGGAGGAGCGGGGCTGCCCACCTGGTTCGAGATCTGGAGCCGGTACGTCGCACAGGGGATCGTCGCGATGCTCGAGGGCGGTCATGCTTCGATGGCGGTGCGCCAGGACGTCTTCGACAGATACAACGAGGATCTGCACGCGGAGGCGCAGAAGCTCATCTACCTGTCCGAGCACAGCACGATGAAACGGAACTACTACGTGAACGAGTTCGGGCGGCTGCAGATGAACGCGCCCTGGACGGGCGAGCGGTTCTTCGAGATGTGCGAGGCGCTGCAGGTCTCCGACTACCACTTCACCGCGGCGTCGACAGCGTCGCCGCGGGAGCTCCTGACCGCACGCATCCACTGAAAGGCGGAAGACCATGAGAGCGATCGTCTTTGACGGTACGGAGAACACGCTCGTCGACGATGTCGAGCTCCGCGACCCGGGACACGGCGAGGTGATCGTCCGCATCGTGGCGAGCGGGCTGTGCCAGAGCGACCTGAGCGTGATGCGCGGCAAGATCCCGTTCCCCTCGCCGGTGATCCTCGGCCACGAGGGCGCGGGCGTCGTGGAGGCGGTAGGGCCCGGGGTCACGGCGCCGCAGGTCGGCGATCACGTGGTCCTGGCCACGTTGGCGGCGTGCGGGCGATGCCCGTCGTGCGCGGCGGGTCACCCGACGATGTGTCGTGAGTCGTTCGGCAAGACCGCCACGCCGTTCCGGCGCGGCGACACCGCCGTCCACAACTTCGCGACGCTGTCGACCTTCAGCGAACGGATCGTGGTCCAGGCGCAGCAGGCGATCCCGATCCCGAAGGACGTCCCTCTGGAGACGGCGTGCCTGATCGGCTGCGCGGTGCTCACCGGCGCGGGAGCCGTCTTCAACCGTGCGCGCGTGCGACCGGGCGACTCGGTGGCGGTGATCGGCGCGGGCGGGATCGGACTCAACGTGGTCCAGGCGGCCCGGGTGGCGGGTGCCGCCCGGATCATCGTCGTCGACACCAATCCGGGCAAGGCGGCCCAGGCGGAGCGCTTCGGGGCCACCGCGTTCGTCGACGCGACGGATGGCGACGCGGCGGCACGCGTCCGCGAGCTCTCCGGCGGAGGCGTCGGCCATGCGTTCGACTGCGTGGGCGGCGAGGCCGTGACCAGCCAGGCCATGGAGATGCTCGACTGGGGCGGTCAGCTGATCATGCTCGGAGTGGCCGGCCCGGAGACGCGGCTGTCGGTGCCGGCGAGCGCGTTGTACATGGATCGTTCGGTGCTCGGCTGCCGGTATGGCTCATCCCGGCCGGGAGCGGATGTCCCGATGTATCTCGAGCTCTATCGCCGTGGGCTCCTCCTGCTCGACGAGCTGGTGACGCGGACCTACGAGCTCGACGACTTCGAGATGCTCTTCGACGATGCTCGCGCGGGGGTGCTCGACCGCGGCGTGCTGCGGATGCCCGCCTGATCCCGTCAGGATCCGTCCGCGGGTCGCGTCGCGTAGACGAGGAGCTTCAGCATGTCAGCCACCTCGCGTCGCAGGCCCTCGCGGCTGGCGGGGTCGTCGGCGCGGTCCGAGAGAGCGCTGAAGTAGGGCTCATACATGTTCCAGACCGAGCCGATGAGCGCGATCAACGACGCCAGCACCTCCGCGTCGAAGCGTCCGGGCGTCGTCGGCCGGGCGGGGTCCTGCCACAGCGCTTCGATCTGCGTGCGGTAGCCGCGCGACCGGGCGCCCCCGAGCAGGCGTTCCGGCGGGGTGCCCTCGAACACGGCCCAGGTGAGCATACGGCCGAACTGCCCCGCGTCGAGGTCCGCGCCGAAGGAGTTGTCGATGGCGGCGTAGATGTCCTGCTCCCCGGAGAGACGCTCACCGCCGTAGGCCACGAGGAGCTGCATCACCGCGACGAGGAGGTTCTCCTTCGTCTGGTAGTGACGGTGGATCAGTCCGTAGGGCACGTCGGCGGCGGTCGCGATCTCGCGGAGCGAGGTCTTCGCCGGTCCCTTCCGCGCGAACAGCTCGGCCGCCGCCAGGAGGATCGCCCGCTGGGCCTCGCTGGACTCGGCGCGGGCGGGCATCCAGCCGGCGACGTCGTCGGGAACCTCGTCGGCGTCCTCGGCCCCGGGCGCGGGAAGCGCCTCCGGCTCGAGAGAGCGCGCGCGGCGCAGCGCCTCGGCCTTCGTCGCCGGGCTGCGGAGGAGGTCTCCCGGGGGCTCGGCGTCCGGCCCGGGGGAGACGGACCATCGCGCGATCGCCTCCGCCGGGATCCCGCTGTCCACGGCGTCCAGGAGCTCGGCGACCTCGGGCCGGACGGCGCCGGTCTGCTCGTCGAACTGCCATGCCGGGAACAGGGTGACGCCGTGGCCCGGCGCAGCGAGGAGCTTCCGGTTGCGCACGCGGGCGTTGATGGCTTGGCGGCTGATGCCGAGGACCTCCGCGACCCGCGGAGTCGCCCACCACTGGGCCTCGTCCGCCGCCGATGCGGGAGCCGGGGGACGGTCGCGTCGTTGAGCCATAGCTATACCACCATACTTGCGTTCCGGGCCTCGGCGGAGGTGATTCGTTGACGGCGTGGCCTCTGGCCTCGAAGGACGATCCCGTCACGGCGACGCCGGTGGCGAGGCCTAGGATCGACGGATGACCACCCTCGCCCCGCTGACCGCGGCCGACCACGACGACTGGCTCGCGCTGTGGACCGGTTACCTCGACTTCTACGAGGCCACGATCGCGCCCGACGTCACCGCTCACACGTTCGAGCGGCTCGTGGCGGGGATCGACATGCACGCGACGATCGCGCGGGACGACGACGGCGCCGCGGTGGGGCTCGTGCACTGGCTGGCGCACCCGGCGACCTGGACGCGCGGCCCCTACTGCTACCTCGAGGATCTGTTCGTCGTCCCGTCGGCGCGCGGGGCGGGGACCGGTCGCGCGCTCATCGGCCACGTCGCGACCTGGGCGCGCGAGAACGGGTGCGCGAAGGTGTACTGGCTGACGCAGTCCGGCAACACCGCGGCCCGCGCACTGTACGACCGGGTCGCGCGCGACACCGGCTTCGTGCAGTACGCGATCCCCTGAACGGCATCGGATCGGCGTCGCGCGCGCGGGTGTGCCAGGCTGGCCCCATGACCCTTCCGCACGATGACGTCGATCCGGGTGGCCTGCTCGAATACTCGGTGGTCTTCACCGACCGCTCCCTGAACCACATGTCCGCGCGCTTCGTCGGGGTGATGCAGGAGATCCTCGCCATCCTCCGTGCCGCCTACAGCGCCCACAGCGCGGCGGTGGTCCCGGGAGGCGGGACCTATGCGATGGAGGCCGTGGCCCGTCAGCTCGCGACAGGCCGTCGCTGTCTCGTCCTGCGCAACGGGCTGTTCTCGTACCGCTGGTCGCAGATCCTCGAGACTGGACGGATCTCGGACGACGTCACCGTTCTCACGGCGCGCCCCGTGGACGGTGCGCCTCAGGCGGCCTGGCAGCCCGTGCCGCTGGAGGAGGTGGTGGAGGCGATCCGGACGCAGCGCCCCGAGGTCGTCTTCGCGCCGCACGTGGAGACCGCATCGGGCATGGTGCTCCCCGACGACTACGTCCGTGCCGTGGCGGATGCGGTGCATGGTGTCGGCGGAGTGTTCGTCCTGGACTGCATCGCATCGGGGGCGCTCTGGGTGGACATGGGCGACCTGGGCGTCGACGTCCTCCTCAGTGCGCCGCAGAAGGGGTGGAGCGGCTCGCCGGGTGCGGGATACGTGATGCTCAGCCCCGCCGGGCACGCGGCGGTCGGCGCGGGGACGGCGTCGAGTTTCGCGATCGATCTCGGCCGATGGCTGTGGATCGCCGAGGAGTATCGGGAAGGACGCGCGCCGTACCACGCCACGATGCCGACCGACACGTTGGCTCATGATGCGCGTCTGATGGCGCAGACCCGGGATCGGGGGTTCGCGGCGCTGCGGGGCGCCCAGGTCGAGCTCGGACGACGGGTCCGTGCGCTCCTCGCCGAACGGGGCCTGCCCTCCGTCGCCGCGCCCCAGTTCGCGGCCGCCAGCGTCGTCGTCGTGCACACGGACGACCCCGCGCTGCAGAGCGGCGCCCGCTTCCGCGAGGCCGGTGTGCAGATCGCTGCCGGCGTCCCGTTGCACTGCGGCGAACCGGACACCTATTCGACGTTCCGCATCGGCCTGTTCGGACTGGACAAGCTCGACGACGTGGATGGGGCGGTCGCACGTCTCGCGGCGGCTCTGGACCGCGTCGGTCTCTGACTCCGACCGTCACCGGTGGCGGTCAGCGCGTGAACCGCTCCGGGCGCAGGTCGAGTCGGCGAAGGAGCTGCGCATTGAGCGCGACGACCACGGTGGAGACCGACATCAGGACGGCGCCCACCGACATCGGCAGGAGGAATCCGATCGGGGCGAGCACGCCGGCCGCGAGCGGGACGGCGGCGAGGTTGTACCCCGCGGCCCACCACAGGTTCTGCGTCATCTTCCGGTAGGCGGCCCGCGACAGCTCGATCGTGGCGACGACCGACCGCGGATCGTCGCTGGCGAGGATGACCCCGGCGGAGCCGATGGCGACATCGGTCCCCGCGCCGATCGCGATGCCGACGTCGGCCCTGGCAAGGGCGGGGGCGTCGTTCACTCCGTCCCCGACCATCGCGACGGCGCGGCCCTCGGCCTGCAGCTCGGCGACGCGCGCCGACTTGTCCTCGGGGCGCACCCCCGCGAAGTAGCGGGAGATGCCGAGCTCGCGGGCCACGGACGCCGCGACGGCTTCGGCGTCGCCCGTGATCATCACCACCTCGATGCCGCGAGCGGTGAGGGCCCGGACGGCGTCACGGGACTCGGCGCGGATCGCATCCGCGAGGCGGAGGGCACCGGCGACCCGCCCGTCGACGAGGACGTGCAGGATGATCGCGCCTTCGGCACGCCATGCCTCGGACGCCGGCAGTTCGTCGGCTCCGGCCTGCGCGAGGAGCGCCGGTCCGCCGACCTCGACGGTCCGGTCGCCCACCCGGGCGCGGACGCCGAGGGCGGGCTCGGAGCGGAACTCAGACGCGGTGGCCCGGGAGAGCTCCCGGCTCTCCGCGGCGGTCACGATCGCGCGGGCGAGGGGATGCTCGGAGTCGGATTCGGCGGACGCCGCCAGAGCCAGGATCTCGTCCTGGTCGTAGCCGTCCGCCGGGACGACCGCCGTCACGGCGGGCGCGCCCTCGGTGAGCGTTCCGGTCTTGTCGAACAGCACCGCGTCGACGGTGCGCATCCGCTCGAGCGCCATGCGGTCCTTGACGAGGATGCCTCCCCGCGCCGCGCGCTCCGTCGCGATCGAGACGACCAGCGGGATCGCAAGGCCGAGCGCGTGCGGGCAGGCGATCACGAGGACCGTGATGGCGCGTACGACCGCGGCGTCCGGGAGCCCGACGGCCGTCCAGACGACGGCGGTCACGACCCCGGCGATGAGTGCGAACCAGAACAGCCACCCGGCGGCGCGATCCGCCAGACGCTGGGCGTGGGAGCTGGAGCTCTGTGCGTCCGCCACCAGGCGGCCGATGCCCGCGAGGGCGGTGTCGTCGCCCACCGCGGTCACCCGTGCGCGGATCCCCGAGTCGGTGGCGATGGTGCCGGCCACGACCGTGTCGCCGACGGTGCGCTGCACGGGGCGGGACTCCCCGGTGATCATCGATTCGTCCACGCTCGCCGACCCCTGCTCGATCACGGCGTCGGCCGGGACCCGTCCGCCCGGACGCACGAGGACGACGTCGCCCACCTGCAGCTGTGCGGGGGAGACGGACTCGGTCTCGTCCCCGACGATGCGCTCGGCCTCGTCGGGAAGCAGGGCGGCGAGCGAGTCCAGCGCGGAGGTGGTCTGCGCCAGGGAGCGCATCTCGATCCAGTGCCCGAGCAGCATGATCACCACCAGGAGCGCGAGCTCCCACCAGAAGTCGAGCTCGTGGTGGAGGAGTCCGAGCGTCGCTCCCCAGGAGGCGAGGAACGCGACCGTGATGGCGAGGGCGATCAGCAGCATCATCCCCGGTCGGCGTCCGCGGAGCTCGTCGACGGCACCGGTGAGGAACGGCCGACCGCCCCAGAGGAAGACGACGGTGCCCAGCACGGGCGGGATCGCGCGGATCACCGGGTCGTCGGGGACGACGTAGCCCACGAGCATCGCGAACATGGGGGAGAACGCGACCACCGGGACGGCGAGGACGAGCATGATCCAGAACAGCCGCCGGAACTGGCCGACGTGATCGCCGTGGCCGGCATGTCCGCCGTGGCCCTCGTGACCGCCGTGGTCGGTCGGGGCCCCGTGGCCGGCGTGGTCTCCGTGAGCGGCGCCGTCACGGGCGTGATGCGCTGCGGGTGCCGAAGGACTCAGGTGGGCTCCGTGGGCTCCGTGGGCTGCGTGCGCGTGGCCCGCGTGGTCCGTGCGCTGCGGCGCGCCCGAATCGGAGGGTCGTGGGGCGGCGTGTCGATGTGTCTCGTGCGCTTCGTCGTCCATATCCCCGCGAACACTATACCCCATTGGGGTATTCCGAAAGGGGGTCGAACGGCGGCGCTATGGTGGTGGACGAGGAGGGCGTATGCGGCGGATACGGGAGGACCAGCGCTGCCCGTGCGGGACGGGCGACGTCTACGGATCGTGCTGCGGCCCGATCCTCGCCGGATGCCCCGCCCCGACCGCGGAGCGTCTGATGAGATCGCGGTTCACCGCCTTCGCGGTCGGCGACGAGGAGCACCTGCTCCGCACCTGGCATCCGGACTCCCGACCCGCGCGCGTGGATCTCGACGCCGACATGGACTGGCTCTCCCTGGACGTCCAAGCGACGGAGAGCGGCGGTCCGTTCGACCGCGAGGGGACCGTGCAGTTCGTCGCGCGTTACCGCGATGCGGGCGGGCGTGGCGCACTGCGCGAGCGGAGTCGCTTCGTCCGGGAGCCGAGCGGATGGCTCTATGTCGACGGCACGACGGCCTGACCCCGCACGCCGCGGTTCCTGGCGTAGGTTTGAGACGTGAAAGCCAACCCCGCGCACCAGATCGTGCTCCTGGACATCGCCGACCTCGACCGACGGATCGCCCGCGCCGAGCACGCGCGGACCCATCCGCCGCAGGGGGAGCGGATCAACGAGCTCGCCGCGCTCCGTCAGGAGCAGCTGCGCGAGCTCACGGTCCTGACGGGGCGGCGCGACGACGTGCAGGCAGAGCTCACACGGGTGGAGTCGGACGTCGCGCTGGTCGAGCAGCGCCGCGACCGCGACGCGCAGCGTCTTGCCGCCACGGCGAACCCCAAGGACGCCGTCGCGCTGGAGCAGGAGCTCGCGAGCCTCGCACGCCGCCAGAGCGACTTGGAGGACATGCAGCTCGACGTGATGGGGCGCCTGGAGGAGGCGGAAGCGGCGCGAGCCGCGCAGCAGGCTCTCATCGACGCCACCGTCGAGGAGGGGACGCGCCTGACGGCCGAGGCCAAGGCGCAGGTGGCCGCCGCCACGACGGAGGGTGAGCAGCTCGCGCGGGACCGTGCCGCGCTCACCGATTCGGTCCCGCCGTCGCTCCTCAGCGAGTACGAGCGCCGCGCGCAGCGCACGGCCGGAGCCGCGCTGCTGCGTCGTCAGACGTGCGAGGGGTGCCGCATGGTGCTCTCCGGGACCGACCTCAACGTGATCCGCCAGGCGGACCCGGAGGAGGTCGTGTCCTGCCCGGAGTGCGGCTGCATCCTCGTCCGCACGGAGGAGTCGGGTCTGCAGGCGACCCCCGCCGCGGACTGACGACCGGCGCTGATCGCGCGCTCGGCGCTCAGAGCTCCTCGTGCGTGCGCGGGTCGGCGCCGAAGAGGCGTCCGTCCGCGCGCCCCAGTGCCGTCACCGCGTCGACGTCGTCGGCGGACAGGCGCAGATCGGCGGCGGCGAGGTTCGCGGACTGGTGGGCCGGATCCGCGGCCTTCGGGATCGCGACCGACCCTCGTGTCGCGTGCCATGCCAGGACGACCTGCGCGGGGGAGAGCCCGCGCTCCTCCGCGATCCTCGTGACGACCGGCTCGGAGAACAGGTCGCCGGCGCGCCCCAGCGGGCTCCACGCCTCGGTGATGATGCCCTGCTCCCGGTGGTACGCCAGCGCGTCCGTCTGCGGGAAGTACGGGTGCAGTTCGATCTGGTTGACGACCGGGCGGACCCCGGTCGCGTCCTCGATGCGTTCGAGGTGCTCCGGCAGGAAGTTGGAGACGCCGATCTGGCGTACCAGGCCCCGGTCCCGGGCCTCGATCAGCGACTCCCACGCCTCGACGTACTTGTCCACGCGGGGGTTCGGCCAGTGGATGAGGAGGAGGTCGATGGCGTCGACACCGAGCCGGAACCGGCTCTCCTCGATCGAGACGAGGGCCTTGCTCCGCTCGTGGTGACGCCCGGCGAGCTTCGTGGTGACGATGAGCTCTCCGCGGTCCACGGCCGCCCCCGAGACGCCCCAGCCGACCGCGCCCTCGTTCTCGTAGTTGAACGCCGAGTCGATCAGCCGGTAGCCGGTCTCGATCCCGGCGCGGACGGCGTCGGCGCCGGCCTCGCCGCGGAACGCGTAGGTGCCCAGGCCTTGAACGGGCAGGCGGAACCCGTTGTGGGCGGTGAAGGGATCGATGTCGGTCATGACGGTCCTCTCGACGGCGGATCGGTCGGTTCCACGCTAACGCGCTCGGACGCGCGTGGGGAGTGCGCGGAGACGGGACGCAACAATCGCGAGCGGCGCGGGCGGTCGATGTCGGCGGCAGGGCCTAGGTTCGAAACGTGGCAACCTCGGCTGCCCCGGCTGCACCCGGGCCCACGTCGATCGTGCTCGGGCGCGCACCGGGTCGCGGTGCGTGGCGCGCGTTGCTGCTGGACGCGGACGGCGAGGTCTTCGCCACGGAGGAGATCGGGGACGACGGGCTCGTGGCCTGGGTCGGTGCCCACGAGCGCCGGTCCGCCCCGAGGTGGGTCGTGCGCAGCGTCCGTGACGTCTATCCCCGCCTGCTCTCCGGCGGAGTCCGGCTACGCCGCGCCCAGGATCTCCTGCTGTGCCATGCGATCCTCCGGGACACCACGATGCTGCCCCACCCTGTCGCCGCATCCCCGGCCTGGCGGCGCGGCGATCCTCCCGCGTCGGAGGGGCGCCCCGCCCTGTTCTCCCTGGGCGACGACGGGGCCGGCGCCGAGGAGGAGGCCGAGTCCGTGCTCGCCGAGCTCCGCCGGCAGCGCGCCGCCCTCGGCACCGCTCCCGACGCGCGCCTGGAGCTGCTGTGCCTCGCGGAGTCCGCCGGGGCGCTCGTCGCTGAAGAGATGACGGCGGCGGGACTGCCGTGGGACGAGGCCGTCCATGACCGGATCCTCGCCGACGCCCTCGGTCGCCGTCCGCCACGGGGGAGCCGCCCGGAACGGATGGCAGCGCTGGTCCGGGAGATCGGGCAGCTCCTCGAAGACCCGCAGCTGAACCCGGACAGCCCGCCGCGGCTGCTGCGCGCGCTCCGCCGCGCCGGCGTCATGGTCGACTCGACCTCCCGATGGGAGCTCGCCGAGGTGGACCACCCGGTGATCCCTCCTCTGCTCGCGTACAAGCGCATGGCTCGTCTGTTCACGGCGAACGGGTGGAGCTGGCTCGCCGAATGGGTGCACGAGGGGCGGTTCCGTCCGGTGTACATCACCGGCGGCGTCGTCACCGGTCGCTGGGCCTCGGCCGGGGGCGGGGCGCTGCAGATCCCGCGGAGCCTGCGCCCCGCCGTGCGTGCGGATCCGGGGTGGCTGCTCGTGTGCGCGGACGTCGCCCAGCTGGAGCCGCGCGTGCTCGCCGCCCTGTCACGTGATCGGGCGATGGCCGCCGCGGCTCAGGGCGCCGACCTCTACGCAGGCATCGTGCGCTCCGGGGTGGTCGCCACCCGCGAGGAGGCGAAGTACGCCGTGCTGGGGGCGATGTACGGGGCCACCACGGGAGACAGCGGTCGACTCGCGCCGCGGCTTCGCAGCGTCTTCCCCCGCGCCATGGCGCTCGTGGACGCGGCGGCCCGCGAGGGGGAGGAGGGTGGCGTCGTCTCGACGCTGCTCGGTCGTGGCTCGCCGCGGCCGGACGCGTCCTGGAGCACGACGCAGTCGCGCGCCAGCGACCCGGACGCCGGCGCGGCGGACGAGCGGCGCGCCCGCAGCCGTGCGCGGGACCGGGGGCGCTTCACGCGCAACTTCGTCGTGCAGGGGACGGCGGCGGAGTGGTCGCTGCTGTGGCTGGCCGAGATCCGGCACCGCCTGGCCTCGCTGCCGCCCGGGGAACGGGCAGCGCCGAGGTCGGGGCCGGTGTTCTCCCGGCAGGCGCACCTGGCGTTCTTCCTCCACGACGAGGTGATCGTGCACTGTCCCGAGGAGCAGGCCGAGACGGTGGCCGACGCGGTGCGCGCGTCGGCGGACGCGGCGACGCGGCGACTGTTCCCCGGCTTCCCGGTCGAGATCCCGCTGGACCTGCGCATCTCCGAGGACGCGGGCAAAGGACCGGCACCGGTCGCGCCGGTAGACTGATCGGGAACGGGTCGGCCGGACGGTCGCGTGGCGGGAGACCGCACCGAGGAACGTCCGGGCTCCACAGGGCAGGGCGGTGGGTAACACCCACCCGGAGCAATCCGCGAGACAGTGCCACAGAGAGCAGACCGCCTCTCCCGCGTGCGGGCGGAGGTAAGGGTGAAAGGGTGGTGTAAGAGACCACCGGGGATCGTGGCGACACGATCCGCCAGGTAAACCTCGCCCGGAGCAAGGCCAGACAGAGGATGCTGACGCGGCTCGCCGAGTCCTCGGGTAGGCCGCTGGAGCGGCACGGCAACGTGTCGCCGAGAGAGATGACCGTCGAAGGGACCGCCCGAGAGGGCTCCCGGAACAGAACCCGGCGTACAGGCCGGCCCGTTCACCACCCCGCCGGCGCCGCGAGCGCGCGTTTGCCAGCGCATGGCCGCCGGAACAGAATGATTGAATGACGATTCAAGGCTCCGTGCCGGTCGACGAACGGGTGTTCCGACGCAGTCCGCTCCGGGCGATCATCGGCGTCCTGCTGGGGTCCGCCCTGCTCTCCACGGCGCTGCTGTTCATCGTGCCGAGTCATCTTCCTCGTCAGATGTCGACCGGCACCCGAGGGATGGTCGTCCTCGCCCTCTGCGTGGCGGGGGCGCTCATCATCGCGGTCTGTGTGTTCGTGTTCGCGAACGTGCGGATCGTCGTTCGTTCGGACATCGTCATGATCCTTCGGCCCGGGAAGAACCGGCTTTACCTGCGGGAGGACACCGAGTTCGCCTCGAAGGTGACCGAGCACTATACGAACGGGCTGAGATCGGGGACGACCCGTGCCCTGACCGTGCACTCGGACGCCGGGACGGAGACCGTCTCCCTGCCCGGATACACGCGGGCACAGTTCAACGAGCTGATGTCCCTGCTCGCACCGGTCGCGCCGGAGCCCGCGGACGCGGTGGAGACCGCGAGGAGACGCGCCTCGCTGCCCACGCACTTCCGCACGGATGCCGGACGCGTGCGCCGGTCCGCCCGGGCCCTCGGGCTCGTCGGCGTCGGGCTCCTCGTGCTCGCACTGGCGACCGTCGCCGTGGTCTTCGGGACCGGCGGGCTGGAGTTCAACGACTACTCGGCGCTGATCCTGATCGTGCCGTTCGCTGTCCTCGGCGCCGTCGGGGTCCTCATCGGATCCGCGCAGCAGGTCAGGAAGGCGCGGTCCGTGCCGGCGCAGCTGAGCGCGAACCACCTCGGTCTGCGGATCGACGACGTCGACTACCCGTACGCGCAGCTCACCCGCATCCAGCTCACACCGCCGTCGTACAGTCGACATCGGTTGGTGCTGGAGCCGGTGGCCGGGAGGAGGGCGTCGTACCTGCTCAGCGGCTCGGGCGTCACCATGACGCCCGGGATCGCGGAGCTGTTCGAAGTGCTCCGGGTCGAGACCGCTCGGCATCCCGGGCTGCTGCGGCTGGACCTGGAGTAGCGCGCAGGGCCCGGGAGACCCGGGAGGTCAGTCAGTCGGCGGCGAGCGAGGCGGCGCCGATGATGCCCGCGGAGTTGCGGTGGACGGCCGCCACGATGGGCGTGTTCAGATCGAGCAGCGGCAGGAACTTCTCCGGGTGTTTGGAGACGCCGCCCCCGACGACGAAGAGATCGGGGCTGAAGAGGAACTCCACGTGCGCGAAGAAGACCTGGAGGCGTGCCGACCACTCCTCCCAGGACAGCTGCTCGCGCTCCATCGCGGAGTACGCGGTCCACTTCTCGATCGAGGCGTCCTCCACGCTCGTGCCGTCGTACAGCAGATGCCCGAGCTCCGTGTTCGGAACCAGCACGCCGTTATAGAGGAACGCGGAGCCGATGCCGGTGCCGAGGGTGGCGACGATCGTGAGACCGCGTGCGTCACGGGCGGCGCCGTGGCGGGCCTCGGCGACGCCGGCCGCATCGGCGTCGTTGACGAAGTGGATCTCGCGGCCGAGCCCCTTCTCGAAGAAGGCCTCGGCCTCGAAGCCGATCCAATCCGGCGACACATTGGCCGCCGAGAGCGTCTTGCCGTACTTCACGATCGCCGGGAAGGCCACCCCCAGCGGGAGGGTGGACTCGGCCACGCCGAGGGTGTCCAGGACCTCCTTGACCGCTGTGAGCACGTCATCGGGGGAGGCGCCCTTCGGGGTGGGGACGCGTACGCGGTCCGAGGAGAGGGTGCCGTGTTCGAGATCGACGATGCCCGCCTTGATCCCGGTTCCGCCGATGTCCACGCCGATCGCTTGTGCCATGCGTCACAGCCTAGCGATGAGCGCGGACGACAGTAGGATCGTGACAGCCGCTGACGAAGGGGAACCCTGTGGAAGACGCCGACAAGAAGTACTGGTACAACATCCGCACCGGTGACGTCGAGTTCGGGATGATCTCGCCCGCCGTCGACCGGGTCGGCCCGTTCGACACCGAGGCGGAGGCCCGACGCGCGCCCGAGAAGCTCGAGGAGAACGCCCGGGTCTGGGCGGAGGAGGACGCGGCGGACGACTCCTGGGGCGGCTCCGGCCCCGACGACGCCAAGGCCTGATCCGTGGACAAGCAGCGCGACTTCGTCCTGCGCACGATCGAGGAGCGCGGCGTCAAGTTCGTCCGTCTGTGGTTCACGGACGTGATCGGGACGCTCAAGTCCGTGGCGATCGCGCCGGCGGAGGTCGAGGGCGCGTTCGCGGAGGGCATCGGGTTCGACGGGTCCGCCATCGAGGGACTGACGCGCAGCTTCGAGTCCGACCTGCTCGCGCAGCCCGACCCCACGACCTTCCAGATCTTGCCCTGGCGGGGTGAGATCGACCCCACGGCGCGGATGTTCTGCGACCTCACGACGCCGGACGGGCGTCCGGCGGTGGCGGATCCGCGTCACGTGCTGAAGCGCACGCTCGCCAAAGCCGCCGACGCCGGGTTCACCTTCTACACGCATCCGGAGATCGAGTTCTACCTGCTGAAGTCGAAGGAGGCGGGGCCCGACGGCCCCGTCCCGGTGGACTCGGCAGGCTACTTCGACAACGTGCCCGGCGGCACGGCGCACGACTTCCGCCGCAGCGCGGTGCGGATGCTCGAGGATCTCGGGATCTCCGTCGAGTTCAGCCATCACGAGGGCGGGCCGGGGCAGAACGAGATCGACCTGCGCTATGCCGACGCACTGACCACGGCCGACAACATCATGACCTTCCGCACCGTGATCAAGGAGGTGGCGATCGAGCAGGGCGTCTACGCGACGTTCATGCCGAAGCCGCTCAGCGATCAGCCGGGAAGCGGCATGCACACGCACATGTCCCTGTTCGAGGGGGACGTCAACGCCTTCTACGAAGAGGGCGCCAAGTACCAGCTCTCGCGCACCGGGCGTCAGTTCATCGCCGGACTGCTGCGCCACGCGAACGAGATCGCGGCGGTGACGAACCAGTTCGTCAACTCGTACAAGCGCCTGTGGGGCGGCGACGAGGCGCCGAGCTTCATCACGTGGGGCCACGCGAACCGCTCCGCGCTCGTGCGCGTCCCGATGTACAAGCCGAACAAGGGGCAGTCCTCGCGCGTGGAGTACCGGGCGCTGGACTCCGCGGCGAACCCCTACCTCGCCTATGCGCTCATGCTGGCCGCGGGGCTGAAGGGGATCGAGGAGGGCTACGAGCTCCCGCCCGAGGCCGAGGACAACGTTTGGTCGCTAAGCGAGGCGGAGCGGCGGGCCCTCGGCTACGCGCCGCTGCCGTCGAGCCTGGATCACGCGCTGGAGTACATGGAGGACTCGGAGCTCGTCGCGGAGACCCTGGGAGAGCAGGTGTTCACCTACGTCCTGCTGAACAAGCGCAAGGAGTGGGAGGCGTACCGGGGTCAGGTGACGCCGTTCGAGCTCAAGAGCAACCTCGAGCTGCTCTGATCCCCGCATGCCCCGTCCGGATGCCTCCGTCTCGCTGTCGGCGCTCGCCCGGCTGGGGTTCGACGATCTGTCCGCGGCCGCTGCGGCGCTGAGCGATCTGTCGGCGACGACCGGCGTGGACCGGATCACCCTCCTCGACGGGTTCTCCGCGGCCGATCCCGACGAGGCCGTCGCCGGGCTCCTGCGGGTGGCCCGTCGCGATCCGGAGGGCGTCGCGCGCCTGCTGCGGGACCCGCACGCGCGGCCCGGGGTCTGGCGGCTTTTCGGCGCATCCACGGGGCTCGCCCGGTTCTTCGAGCGTCGTCCCGCCGAGCTCGACGTCCTCGCGTCCCCGCCGGTCGCCGTGCCGACGGCGGATGCGCTGCGGTCCCGGTTCCTCGCCGCGGTCGGCGCCGAGGACGGGGTCGCGCGAAGCGGCGACGCCGCCGCGCGGATCGCGCTGCGGGTGGCCTACCGGCGAGCGCTCGCGGAGATCGCCTCCGTCGACCTCGCGTCGACGGATCCCGTCGCGTTCATACCGGTCGTGGCGCGGGCGTTGGCGGACGCAGCGGACGCAGCGCTGGAGGCCGGTCTCGCGATCGCCCGGGCCGCCGTGGTCGCCGAGTCCGCGTCGGCACGGGTGCGCGTGACGTCCGAGGAGGTCGCGGCGACGAGGCTCGCGGTGATCGCGATGGGGAAGACCGGTGCGCAGGAGCTGAACTACATCAGCGACGTGGATGTCATCTTCGTCGCGGGGACCGCCGACGAGGACGCCGTCCCCGAGGCGCGGGCCATCGATGTCGCGACGCGCCTGGCCCGCGAGATGACGGGCGCGGTCTCGGGGATCGGGGCCGAGCCCCCGCTCTGGGAACTGGACGCGGCGCTGCGGCCGGAGGGCAAGCAGGGCGCTCTCGTCCGCTCCCTCGGCTCGCACCTCGCGTACTACGATCGCTGGGCGAAGAGCTGGGAGTTCCAGGCGCTGCTGAAGGCGCGGCCGGCGGCAGGCGACCCGCAGCTCGGTCGGGAGTACCTCGCGGCCGTGCAGCCCAAGATCTGGTCGAGCGCCGCGCGTGAGGACTTCGTCGGCAGCGTGCAGCGCATGCGCGAGCGCGTGACCGAGCACATCGCTGCGGACGATGTGCCGTACCAGATCAAGCTCGGCCCCGGGGGCCTGCGGGACATCGAGTTCACAGTCCAGCTCCTGCAGCTCGTGCATGGGCTCACGGACCCGTCGCTGCGCACGCGCGGCACCCTCGAATCTCTCGACGCCCTCGTCGTGGGCGGATACATCGGCAGGGCGGAGGCGGCCACGTTCGGCCAGGACTACCGCACGCTGCGGCTCCTGGAGCACCGGCTGCAGCTGCGCGACCTGCAGCGGACGCATCTCATGCCGCGCACGCCGGCGGGACTCCGCGTCCTCGCGCGCGCGACCGGGGTCGCGGACACCGCGGAAGGGGTATGGGCGCGCTGGGAGGACGTGCGCCGGGAAGTGCGCGACCTGCATACCCGGCTCTTCTACCGGCCGCTGCTGAGCGCCGTGGCCGGGCTCCCCGCGGAGGAGCGGTCGCTGTCGACCGAGCAGGCCCACGACCGACTGGCGGCGATCGGCTTCCGGGACCCCGCGGGGGCGCTGCGGCACATCGGCGCCCTCACGACGGGGATCAGCCGCAAGGCGACCATCCAGCGTCACCTCATGCCGGTCATGGTGCGCTGGTTCGCCGACGGGAGCGATCCCGACTACGGCCTGATCGCGTTCCGGCGGATCAGCGAGCGGCTCGGGGACACACCCTGGTTCCTGCGCATGCTGCGCGATTCATCGGGCGCCGCCGAGAGCCTCACCCGCCTGCTGTCGTCCTCACGATACGTCGGCGAGCTGATGGAGTGGATCCCCGAGTCGGTCGCGTGGCTCGACAGCACCGAGCTCCTGCGGCCGCGCAGCGCGGCGGCGCTGGACGAGGAGGCGCGGGCCATCCAGACGCGGCATGAGTCCATCACGCCGGCGCTGCGCGCCGTTCGCTCGCTCCGGCGCCGGGAACTGCTGCGCACGGCGATGGGCGCGGTGCTGGACGTCCTTCGCATCGACGAAGTAGCGGCCGCCCTCACCGCCATCACGGAGGCGACGATCCAGGCGGCGCTGCGCGCGGTGCGGCGCGAGGTCGTCTCCCCGGAGGACGACGCGCTCGACTTCTCGGTGATCGCCATGGGGCGTTTCGGCGGTGCGGAGCTGGGATTCGGCTCGGACGCGGACGTGCTGTACGTCTACGACGCGAACGGGATCGACCCTGAGCGTGCGCAGCGGTACGCGGTGAAGATCGTCGCCGGGCTCCGCGAGCACCTGGCGGACCAACGGGTGCCTCTCGACCTCGACGCGGACCTCCGTCCCGAAGGACGAAACGGCCCTGTGGCCCGGTCGTTCGACGCGTACGCGCAGTACTACCGGCGCTGGTCGCTCTCGTGGGAGTCGCAGGCGCTGCTGCGGGCGCGCGGGATCGCGGGGAGCGCCAAACTCATCCGCCGCTTCGAGGAGCTGGCGGACACGGTCCGCTACCCCGCGCAGCTCGATCTCGCGTCGCTCCGCGAGATCAAGCGGATCAAAGCACGGGTCGAGGGCGAGCGCCTGCCGCAGGGGGTGGACCCGCGTCGTCACCTCAAGCTCGGGCCGGGCACGCTCAGCGATGTCGAGTGGCTCGTGCAGATCGTTCAGCTTCAGCACGCGCACGAGGTGCCGGGCCTGCGCACCACGTCCACGATGCAGGCCCTGGAGGCCGCCGTGGAGACGGGCCTCGTCCCGCGCGAAGCGGGGGAGCGGCTGCGTGAGGCGTGGCTGCTGTCGAGCCGTCTACGCTCGGCGATGACGCTCCTGACCGGTCAGACCCGCGACGTCCTCCCCGTCGATGTCCGGGAGCTCGACGGCGTGGGGCGCATCCTCGGCTATCCCGAGCGCTCGGCGGGCCCGGTGGAGGAGGAGTACCTCGCGGTGACCCGCCGGGCGCGGCGCGTCTTCGAGCAGCTCTTCTACGGCTGATCCAGGCCGATCGGCGGAGTCGGGCCGCCCTGTGGATCCAGGACCCGCGCGAGGCCTCCGCTGAGGAAGTTCACGAGGAAGTCGATCTCGTCCTCCGTGGCAGGAAGGGGCCGCGCAGGAGAAGGATCCTCGCGCTTCGCCATCTGCCCGACGAAGAGCTTCACGGCGATGCTCAGGGCGTTGCTGACGTCGTCGGTGTCGGCGGAGGGGAACGCGCGCTGCGCGGCGACGATGCTCGCCTGGTAGGCCCGCTCGTTCCACAGCCGTTGTCGATCGAAGAGAAAGAGCTGGTCGACGATCTTGAGCCATTCGAGACCACGGGCGCCATGTCGCCGGAGCAGGATGACGTGCGGTTCGGTGATCATGGTGATCACATCCCGTGCTGTGGGTCTCGCCGCCGCGCCGGCGAGTGTCTCGGCGCGCGCCAGGATGTCCGCCACGACTTCTTCCCCGACCGCGTCGAGCACCGCGTCGATCAGGTTCTCCTTGGTCCCGAAGTGGTAGTGGACAGAGGCCGGACCGAGTCCGGCCTCGCGGTTGACCGCGCGGATCGAGGTCGCATCGATGCCGTCACGGGCGAAGAGCCGGGACGCTGCCGTCACCAGCAGGTCCCGTCCTTCGGTCCCCGGTCGCCGGCTCATGGCGTCACCTCCCGCCTCGGGACGGGCGCGGTCGTGCTCGGCGTCGTCGGGTCGAGCTTCTCCGCGTGGTGACAGGCGACGAGTCCGCCCGCACCGCTCTCGCGCAGTCCGGGCTCCTCGCGTGCGCAGATCTCTGTGGCCCAGGCGCAGCGCGTGCGGAAACGGCACCCGCTCGGCGGCGAGAGAGGCGAGGGGAGGTCCGACACGGCGCGATCGCGAGAGTGCGCGCGTGCCGGCTCCATCGTCGGGACGGACTCCAAGAGCAGGCGGGTATAGGGATGCCTCGGCCTGCGGAACAGTTCCTCGGTGCGCGCCACCTCACAGACCTTGCCGAGATACAGCACCATGACGCGGTCGCTGATGTTCTTCACGACCCCGAGGTCGTGAGAGATGAAGAGCATGGTGAGGGCATGAGTCTGACGCAGGGAGCGGAGCAGGTTGAGGATCTGGGCCTGGACCGAGACGTCCAGGGCGGACACCGGTTCGTCGCAGACGAGCAACTCGGGTCGCAGGACGAGGGCGCGGGCGATCGCCAGGCGTTGGCACTGTCCACCGGAGAAGCCGCTGGGGCGCCGATCGGCCACGACCTCCGGATTCAAGCCGACCTCCCGCAGCGCGGCATCGACGTCCTGCCGTCGCGTCGACCTGACGCGATCCGGCCAGATATCCAGCCCTTCGCCGACGATATCGGTGACCCGGCGTCGGGGATTCAGCGAGGCGATCGGATCCTGGAGGATGATCTGCATCCGGGGACGGATCCGACGCAACGATCTCCGGGGCATCCCGACGAGCTGCGCGCCGGCGAACGTGATCGACCCACGGGTCTGCGGCAGCAGGCCCAGGATCGCTCTCGCGATCGTCGACTTCCCGGATCCGCTCTCGCCGACCAGGCTCAGCGTCTCGCCGCGCCGGATCGCGAACGAGACGTCGCTCACCGCATGGACGGTCCCGTGCTTGGTCGGAAAGGCGACATCCAGCCCTTGGATCCGGAGCAGGTCGTCATCGGGCGTGCTCATCGCTGTCCTTCGCATCGGCGGAGCCGGTCATGACTTCGGCGGGGTGATGACACGCGAGCAAATGCTCCGTGTCCGGGGAGAGGGAGATGAGGTCCGGCATCTCTTGGTCGCACCGGGACGTTCGCGCCGTGCATCTCGGGGCGAAAGGGCATCCCCGGGCAGCGCGCGCCGAGATGTCGGGCGGCTCGCCGGGGATGGTGGCGAGCTCGGCGCCGGGGCGTCCGTCGATGCCCGGATGGCTCGTGAGCAGTCCTCGGGTGTACGGGTGTCTGGCCGCGACGGCGAGATGACGGCTCGGCAAGGATTCGACGAGTCGGCCGCCGTACATGACCAGGACGCGGTCGCTCCGTGCGGCGACGACCGAGAGATCGTGGCTGATGAGAAGAACGCCGATGTTCCGGCTCCGGCGGAGGTCGTCGATCAGATCGAGGATCTGGCGCTGGATGGTCACGTCGAGGGCGGTGGTGGGCTCGTCCGCGATGATGAGATCGGGCGCGTTCGCCAGCGCGATCGCGATCAGCACGCGCTGGCGCATCCCGCCGGACATCTCATGCGGATAAAGCGAGAGGCGAGCGCGCGGATCGGACACGCCGACATCGCGCAGCAACTCGGCGGCCCGTGCGAGGGCCTCGGACCGGCCCATCCCGCCGACCCGGCGCAGGGCGTCGGTGATCTGGGTGCCGACCCGCTTCACCGGGTTCAGCGAGGTGACCGGATCCTGCGGGATGAGGGCGATGCGGCGACCCCACAGCGCCCGTCGTCGCCGGGCGTCGGCCCCGATGAGCTCTTGGCCGTCGAACACGATGGAGCCGGTGTCCGCGAGTCGCGAACCCGGCGGGAGCAGCCCCATGATCGAGCGGACGAGCATGCTCTTGCCGCTGCCGCTCTCCCCGACGATCCCGACCAGCTCTCCTCGTGCGCAGTCCAGCGCGGCTCCGTCGACAGGGCGCACCGGGCCTCTCGGGGTGTCGATCTCCAGGACCAGATCCCGGACCGCGAGCAGACGGGTCATGCCGGTCCCCTCCGTGATGAGAGCCATTGGCCCAGGGCGTTCGCCGAGGCGACCGTGAGGAAGAGGGCCGCGGCGGGAATCGCGACCAGCCCCGGGTGCGTCTCGAGGTGAGCCTGTCCGGTCGCGATGAGGTTGCCCCAGGTCGGATCGGGGCGTTGGATCCCCAGGCCGAGGTAGCTCAGCGACGCCTCGGCGACGATGAGGAAGCTCATGGCGAGGAAGCCGTAGGACAGCAGCGTCGGAACCAGGTGGGGCAGGACGCCTCGGACGAGGATTCGCACGGCGCCGGCGCCCAGGGCACGGGACGCGGTGACGAACTCCCGAGAGGCGATGGCGAGCGTGTTCGACCGAGCCAGGCGCACGTAGCCGGGCAGCGCGAGGATCCCCAGCGCCACCGTGACGTTGGCGGTGTTCGGACGGAGGAACGTCGCCATCGCGAGCAGCAGGATCAATCCGGGGAAGGAGAGCAGAACGTCCGTGACGAAGCCGATGATCTGATCGACGGGTCCGCGGGCGTATCCCGCGGTCATGCCCAGCATCGCCCCCAGGAGGAGAGCGAGCGCGGTGGCGCCGACGGCGACCGTGATCGAGACGCGGGCTCCGTAGATCAGCTGAGCAAGGATGTCGAGACCGAGCGCGTCCGTGCCCAGGGGATGGGCGCCGATCAGGGTGGGCGGAGCCATCGCGACCACGCTCAGCGTGCGGGAGGGGTCCCGGCCCTCGGACAGCGGCAGCAGATCTGCGGTGGCGGCCACGACGACGAGGAGGGCGAGCCACCCGGCGGCGAGCACGATGCTCCACCGGATCCTCTGCAGCGGCCGAGGCCGTCGGGCGCTGCCGGAGGCGGGTCCGAGGGGGCGCGCGGTGACGATGGTGGCGCGATCAGTGGTGGGCACGACGGATCCTCGGTTCGAGAAGGTGGTACGCGATGTCGACGACGACGTTGATCGCCAGGAAGATCGCGGCGACGACGAGGACACCGACCTGGACGACGGGGTAGTTCTTGGCCTGGATCGCCTGCACGATCACGCGGCCGAGCCCGGGGAGTCCGAACATCGTCTCGACCACGACGCTGCCGCCGAGCAGGCCGCCGGTGACGAGGCCGGCCACGGTGACCAGGGAGAACAGCGAGGGACGCAACGCCTCCCGGACGACCACGTGCTGCTCGGACAGGCCCTTCGCCCGGGCGATGAGGATGAAGTCCTGCTGCAGGGTCTGCGCCATGTCGACGCGCAGCAGCTGGATGAAGACCGGGATGATTCCGAGCGCGAGGGTCAGCGCGGGGAGGAAGGCGGATTGGAGGTTGGCCGCCCACCCGTCGCTCAGCCGCACCCAGCCCTGCCGCGGGAACTCCGGCGCCGTGAGGAACACCAGGATCCCCACCGCGGCGGGGAGCAGACGGAGCGCCCATCCGCCGGCGGGGACCGGGACGCGCCGACGGAGCGCGCCGATGACGAGCAAGGCGCTTCCGAGCCCTCCGACGATCATCGCCCCGCTGGCGACGACATCCGGCAGGAAGACGAACAGCCGGATCACGATCACCCCCATGACGAAGACCGGAATAGCCAGGGCGGCGAAGGCGGACAGCGTGATCGCGGTGTCGGTCCGCGTCCCGGAGCGGGCCGCTGCCCAGGCCCCGAGCGGAACGCCCACGACAAGGCTGAGGAGCATGGCCAGGACGGTGAGCTCCACGGTGACCGGGAGGGCAGCGCCCACGACGTCCACGACGGGCTCGATGGGACGGATCAGCGTCATCCCGAAATCGCCGGTGACCACGCCGGCCAGCCACTCGACGTATCGCGTCACCGGAGGCCGGTCCAGGCCCATCTCGGCGTGGAGCTGGGCGATCTGCTCCGGGGTGGCCGAACTGCCGAGCACCGCGGCGGCGGGATCGCCCGGGATGAAGTCGACGATGAGGAACGAGAGGACGGAGACCGCGAGAAGCACGCCGAGCATACGCGCGCCCCGCAGCACGATGGGAACCAACACGGGAGCTCTGCCGTTCCCTCGGTCACTCGCCGAGGTAGGCGCGGTCGAACGAGATGATCTGTCCTGCGCCGTATCTGACCCCGTGCAGGTTCTCGTCCAACGCGACGACCCACTTCAGATGTCCCTTGACGGCGATGGGAACGGCGGCGTTCCAGATCTCCTGGACGGTGTTCATCGCCGCCCTGATCTCCGCCGGGGTCCCCGCGGCCCGCAGATCCTCGAGGGCGGCGTCGAACTCCGGGTCGGCGAAGGAGGTCGTGTTCGCGGGACTGTCGCTGCGGAACGCATCGAGCGCGCACCAGACGCAGGCCAGATCCGTGGACATCGCCCAGAGCGCGGCGTCGTAGTTGCGGTCCGCGTAGACGGCGGTGACCAGGTCGGAGTTCTGCTGCTCCTGACGGGTCACCGAGAAGCCGGCGTTCTCCCAGAACGCCTCCTGGAGGATGCTCTCCTCGATCTGCATCGGCGCCGCCGTCAACGAGTAGGTGAAGGCGGCGTCCCCGCCCGCCTCGGCGACGAGGTCGGCGGCGTGCTCTGCGTCGAACGTCAGCGGCTCCACGTCGGGCGCCAGAGCACTGGCAGGATCGATGATCGCTGCCGTCGGCACGCCGACCCCCTGGTAGATGCGCTCGTTGAGCGAGTCGAGATCCATCCCGACCTGGATCGCGGTGCGCAGGCGCGGATCGGCGAGCGGGCGCCCTTCGGCGGCGTTCATCTGGACGGCGCCGACCAGGGGATTGCCGAGCGTGGTGTAGCGCAGTCCGTCCTCGTCGATCCTCTTGGACACCGCGGCGTCGAAGGCCAGGAAGCCCTGATTCTGACCTGCCTTGAAGGAGTCGAGCTTCGTCTGTCCGTCCACGGTGACCGTGATCGTGAGCTCCTGGATGCAGACCGGACCGCCCCACCAGTCGTCCTTCGCCGTGAGGACGAGGGAATCGTTCGCCTGATAGCGGGTGACCTCGAAGGCGCCGACGCCCGCCGCGGGCGGCGGCTGCAGAGCCAGCTGCTCGGGTCCGATCTCGTCGATCACGGCGGGGTTCACGATCATGCCGGGCTGCTCGGAGAGCAGGAAGGGGAAGGTCCCCCATGGCTTGGCCAGCGTGAAGACGAGCGTGCGATCGTCCCGCACCTGCATCGCTGCGATCTGGGCGATCATCGGGCTGAAGTTCGACGGGTTCGCCGGGTCGGAGAACCGCTCGATGTGGGACTTCACTGCGGCGGCGGTGAGCGGCGTGCCGTCCCCGAACCGGACGCCGTCGCGCAGCGTGAGCGTCCATTCGGCGTTGTCGTCGCTCGCCACCAATGACTCCGCCACGTCCGGTTCGTACGCGGCCCGGTCGTAGTCGTACCTCATGAGCGTGCCGTAGACCGCGGCCTGCTGCATCATGCCGAGATTGGCCTGCGGTGCGACCGGATCGAGGCCAGGGCCGTCTGTGTGGGCGCCGAACGTCACGGCACCGCCGATCCTGCTCGCGTCGCACGTCTTCCCGTCGTTCCGGGCCTCACCGGCGAGGGCGACGACGCCGTCGGAGGACGATTCCGCGGGTGTTGTCGTGCATCCTGCGACGACCACCAACGAGGCCGTGGCGAGCACCGCCAGTATCGATCTCCTCATGCTCTTCCTTCCGACGGTCCGGGGCGGATGCCCCGGGATGATAGAGGGAACGCTATAGACAATAAGATGATTGAGTCAAGTAGTTGAATTACTTGTTTGACTAATTTAGATTCTGCTCTACGCTGTCGGCAGGTCCGGGTCCCCGCCGCGTCGATTCCGTCTCGACCGGCACGCATCCGGACACCGCCGACCACGACGCGAGCAGGAGGTCACGATGACGACGATGAGGGCCGCAACGATCCTGAACGGCGAGATCGAGGTGCGCGAGGTCTCCGTTCCGCCGCCGCTCGGTCCCGGTCAGGTCCTGGTTCGCGTGAAGAGCTGCGGCATCTGCGGCAGCGACCTCAGTATGCGAAGAGACCCCGACCGCTTCGTCCGCGTCTCGCGCGAGGGCGGGAACACCCTGTCCGTGTTCGACCCGTCCCTCCCGGTCGTGCCGGGTCACGAGTTCGCCGGCGTGATCGAGGAGGTCGGCGCCGGCGTCGAAGGCCTCGTGCTCGGCGACCGGGTGGCCGGCCTGGGCATCGTCACCGATCAGGGGAAGGGGAAGGCGTCGATCATCGGCTACTCGAACGCGTACCCCGGAGGATTCGCGGAACTGATCGTCGTCGATGCGACCTGGGTGCGTCGCCTCCCCGACGGGATCTCCTTCGACACGGCAGCACTGGCGGAGCCCCTCCATGTCGGGGAGATGCACGTGCAGTGGTCCGGCTACACGGCCGGAGACCGGGCGCTCGTGATCGGGGCCGGGACCATCGGGTTGGGCGTTGTCCTGGCGCTGCGGGAGCGGGGATGCGAGGACATCACCGTCGTCGAGCCGTCTCCGCGCAGGCGCGCGCTCGCCTCCATCATGGGGTCGAGCCGGGTCGCCGCGCCGCCGACAGAGGGAGGCCCCGTCGCCGCGCTGAGGGACTCCCCGTCACGTCTTCTCGCGTTCGAATGCAGCGGACGAGCCGGAGCACTGGACGAGCTGGTGCGGACTCTCCCGCGAGGATCCCGCATCCAGGTGGTCGCGTCGCCCTTCTCCGAGGAGACCTTCGTGCCCGTGATCGCGCAATGGCACCAGCTCGTCATCAACTTCGGCTCCGGACCCCTCGGCGACCCGTACGGTACGACCCTGGCGCGGCTCGCCGCGGGGCGGGTCGACACCGACCTCCTCGTCACCGGTCACGTCGACCTGGAGGGGGTCCGACAGGCGTTCGACGACCTCCGCGACCCGGAGCAGCACGTGAAGATCCTCGTCCATCCCTCCGGCTCCGAGGAGCGAGAGGCCACTCCCTCGCCGACGGCGCGCACAACGAAAGCGAATCGATGACCACGACCACCGACCGGCGGAGCCTCCGCCACCACCTCGCCGGGGTCAACCCGGCGGTCCTCCTGGCGACCCTCGTCTCCGTGACCGGCGACATGGGCCGAGCCGAGCCGCTTCTCGCGAAGCTCACGTACGAACCCACCAGGGGTGGCGTCCTCTCCCGCCTCCCCGCCGCCGCGGAACAGGAGCTCCACGCCTGGGCGGAGGAGTCGCTGACCGATCCGCCGGACGTGGACTTCGCACAGGGGCGTCGTCTCGACGACGACACGTTCGCGCGGCTCGCCGGCGCTCTGGTCGGATGGACCGTGGAGGCGGAATCGTCGCCGTTCCTCAAGGAGCAGGCGGGGTTCGCGACCTTCGTCCCTACCGTCCCCCGGACGCGGAGCGCCCCTTCCGGCTTCCGGCTGGCGATCATCGGCGCCGGCATGGCCGGGATCGCGATGGCGATCGCGGCCAAGCAGGCGGGGATCGACGCCGTGGTGCTGGAGAAGCAGTCGTCCCTCGGAGGGGTGTGGAACCTGAACACCTATCCGGGCGTGGGCGTCGACACGCCGAGCCGCTATTACTCGTTCTCCTTCGAGGTGAACCGCGACTGGACCCACCCGTACCCCGACGGCGTGCAGTTCCGGGACTATCTGGAGAGGGTCGCGCGCACGTACGGGATCCTCGACGACATCCGCTTCGACACGGAGGTGACGGACCTCCGCTGGGACGACGACCGCGGGGAGTGGACGATCAGCGGCACGCGGAACGGCTCGTCGACGGTGATCTCCGCGAACGCCGTGGTCACCGCCGCCGGTTACCTCACCCGTTTCCGGCTGCCGGACGTTCCGGGGATCGACAGCTTCGAGGGGGAGTGGTTCCACTCCGCCGACTGGGACCACGGGGCCGACCTCCGGGGCAAGCGCCTCGCAGTGGTGGGCACGGGGTGCACGAGTGTCCAGATCGTGGATGCCCTGGCCGACGAGGTCTCGTCCCTCACTCTGTTCCAGCGGCAGCCGCACTGGGTGATGTCGCCGGCCGGCCGCGAGGGCTACACACCGTCCGAACTGTGGCGTCAGCGACACCTGCCGACATACGCGACCTGGGCACGACTGCACACCTTCCTGCCGATCGGCGACGCCATCTATCCCGTCGTCCGCTACGACGAGGCCTGGGCGACGACGCATGACAGGTCCATCAGCGAGGCGAACGACCGCTTTCTGCAGCTGTACCTGGACTACCTCGACACGAGCTTCGCCGATCGGCCTGACCTGAAGGCGAAGCTCACGCCAGGGTTCGCGCCCTTCGGCAAGCGTCCCGTCCGCGATCCCGGCCGGTACTACTCGACGCTGAAGAAGGAGACGTCCACGCTCGTCACGAGTGGCCTGCGCGCGGTCGTCCCGACGGGCATCGTGGACGGCGACGGAGAGCTTCACGAGGTGGATGTGATCGTGTACGCGACGGGCTTCGACCTGACGTACCTGTCCGATTGGACGATCACGGGACGCGAGGGGCAGACCCTCCGCGAGGTCTGGGGCGATTCTCCGCTCGCCTACAACGGGTGTCAGGTGCCCGGATTCCCGAACCTGTTCATCACCTCGGGCCCGCACTCGAACCCTTCGCACGGCGGAGGCCAGAACTTCGGGGTCGAGACGGTCGTCCACTACGTGATCGAGTCGTTGCAGATGCTCTTCGAGAACGACGCCCGCAGCATCGACGTCCGCCGCGATGCGTGGGAGCGCTGGGGGACCGAGATCCGCGAGGTCCTCGCTGACTCCGTCTGGGCGCGCGAGACGCGAGCCACGACGTACTACCGCAACGCCAAGGGCGAGGTCATCCTCGCGAACCCGTTCACCATGGAGGACTTCTGGAGGCGTCTGCGCGAGCCGGCACCGGAAGACGTGGTGCTCTCATGACCCCGGTGCACGGACGGCGCACCGGGGAACGGACGAAAGGAACGATGACGATGCCACCTCACCCGGACACATCGATCGGAGACCGAGCTCCCACGCTTCCGCTTCTGCCGGAGCCCCGGTTCGTGGAGACGAACGGCATGCGCCTGGCGGTCTACGAGGCGAGGCCCGCCCGGCCCACCCGCGACGTCTGCATCGTGCTGTGCCATGGGTTCCCGGAGCTGGCGGCGTCGTGGCGGCACCAGCTCCGACCGCTCGCCGACGCCGGCTTCCACGTCCTGGCGCCGGATCTGCGCGGCTACGGGCGATCGACGGGCCCGGAGGACCCCGAGTCGTTCCACATCGGCGAGACGACGGCCGACATCGTCGGCCTGATCGACGACGCCGGCTATGAGCGCGCCGTCATCGTGGGGCACGACTTCGGGGGCATGCTCTCCTGGTGCACGCCGCAGCTGCATCCGGAGCGCGTCGCCGGGGTCATCACGCTCAATACCCCGTATGGCTTCAGCGTCGAGGGACCGCTGGCCGCGAACGAGCGCGCCTTCGGGCCGCGGAACTACGTCGCCCACTACCAGACAGCCGATGCGCAGCAACTGATGGAACGGGATCCCGCGCGAACCTTCCGTTTCTTCTTCCGGCGGGATGCCGGGCACGGCACGACGCTTTCGACGACCGGCGTGCAGGACGCGGACACGATGGCCTACAGCCACCGTCTCGCCGACGACGAGGCGGGCTGGGCGGGAGAGGTGCTGCTGGACGACGACGAGCTCGACTACTACGCCGAGACGTTCGCGCGGACCGGGTTCGGCGGGCCTCTCGGCTGGTACCGCAGCCTGGAGGCGACGTCGCAGATCCAGAACGAGCGGCTCCACCCGGGCGGACGAGTGCAGCGGATAACCGTTCCGACGCTGCTGATCGCCGCGCGAAAGGATGCGATCTGCCATCCGGACCGCACCGACGGCATGCTTCAGTTCGTGGAGACGCTGGAGCGCCGGATGATCGACACGGGGCACTGGACGCAGCGAGAGGACCCGGAGGGGGTGAACCGGATCATGCTCGAATGGCTGGATCGTTGGTTCCCCGCCGCAGGCTAGGGGAGGGAAGGGCGGCGCTGGTCCGCACTCCGTGGCCTCCGGCCCGGGCTCACGGCGCGGGATGCAGGGCGCGCTCCAGGTCGGCGAGGAGATCCGACGGGTCCTCCAGCCCGACCGACAGCCGGACGACCTCCACGGGGACCGCGGCGTCGGTGCCGCGCACAGAGGCGTGCGTCATCGCATCGGGGTAGTTGACGAGCGATTCTACGCCGCCCAGCGACTCGGCCAGCTGGAACACACGGGTGGACTCCGCGAAGCGCCGGGCAGCCGCTCCGGACCCCAGCGCCACGGAGACGATCCCGCCGAAGCCGCTCATCTGACGCGCCGCCAGGTCGTGTCCGGGATGCGACGGCAGGCCCGGGTAGTAGACGCGTGCGATGCCGGGGTGGGCGTCCAGGAACTCGGCCACGGTCCGAGCGTTCTCGCCGTGCTGACGCATCCGCACCGGCAGCGTCTTGATCCCGCGCGTCGTCAGCCAGGCGTCGAACGGGCCGGACACGGCGCCCACGGCATACTGCAGGAAGCCGATCTCCGCGGCGAGTTCCTCATCGCGCAGCACAACGGCTCCGCCCACGACATCGGAATGTCCTCCGAGGTACTTGGTCGTGGAGTGGACGACCACGTCGGCGCCGAGGGTCAGCGGACGCTGGAGGGCCGGGGTCGCGAACGTGTTGTCGACCACGACCACCGATCCGGCGGCGTGGCCGATCTCCGCGAGGGCCGCGATGTCCGAGATCCGCAGCAGCGGGTTCGATGGCGTCTCCACCCAGAGCACGCGCGGGGGCCGGGCGGCGACCGCGTCGCGCACGGCGTCGAGCGAGCTCATGTCGACGACCTGCACGGTCACGCCCCAGGCGCCGAGGACCCGCGACAGAAGCCGGAAGGTGCCGCCGTACACGTCGTCGCCGAGCAGCACGTGGTCGCCCGGCTTCAGCACCGCCCGGAGCAGGTTGTCCTCCGCGGCCAGACCCGAGGCGAAGGAGAAGGCGTGCGTGCCGTCCTCCAGCGCGGCGAGCTGGGCCTGGAGCGCGTCCCTGGTGGGGTTGCCGCTGCGTCCGTACTCGTATCCCTGGCGGAGTCCGCCGATCCCGTCCTGGACGAACGTCGTCGACAGGTGCAGAGGCGGGATCACGGCCCCGGTCTGCGGATCGGCGGCCTGGCCCGCGTGGATGGCGGCCGTGGCGGTGTGGCGGGTTTCGATGGTCATGCGCGGTCTCCTTCGGTGTGCGCGGGGCGCACGGCGAACCCGTGCCCGGTCATCCAGTCGTCGTCGAACACCCTGTCCAGGTAGCCGCGTCCGTGATCGGGGAGCAGCACGACGACGACGTCGTCGCTGGTCAGTCCCTCGGCCACCCGCAGCGCGGCGACCACGGCCATGCCGCTGGAACCTCCGACCAGCAGGCCCTCTTCCCTGGCGAGGCGGCGTGTCATCGCGAACGCCTCGGCATCGGAGACCCGTTCGTACCGGTCGACGACCGAGGCGTCGAAGGTGTCCGGGAGGAAGTCCTCGCCCACGCCCTCGACGAGGTAGGGGTGGATCGGGCCTCCGTCGGCGTAGATGGAGCCGTGGGGATCGGCGCCGATCACCTGCACCCGCCCGGCGCCGACCTCCTTCAGGTATCGGCCGGTTCCGCTGATGGTCCCCCCGGTCCCGATGCCGGCGACGAAATGCGTGACCCGGCCGTCGGTGTCGGACCAGATCTCCGGTCCGGTCGTCTCGTAGTGCGCCCGCGGGCCGTTCGGGTTCGCGAACTGGTTGGGGTGGAACGCGCCGGGGATCTCCCGGGCCAGTCGAGCGGCGACGGAGTAGTACGACTCGGGATGCTCCGGCGGCACCGAGGCGGGTGTCACGACGACGTCGGCCCCGTAGGCGCGCAGCGTCGCAACCTTGGCGCCGTCGAACTTGTCCGGGACGACGAACACCATCCGGTAGCCGCGTTGGACGGCGATCAGCGCGAGTCCCACGCCCGTGTTGCCGCTCGTGGCCTCCACGATCGTCCCGCCCGGGCGGAGCAGCCCGTCGCGTTCCGCGGCGTCCACGATCGATCGCGCGATGCGGTCCTTGGCGGACCCGCCGGGATTGAAGTACTCCGCCTTGGCGAGGACGGTGGCGGACAGTCCCGCGGTCACGGCGGACAGTCGGACGAGGGGAGTGGCGCCGACGAGGTCGGCGACGTGGGCGGCGTAGCGCACGGTGGGTTCCTGAACGGACGGGGCGCAGGGGTTGCGCGAAGTGGTCTGAGGTCGTCGAAGAGGCGCGGAACGCGCTCAGGAACGACAACGACAGGTCAGGGCCACGGGGAGATGCTATCCCGACGCCGGCGATGTCGTCCTCCCCGCCGAAACAATCGCCGTAACAGAGAACTCTCCGGCGGCCGCGAGTCGCGATGGAGGGGGAAAACCGACGGTCAGCGTCCGAGCTCAGGGGGTCCGGTAGGCGGACTGCAGGTCGTCGCGGATCCAATAGGCGTCCTCGGTGCGCTGCGCGTCGCCGGTGAAGCCCGAGTCCGGGATCAGGAGGTAGCGATTCGGATCCGCGGAGTCGTTCCAGGTGGTGTCGACGGCGTACCAGGCTCCGTCGACCTGCACCTTGTTCCAGGCATGCCGTCCGCCCGAGAGCACGGTTCCGCTGACGTAGACGGTGGGCACCCCCGCGGCGTTCATGAGAGCGCTGTAGGCGGTGGCGTAACCGCCGCAGACGACCGCGCCGTGTTCGATGACGCCGTCGACCCGCCAGGCGTAGGAGTAGATGATGTCGCGCTCGTCGTCGCTCGCCTCCAGCGCCGCGCGGTCGTACTCCGTGTTGGCAGCGAGGAAGTCGTTCAGCGCGATGGCCTTGTCCCGCGGAGACATCCCCTCGGGCGCGACCGCCGCGACCGTCTGCTCGACCCAGCTCTTGGTGAGCTGCTGCAGGCGCTCGCGCTCTGCGCTCTTCATGCTGTACTCCACGTGCACCACGCTCTTGTCGCCCTTCCAGCGGGTGTCGTACGAGTAGCTGCGCACGTCGAGAGCGTACGGGTTCTGCGTCTCCGCCTCGAAGAACGCATCAGCGACCGTCTGCGCCCCCGGGGCGTTGGCGTACTCGGTCACGTCGATGTCTGCGGTCCCGTTGATCAAGTGGCCTGCGAGGAAGCGGACGAACTCGTCGGATCCGTAGACCGGATAGTCGACCGCCGCCGGCTCCGTCTTCGGCTTCACGTCCTCCTTGACCTGCTCCAGCGTCTTCACGATGGGTGCGGCGCCGCCCGTGGCGGGCGCCGCGGCGGCCGCCCGGGCGTTGTAGTCCACCCGGAACGCCTCGGCGTCGAAGGACGGATCGGGTGTGACCAGTGTCGCCGTCCAGTCGAGCTTGGTGCCCATGCCCTGGATGTGGACGTCGATCGCGCCGGGCACGTGCTGGGCGGGAACGACTCCGCCTTCGGGGATGACCGCTTGGGTCTCACGGATCTGTCCGTCCAGACTCGTGAACGCGAAGCGGGTCGTCAGCGTCGGCAGTTCCTCCGGCCGGAAGATGCTCTGACCCATCGAGAACGTCGCCGTCTCGTACGGCAGCGTCTCCATGAGGGAGTTCGCATCCGCGTCGCCGATGCTCGAGCGGTCGGTGCCGTTCGAGGCGATCACGCCCCAGCGGTAGCCGGAGTGGACGAAGGACAGGGTGGACAGGTCCCCGAGTCCGAGGATCGAGTCGGCGGACTGCCCGTCGAACAGCTCCAGATAGGAGTTCTGCCTGCTGGCACGGCCCAGCTGCTCCAGCTCGGCGCTGGACCAGGTGAGCTCGTCGGTCGTGCCGAGCACCTCGTACTGACGGAACCCGGTGCCGTCGTCGCTCGAGGTCTGCTCGTGGCTGCCGACGACGATGTACTCCGTCGCCCCGGGCACCGGCGACCAGGAGAGCTGAAGGTCGCCGGTGGCGTCCTCCGAGTCGACCCGCACGCGAGGTGCGGCGATCGGGCTGGGCGCGGCGGAGAACTTCGTGACCACGGGGGTCTCGAGCGGCTCGCCGTGCTCGTCGACGTGCCGCACGAGGTAGTACTCCGGCTCGAGCCCCCACGTCCCGTGGTCGGCGTCGTCGGACATCACGTCGACCGACACCGTCTCGTCATCCACGCGTCGAAGCTCACGGCTCTCGCTCGGCCAGATCCGCAGGTCGTCACCCGGCCTGCTCTGGCCGACGATGAGATCACCGCGCTTGGTGAGCGTCGGGTCGAGGAACACTTCGAACGCCCAGCCGACGTCGGTCGCGTCGGAGCCCCTCGTCATCGTCTCCGCGTCGAAATCGTACGAGGCGGGGAAGGTGAGCGGCTCGTCGCGATCGAGCCCGGTCAGGGGAGCGGTCACCGCGACGGCGCGGCCCTCGGCCTTCGTGGCCTGCGTCGGCAGTGCGCTGCTCGGCGCACCGAGGCCACGCACCATCACGACCGCGACCGTCGCCACCAGCGCGACCACGGCGACGGAGGCGATCCCGACGATGAGTCCGACCTTCTTCCGCCTTCGACGGGGCGCCGACGGCGCGCCTTCCGTGCGGGCGGGACCCTGCGCGGCGGGCGAAGGCCCGGACCCC